>PUMJ01000029.1 GCA_003551305.1 Candidatus Brocadiaceae bacterium
CTGCCGGCTCGCCGGCAGAGGGGAACCGCGTGTAGTTAAACGAAGCAGGGGGCCGTGAGACCGGACGCGCCCTGAACGGGCACCACATGCCGTCTCGCGGACCGGCTACACACACCGGCGTCAGATGTCGCAGGTGGAGTGGGCGGCGCGCAGGTGCTCCAGCGGGTCGCCCTGGAAGCCAAATTCGTGCCCGACGTAGAGATCGAAGCCCGAGTCCGCGATGGCGCGCATAACCGCCGGGTAGTATATCTCCTGGGTCTCGTCCAGCGGCCCGCGCCGGGGGTTGCCGGCTGTGTGGAAGTGGCCGATGTGCTCGATGCTGTCCGTGATGGTGCGGATGAGGTCCCCCTCCATGATCTGCATGTGGTAGATGTCGTAGAGGAGTTTCGCCCGCGGCGAGCCGACCGCCCGGCACACGCGCACGCCCCACTCGGTGTGGTCGCACTGGTATCCCGGGTGGTCCACCTTGGAATTGAGCAGTTCGATGTTGAGGTTGACGCCGGCCTCTTCGGCGGCCTTCATCACCGGTCGCAACCCCTCGGCGCAGACCTCGACGGACTCCTCGTCGTCCCGACCGTCGCGGTTGCCGCTGAAGCAAATGAGCCCCGGGATGTCGTGCTGCCGGGCCAGCTCGATGGACTCGAGCAGTTCGTCGCGGATGCGGGCGTGGTTGTGCGGGTTGTTCAGGCCGTCGGTCAGGGAGTGATGGCCGCTCATCGAGGCAATGCGCAGGCCGTGTTTTGGGGCCAGCTCGGTAAGCTGCTGGAAGGGCGCACCCTCGCGCCCCCATATCTCGACGGCGGAGTAGCCGATCTCGTTCGCTCCCCGCAGCAGTTCCTCCAGGTCAGTGCCTTCCCTCAGGTAACAGCCCAGGCAGAACGACTGGTTGATGCGTGCCATGCTCATCTCTCCTCAGAAGCTGACGCCCAGCTTGATGTTGGTTTCGGGCGCCCGATCAATGTCCAGATAGGCCTCCAGGGCCTTTTCGAAGGGCACGACGGGGTTCACGACGTAGTCGCCGCGGAGTCGTCCCTCGCAGATCATCCGCCAGCAGACCTCGTAGATGCGAGACTCGTCCCAGCGGGGGTGGTCGCGGTTCGGCTCGGAGCAGGCCCGGGAGAATATGATGTTGGGCACGTTCAGGTGCGCCTCGGCGCCGAGGTCCAGCCCCGCCCCGTACGGCGGCGGATAGGCCCCGGCCACCACGTTGCCGCCGTAGGCCACGCCGCGCAGGGCATGCTGGAGCGCCTGGCGGGCGCCGCTGTATTCCAGCACGACGTCAGCCCCCCGCCTGTCCGTGGCCAGCTTGATCTCGCGGCCCGCATCGCATTCACGGGGGTTGAGTGTGAGGTCGGCCCCGCAGGCTTCGGCGGCCGCCCGGCGATTGGCCAGCGGCTCGACGGCTATAACGGGATGGGCCCCGCCGCAGTCAGCAATCTGGATGCCCAGCAAACCGATGGCGCCCATGCCGAAAACAGCCACGGCATCCCCCACGCGGACCTGTCCGTCGCGGACGGCGGCCATGGCGAAGTCGGCCGGATCCAGGCACACGGCCGACTGCCACGAGACCTCCTCCGGCACAACGCGCAGTCCGGACGCCGGGACGGTCTGAGTCTCCCGGAACCCGCCGTAGCCGAGCACGCGCTGCCCGCGTTCCAGGCCCTCCACCTCCGGACCAAGGGCGGTGACTTCCCCGACGAACATATTGCCGACGGTGAAGCCCCAGAACTGACGCACCCCCTCCGGCTTCTCATGGATGCTGAGTTCCGCGTTGAAGCGGCCACGCTCAGCGGCATAGCCCCGGAGCATGGCCATCTCCGTGCCGTGCTTGGCCGCCGCGAAATGCGTGCTCACCCGCACCTGCCCGGCCGCGAGTTCCTCTTCCTCGTAGTCCACAATCTCCAGCGTCTTCGGCGCAACGGCCCTCAACTCTCTTGGCATGCTGGGCAAACTCCCGATAATCCGGCTTGAAGCCCCGCGCGGGGCGATTCTTCACGCGGAAACGCGTGCACTATAGCGCGCGGCGAAGGCAGCGGCAAACACAAGCGCCCTTGCGGACGGCCGCCCGCCCGCGTAACATCGGCCCGCGTCTGAGATGCTTTCCATGACCCCCTCAGGAGTAGCGCTATGAGCGCAGCAGACCGTTTCGTGGTGGGAGAACAGCTACCGAACATACCGTGGGAGGACCGGCCGGCGGATTGCTCCGACGTGGTGTGGCGCTACAGCGGCAACCCCGTCATCCCGCGCGACCTGATCCCCTCATCCAACAGCATCTTCAACAGCGCCGTCGTGCCCCACGAAGGCGAGTTCGCGGGTGTCTTCCGCTGCGACAACAAGGCCCGCCGCATGCTGCTGCACACAGGTCGCAGCCGCGACGGAATAGACTGGGAGATAGAGCACGAGCCCATCGAACTCGACTGTGACATCGCCGCCCTGCAGGAGTTCGTCTACGGCTACGACCCGCGCGTCTGCTGGATAGAGGACCGCTACTACGTGGTCTGGTGCAACTCGTACCACGGGCCCACCATCGGCGTGGCGTGGACGAAGGACTTCTCCACCTACCACCAGATGGAGAATGCCTTCCTGCCCTACAACCGGGACGGGGTGCCCTTCCCCCGCAGGATCGGCGGCAACTACGCCATGCTGAGCCGACCCAGCGACCGGGGCCACACACCGTTCGGCGACATCTACTACAGCGAGAGCCCGGACCTGTGCTACTGGGGCAAGCACCGGTTCGTGATGGGCACACGCGGCGGGTGGGAGTCCACGAAGATCGGCGCCGGCCCCGTTCCCATCGAGACCAGGGACGGCTGGCTGCTGCTCTACCACGGCGTGCTAACCTCGTGCAACGGCTTCGTCTACAGCACCGGCGTGGCCCTGCTGGACCTGGAGGAGCCCTGGAAGGTCATTGCCCGCGCCACCCCCTACGTGCTCTCGCCGCAGAGGCAGTACGAGTGCGTCGGCGACGTGCCGAATGTCGTCTTCCCCTGCGCCGCACTCTGCGATGCGGCCACGGGCCGGATGGCCATCTACTACGGGGGGGCGGACACGGTGACGTGCCTGGCGTTCGCCCACACGGAAGAACTCGCCGAGTTCGCGAAGGCCAACAGCGAGTGAGTGGGCCTCGCTCGCTGGTCATAGCTGGTCCGGAGGCCGGCAACCGCGGGCGCCACGCCCCGACTACTGCGCAACCGCCCGCGCGCAGCGCCTGCACAGGTCCGGGTGGTCCGCGTCCTGCCCCACGCCGGGCCGCAGGTTCCAGCAGCGCTCACACTTGGGGTGCGCCGACGGCTCGGCGCGCACCAGCAGGTCGGGTTCGGACACTCCCTCGATCATCCCGGCCGCCTCGTCCTCCGACGGCTCCTTGTGCAGGACTTCAAGCTCACTGACCATGAGCAGCTCGCCGAGACTCTCGCGCTGCTCCAGTAGCAGAGCCCGCAGCTCAGCCTGTTGCGCCGCCATCGTGACGCACGCCCCCATGGCCTGCGAGACGGCTTTCTCCTCGCGCAACACCTCGACGGCACGCAGCACGTCGTCGCGGACGGCAAGCAGGTGCTGCCACCGCGCATGCAGTGCGTCGTCGAACCATGCCTCTTCGGGCTCGGGCCAGCGACAGAGGTGGACGCTCTCGACGTCTTCGTCCCTGTGTTCGATGTGCGACCAGACCTCCTCGGCCGTGTGGACCAGGATGGGCGCCGTCAGGCGGCAGAGCGTCAGCAGCACCTGGTGCAGCACCGTCTGGGCGCTGCGGCGTCCGGGCCAGTCCGCCCCGGAACAGTAGAGCCGGTCCTTGAGCACGTCCAGGTAAACGGAGCTCATCGTGACAGCGCAGAAGTTATGGATCTGCCCGTAGACCTGGTGGAGTTCGTATTCCTCCCAGGCCCGCGTGACGCGCCCGACCAGCCGGGTCAGCTCGTCCAGCACCCAGCGGTCTATCTCCGGCATTTCTTCGCAGGGCACGCTGTGCCGGGCGGGGTCGAAATCGGCCGTGTTGCCCAGCAGGAACCGGAAGGTGTTGCGCACGCGGCGGTAAGCGTCCGCCATGCCCTTCTTCAAATAGTCGCGGTTCACCGCGATCTGGTCGCGATAGTCCACGCTCGAGCACCAGAGGCGCAGTATCTCGGCCCGGAACTCCTCGACGCCCTCGGCCACGCTGATGAAGTTGCCCAGCGACTTCGACATCTTGCGCCCCTCGGCGTCCACCACGAAGCCGTGGGTGAGCACCGTCCGGAACGGCGCCTCGCCCCAGGCCGCCAGCGAGGGCAACAGCGAGAGCTGGAACCAGCCGCGGTACTGGTCGGTGCCCTCCAGGTAGAGGTCGGCGGGCCAGTGCAGCTCGCTGTGCTTGCGGCAGACGCTGTGGTGGGACGAGCCGCTCTCGAACCAGACGTCCAGGATATCGGTCTCCTTCTCCCAGTCGGAGGCGCCGCAGGAGCAGGCGGTCCCATCGGGCAAGAAGGACTCCGCCTCGTCCCGCTCGAACCAGCTATCGGCGCCATGTTCGGTGAAGACCTGCGCCACGTGGCTGACGACTTCCTCCGTCAGGAGCACCTCTCCGCAGGCCCGGCAGTAGAAAGCCGCGATGGGCACGCCCCATGAGCGCTGGCGCGAGATGCACCAGTCGGGCCTCTCGGCGATCATGTGGCGGATGCGCTGCTCGCCCCAGGCGGGCACCCACTCGGTGTGGCTCACGGCTTGCAGCGCGCGCTGGCGGAACTCCTCGTGGTCCATCCGCACGAACCACTGGTCGGTGGCGCGGAAGATGACCGGCTGCCGACAGCGCCAGCAGTGGGGGTAGGAGTGCTCGGCCTGCCCCGAGTGCAGCAGGTAGCCCTCCTCCCGCAGGTGTTCGACGATGGTGCGGTCCCCCTCCGTTATGTGCTGTGCGGCGAAGATGCCCGCCCGCTCGGTGAAGCGCCCCCGCTCGTCCACCGGGCTCAGGATCTCCAGCCCCACCCTCAGTCCGGTCATGTAGTCCTCCTGACCGTGGCCCGGGGCGGTGTGAACACAGCCGGTGCCCTCGGTCAGGATCACGTAATCGGCCTCCACGACGGGGCACTCGCGCTCGATGAATGGGTGGCGGTAGGTCAGTCCCTCCAGTTCGTGGCCGCGCACCCGGCCGACCATCTCGTACTCTTCAACTCCCGTGGCCTGCATGACGACGTCCGCCAGCGGCTCACCCAGGAGGCTCACCACGGGGCGGCCGGTATGCGGGTGCTCGTAACTGACGGCCGTGTAGTTCGCCCGGCGGTTGACCGCGACGGCGAGGTTCGCCGGGAGGGTCCAGGGCGTTGTCGTCCAGATGAGCAGGTGCGCGGGCGCGTCGCCTTCCAGGCCGAACAGTCCGCCCACGTCGTCAACCAGGGGAAAGTTGACGTAGATGGACGGTCCGGAGACCTCCGCATACTCGAGTTCGGCCTCGGCCAGCGCGGTGCGGCAGTGATAGCACCAGTGGATGGGCTTCAGGTCGCGATAGACGAACCCCTTGCCCACCATACGGGCCAGCACTTCCATGATGCCGGCCTCATAGGAGCGCTGGAGGGTGAGATAGGGGTTCTGCCAGTCGCCGCTGACACCGAGCGATCTGAACTGCTCCCGCTGGACGTCCACGTAGCGCAGGGCGTAGTCGCGGCACCGGCGGCGGATCTCGCTCTTGCTCAGGCTCTCGCGTTCATCGCCGACCTCTTCGAGCACCTTCCACTCGATGGGCAGGCCGTGACAGTCCCAACCGGGCACGTAGGGGGCATCGTAACCCCGCATAGTCCGGTAGCGGACCAGGAAGTCCTTGAGCACCTTGTTCAGGCCGGTACCGATGTGGAGGTCGCCGGTCGGATACGGCGGGCCGTCGTGGAGCACGTATTTCGGGGCGCCCCGGCGCGCCCGGCGGATTCTGCCGTACAGGTCCATCTCGTCCCATTTCTGCTGCATGGCGGGCTCGAGGCGGTCCAGGTTGGCGCGCATCGAGAAGTCGGTCTTCGGCAGGTTGATCGTCTCTTTGTAGCTCATGGCATCGGGTACACGTTGCTGGTATGGGAAGGACGCGACGACGAAAAGGACGGACATTCGGACGCAGGGGTCAGCCTATGATGGCCTCGAGCGCATCGGGGGCGACGCGCTCGATGAAGACCTCCTTACGCCTGGAGTGATGCCCGGAACGGATGGATACCTGCGACTTGCTCACGCCCAGGCTGCCGGCCAGCAGCCGCACGAGGGCCCGGTTGGCTTTGCCCCCCTCGGGCGGTGCAGAGACGGCCACCTTCAGCCGGCCGTCGTGCTCGCCGCACACGCGGTCGGCCCCCGCCCCCGGCTGGACGTACACCGGGACGAGCGTGCCCTCTGCGCTGGTCATCACCTGGAGCATGGCAATCCTCGCGAGCAAAGCCAGCCCCTGGGGACACTCAGGCCCCCGGGAGGCGCGATGCCGACCCTGATTCTATCCCGTCGGTCGCCGCCCGTCAAACCCGGCACCCGCCTCAGACCAGGTCCTGCCACTTCTCATCCTCGCGCATGTCCTGCACCAGGCGCTTGACCTTTCCGCACTGGTCCTTCGGGCAGATGAGCAGGGCATCCTCGGTCTCAATGATGGCCAGCCCCTCGATGCCGATGGTGGCCACGATCTTGCGGCCCGGGTTCTTGACGAACACGGTGGTGTCGGTGGTCTCCTGGGCGATGACCGGCCCCATCAGGAGGTTGCCGTCTTCGTCCGGCGGGAAGGCGTCGGTCAGGGTGGCCCAGCTGCCGATGTCGCTCCACTTCATGGCGACCGGTATGACGGCCATGCGGCCTTTGCGCGCGGCCGGCTCCAGGATGGCGTAGTCCACGGCAACCTTCTTCAAGCGCGGGTAGTGGGTCTTGAGGGCCTCCCGCGAGTCCCCGGCGACCATCGCCTCCTCGAGTTCCATCAGGGTCTGGTGCATCTCCGGCTCGAACTCGCGGAACTGCTTCAGCAGGGTCTCGGAGGCCCAGACGAAGAAGTTTGCGTTCCACAGGTAATCGCCGCTGGAGGTGTAGCGCTCGGCGGTGGGCCAGTCCGGCTTCTCGGTGAAGGCGTCCACCTTGTGGAGAGCCACGCCGTCATATTCGCCCAACTCGGCGCCCATCTTGATGTGGCCGTAGTTCGGCTCCACGCGCGTGGGCCGGCAGGCGATGGCAACCAGGTAGCCGGGGTTGTTGCGGATGAACTGCTCGGCGGCGCCCAGTGCCCGCAGGAACTCCTGCGGCTTGCCCACGTAATGGTCGCTGCCCAGGCTGGCAATCACGGTGTCCCCGCCTGTGTGTGTGGTGACCCAGACCGTCTCCAGCCCTATGGCGGCGGCCGTGTCGCGCCGGGCGGGCTCGACGATTATCTGGTCACGCGACAGGCCCGGCAGTTGATCCAGCACCAGGTCGAGGCTGTCTTTGCCGACGCTGACGAACACCTCATCTTCCGCAACCAGCTCCGCGCCCGTAAAGCGTTCCCAGGCGACCTGGATCGAGCTCTTGCCGTCGAACAGGGGCAAGAACTGCTTCGCGCGATCGGACCTGCTCCACGGCCACAGGCGTGTCCCTACTCCGCCGGCTCGGATCACTATTTTCATGGTCTCCCCCTGAGCTCGGTATGCAGTATGCGCACGGCTCACACGGGTCTCTGAATAGCTATGATAGCGCATGCCGCAGGCGGTGCAAGGCCACCTCGCCCCGGCGCTACACCAGCGCTCCCGCCCGCCGCAGGCGAGCGCGGAGGGCGTCCGTGTCCACGGCGTGGACGTCGCCCTCGTGAGTGTCCGCCGCCCTGGCGGCAGCCGTGCCGGCGGCCTCCCCAATGGCCATGCATATCGCCATCACGCGGACGGCGCCCATGGCGTGGTGATCAGCGGAGATGCAGCGGCCGGCCGCCAGCAGGTTCCGGGCGCCCCGCACCGGCAGGCTGCGATACGGCACGTCCGCCCAGTCGCCCTCCGGCGGGTGGAGGGCGGCGGGCAACTGTTCGGGCGCCTCGCGCAAGATGTCGCAACCCTCGCCCCCGGGGCAGTCCCGACGGCACACATGCGCCCGCGCCGTGTAGCCGTACGGGCAGTGGATATCAATCCAATAGCTCGACCGCGCTATGGCGTCGGGTTGCTTGCGCCCGCTGGTGATGTCCTCGCCGGTCAGGACGTAGTCCCCGGTGGCCTGCCGGGTCTCGCGGACACCGACGTGGGCGGGGGTGCGCGCCACGCGGCCGTTCTCGAAACCGGGCAGGTTCTCGCGATAGAAGCGCACGATGTCCCAGGTGTCGCGGCGGACGGCGAGTTCGGCCTCTGTCAGTTGCCGCGCATCGGTCGCATCGCCCGGCCGGCGGGTGCAGTTCAGGTACACCTCTCCGTCTGCCGTGCCGGCGTGAGGGCCGCTGTAGGCCCTGAGTTTGCCGTTGGCCCGCGCTTCGGCGGCGATGGCGTGAATCTCGTCCATGTGTTCGCTGCAGCTCGGGTCTATGCCCCGGATGCCGAACACCGAACCGATGGCCATCGGCCGTCCGTCAAAGGCCCGCCCTTTCGTGAAGGGGAGTCCGGCGCGGAAGACGACGTCGGCGTCGCCCGTGGCGTCCACGAAGACTTGGCCCCGAACCGCGCGTCGCCCTTCTTTCGTCTCCACGATCAGGGCGTCCAGGCGCCTCCCCTCCATGCGGGCGCCGCAGACGAGGCTGTGCAGGAGCAGGTCCGAGCCGGCATCCAGCACCATCTGGTCGGAGGCATACTTGCAGGCTTCGGGGTCAATGTGTATGCCGCTCCGCTGCACGGCCTCCTCCCAGGGGGGAGCGCCGCCGATCCGTGCCATCCGCTCGACCCATTCGCGGCAGAGCCCCTCCACCGTGGGGTTGCCCGGGCCGGCGACGTGGCCCAGGATGTTTCGCACCAGTCCCGCGGTTGCCATGCCGCCCAGGAAGCCGTAGCGCTCGAGCAGAAGCGTCTCCGCCCCCTCTCGCGCGGCGGCCGCGGCTGCGGCCAGCCCGGCGGGCCCACCGCCCGCGATCACCACGTCTGCCGTGGCCAGCACGGGCACGCGGCGGCCTTCTTCGGCGATTGTCTCAGTCATCCTTCCCTCCCGAGGCAGGCACGGGCGTTCAGCCCAAGCCGGCGATGGCATCCTTGACGGCCCGCATGCACTCCTGCACTTCGTCCATCGGGTCCTCGGGGTTGCCCTCGTATTCGAGCGAAAGGTAGCCGTTGAAGTCAACGGCCTCCAGGCGCTCCATCAGCGCGGGCAGGTCCAGCCCGCCGGTGCCTATGATGACGTCTTCAGGCTTGCTGTCCTCGTTGAAGGTGAAATCCTTCAGGTGCACCCCGTAGAGGCGGTCTGCGAAGCGGTCCACGGCGGCCACAGGGTCTTCGCCGCTGTCCAGGGCCCAGGCGGTGTCAAGACACAGCCCGACGCTACTCGAAGTGCGTTTGAACAGGTCCTCGAGCACGTCGAAGGAACCGAAGTCGTGCCGGTGGCCGTGGTTATGCACGGCCACTTTCAGGTCGAACTCGTCGCAGAGGTCCTCCACGGGCTGGACCGCGGCGTCCGGCACACCGCCGACGCTGATGGCCTTGACTCCGGCCTCCTTGCACCAGCGGGCGATGCGGCGGTCCTTCTCCGCGTCACCTCCCAGGCCCACCACCCCGTAGGCGTCCACGCCGATGCCCGCCTCCTGGAAGGCACGTAGCCCGTCGCGGACGGTCTGCTCATCGGCCGCCAGGTCCAGGTGGCCCGGCCAGATCTCGACGTAACCCAGCCCGACCTGGTTCAGGCAGTCAATGAGGCGAGTAACCGGCTTGAACTCGCGGAAACAATAGCTCTGGATACCCAGTCTGAACTCGGCGGCCATCGGCAGACTCCCTTCTCGCCCCGCGGGGCTGAAACAGGTTGACAGGAAACGGGAACATATCGAGGGGACAGGCATCTGTCAAACGTGCCCGGCGAAACGGGACACCCTCCGCGCCGGCCCGTGCCCGCGGCGGCGGGGCAAAACGATGAGGACAATCGCCGCACGTCAGCCCGTTGACGGTTCGGTCTGCAGGGCCGACAGGAAGTCCTCCCCGAAGCGCGTCCGAATTATCCTGGCCACCCCGCCATCAAGCGCCCCGCCCGGCTCGACGCGGCTGTTGCACGGAAAGGCCCACGCCCCTTGCTGCACCGACAGGACCGGGGGATTTGAGGTCGTCAACGAGAGAGGCCACAGGACGCAGCCCTCCGGTTTGACCTCATGCGGCGCCCGCCCGGCCGAGTGCGCCGCCGAGTGGATCGAGCAGAACACCCGCCCGTCGGCGGC
>PUMJ01000015.1 GCA_003551305.1 Candidatus Brocadiaceae bacterium
GAGAAGCTGCGAAAGCAAGGCCTGAAGCTGCCCGACTCCTTCGCTTTGCCGCCCCCGATTGTGCTGGACAAAATCGCCGGTAAAATCGTCACCCAGGGTGGGGAGGATGTCCTGGCAAAGTGCAAAAATCGGCAGGAGTTTCCCCATGAATTCTCAGGTTGGTGCGCGGGCGAAGGGAAAGAGCATCTGCCGGGCCGGGTGCCGGCGCCCGTTCGGCTGGACGAGGGCAACCGGGAATCGAACAGCATCCTCTGGTGAGACAAAGGCGGGGCGAGCCCCGGCCTGCCGGGGAACCGGCAGGCGGCAGAGCACCGGCAAGCCGGCGCACTCCAGGGAACGCACCTTGGAGGAGGTAGTGGGAAGATTCAGCTAACGCCGCCGCCGTTGTCGCTGAAGCGCCTTATGGTGCCGGGTGAAGGCCGGTAGGGGCGGTCAGACGCGCTCGGCGCGGAACCCGGAGGTGGCTTCGAACTTACGGTTGACCAGTGTGGCGAGCACAGCCGCGACCAGCAGGCCCAGCACGCCGCCCGCCACGGCGGCAACGGTCTGGCCCACTTCGCCGCTCACCACCGCCCCGCCGACCACGAAGCCGATGACCGCCAGCACGGGCGGCAGGACAAACAGAAACGCCATGCTCAGATACCCGGACCCCTCCGGCGGGTAAACGCGCACCTCGTCCCCTACATCCAGGCCATCGCGCGGCACACGCACACGCGGCACCTGCACCGTGAACACGGAGCAGTGGCCACAGCTCATCTCGTCTCCACAGGCGCCCCGTGTGGCGAGTTCCACCATCGCTCGCTCAGAGTCAACCTCCACAACAGTGCCGGGGCGCCCTCCACCCTCGACCGGACATCCATGAATCGTGCTGGCCATGGCGCACCTCCATACCGGCGGGCCTCTCGGGTCGAGGTCCCATCGCTTCCTCTAAGGTATTGGTAGGGGCAACGGGGTTTCTGTTCAACAGTCCGGCTCCAATGGCCCGCTGCAGATGACCGCCCGGGCGCCTCCTATCGCAGATACCTCCCCGGGTCTTTTTCGAATCGCTTCTTGCAGACCTCGGCACAGAAGTAGTAGGTATTGCCCTCATGCCGGGCCGTGGCCGGGGCCTTCTCCTTCTCCACGGTCATCCCACACACCGGATCTTGTGCCGTATCACCCACAGTCCTCACCTCCTGGACGATGTTCGGCGCTCCTCCGCGAAGCCCAAGCCCTCGCGGGGTCCCTCTGCCCGTACCCGTGGCACAGCGGTGCAGGGCCGTCTGCAGCCTGTTGAGAGTCACTCCGGTAACCCCTGCCAGGGTCTCCGCCGATGGCCGACGACACATACCGAAGTTACCTGCATTATACTCCATCGATGGGGGCTTACAACCCGGGTTGACCCCCCCGGCACGACCGCCAGCGCACGTGGCGGGTAAACCGCCGGTCCGGCGGCCGACCTTAGACGATCGAACGGTCCTGCAGCGGGGCGCTGTTTCTTGCCGCCCGAACGCCGCCCCGCTATCATGAACACCGGCAGGCCGAGCCGCGACTGCCGCCGGACCAGTGGGAGAAACGCGATGCCGATAATGAAATACCTCACGCGCGGGCGCACCCTCGTGCTGGAAGCCACCACGAAGGAGGCGGTCCTGCAGGAGATGGTGGGAGTCCTGTGCGAGGATGACCCGGACCTCGACTATGACACGGTCCTGCAGGCGCTCAAAGAGCGGGAGCAGATGCTCAGTTCACGCATCGCCGCCCGCGTGGCCCTGCCGCACGCGATGCTGCCTGACTACGGTGAGCCCATCGTGGCCCTCGGCTACAGCCCGGAGGGCGTGCCCTGGGACTCGCCGGGTGACGAACCGGTCAACCTCGTCATCATGAGCGTCTGCGGCCGCGCCCGCGGCAAGGAACACGTGACGATGCTGGCGGACATAGCCAACACCTTGCGCGACCCCACCGTGCTGGACCGCATTGGCGAAGCCGAGACCGCCGATCAGGTCTACGACATCCTGCAGGCCCCCACCGTCCCCACCCAGGTGCGCGGCGACTCGCGCAGCCGGCAGATCTGCCTTTCGATGATGCAGCACGCCGAAGCCGTCGCAAAGGAGACCGGCGCCACGGCGGTGATGGTGATGGCGGACGCCGAACTGGACCTGGGATTCCTGCGGGAACACCGCGGCGAAGTCCCCCTGCTGCTGGTGACCAACGGAACTGGGGCCCCGACCCCGGAAGGAACCGAACCGGACAACCTGCTGGAGGTGCCCGGATACGGGCTGGCGCGCGCTCACCGGGTTAAGCTGGCTTTCCTGTTCGCGCTCTCCGGTGGCCTGGTGGAGGAAGACGACACCGTGGTCTGCCTGTCCGGCGGGTCGGACTCCGGGATGCTCAACGTGCTGGAGGTCATCGAGGTGCGGCGAGAGTTCGACATCCTGCTTTCGCTGCGTTCGGAACTGGAGGCCGGCGACATCAGCCGGCACGTCTTCCACCGCGTCCTGCAACTGGCCGCCACCATAGCCCGCGAGGGGCGCGAGGGCAAGCCCATCGGCACCATCTTCATCGTCGGCGACTACCAGAACGTGCGCCGGCACTGTTACCAGATGGTCATCAATCCCTTCCGCGGCTACCCGGAGAACCAGCGCAATATCCTGGATCCCGGGCTGGAGGAGACCATCAAGGAGTTCGCCCGCGTGGACGGGGCGTGCCTGATACGCGGGGACGGCATCGTCATGTCCGTAGGCACTTACGTGCAGCCGGAGGACGCCGCCCGGGCCCTCCAGTCCGGCCTCGGCACCCGCCACGCGGCCGCCAAGGCCATCACCATGACGACCCGGGCCATCTCGATCGTCATCTCCGAGTCCACCCGGCGCATCAGCATCTTCCAGCACGGTGAAATCCTGGTGACCCTCGACCGCGCCGGGCGTTGAGGCGACGCCCCATCATCACCACTGCGGCCGAGCGCTCGGCTCAGACCAGGCCCCTCCTGACGGCTTCCCAGGCGATCTGAACGGTGTTGAGGGCGGCGCCCTTGCGCAGGTTGTCGGCCACGCACCACATGTCCAGCGCATTCGGCTCGGACGGGTCCCGGCGTATGCGGCCCACGAAGACGGGGTCGACCCCGGTGGCGTCGGCGGCCAGCGGGTAGCGCGACTCGGCCGGCTCGTCCACCACCACGACGCCCTCGGCCTTGCCCAGGATATCGCGCGCCTCCTCCGGGCTCAGCGGCCGCTCGAACTCGGCGTTGATCGCCTCGCTGTGGCTGTTGGAGACGGGCGCGCGCACGCACGTGGCGCTGACGGCCAGGTCCGGGCAGCCCAGGATCTTGCGGGTCTCCTGGATCATCTTGATCTCTTCGCTGTAGTAGCCCGGGACCTCGTCCTTCAGGCTACCGACCTGGGGAATGCAGTTGTCGTAGATGGCGCAGGGGTACGGGCCGAACTCGAACTCGCCGCCCTCGGCGGCGGCCCTCCGCTGCTGTTCCAGCGCCCGCACGCCGGCGCGGCCGGTGCCGCTGACGGCCTGGTACGTGCTGACGACCACGCGCTTCAGCCCGGCGCGCCGGTGCAGCGGCGCCAGCGCCATGACCATCTGGATGGTGCTGCAGTTGGGATTGGCGATGAAGCCCTGGTGCTCGCCCATGGCGTCCGCGTTGACCTCCGGGATAACCAGCGGCACGCGCTCGTCCATGCGGAAGTCGTTGCCGTTGTCTATCACCAGCACGCCCCTCTCGACCGCCTTCCAGCCGAAAAGGCGGCTGGCTCCGCTCTCTCCCTCCGTCCCGGCGAACAGCGCGATGTCCAGCCCGTCAAAGGCATCTTCGGTCGTCTCGATGACCTCGCGTTCCTTGCCCGCGATCTCCTGCCGACGGGCTGAGGTCGCCATGATGCGCAGCTCACTCATCGGGAAGCCCGTCTGCTCCAGCACCGCCACCAGGCGTCGGCCGACCATCCCGGCCCCCACCACACCGACTCTGTACTCTCTGTCAGTCATTGACGTAGTCTTCTCCAAGGTCCTCGGCGCAGAACTCCGCGTAAGCGGATGATGTCATAAGATGCAACAGTTCAGGCGTTTCCGGCGATTCAACCCGTATCAGCCATCCTTCCCCGTACGGGTCCTCCATCAGCTTGTCCTGTATCCAGAGCAGTTCATCGTTGACCTCGATGATCCTCTCCTCGACCGGCGGGTAGAGGTAACGCGTCTGCTCATGCCCTTCCAGCACTCCGAAAGGCACCTGCATCTTCATGGCGTCGTCGGCGTCCAGCAGGTCAATGGAGATCAGGGGCGACAGCTTCCTCAGCAGCGGCTCGGTCACACCGACCTCGATGAAGTCCTCTTCGGGCCGGACCCAGACGTGGTCGTTCGTGTAGAACAGGTCGTCGGGAATCACGCGGAAACCCTCCGTGGGCTGGCAGGGGAAGGGACAGTTGACCTATGATAGCACCTGTCCCGCGAACTCGCAAAGACACGCAGGAGGCGCCCCCGCCATGCCGGAGCCCGAGACCGGGTCAGAGCACACGGCCTTCATAGGCATGGGCAGCAACCTGGGCGACCGCCGCGCCCACCTGGAGGGCGCCCTGCGCGCACTGGGCCGCCACCCCCGAGTCGAGCCATGCGCCGTCTCGCCTTTCATCGAGACCGAACCGGTGGGCGGGCCGGCCGGCCAGGGCCCCTACCTGAACGGCGCCGCCCGGCTCAGCACGACGCTCGCACCCCGCCCCCTGCTGCGCCTCCTGCAGGAGGTGGAGCGGCAGGGCGGGCGCGAAAGGAACGTGCGCTGGGGACCCCGGACGCTTGACCTCGACCTCCTGCTCTACGAGGACCGCATCATCAACACGCCCGACCTGCAGGTGCCGCACCCCCGCATGCACAAGCGCCACTTCGTGCTGGAACCGCTCAGCCACATCGCGCCGGACGCCGTGCATCCCGTCCTCGGCAGAACCGTGCGCCAGTTGCTCGACGACCTGACGTGAGAACCCGGCGTTGACGCATCCGCAAGAGCCCCCGACAGGCTCTCCGAGGGACGGCCTCTTCCGCCACGGAATCCCGGCACGTCCCCAGGGCATCGCCCTCTGCTCAACCGGGGCCCACCCCGCTCAGGAAGCCTCCGAGGCGAGCCTGCGGAACCGCTCGCGGATGCTCTTCAGCTCGGAGAAGACCGCTTTCTTGCCGGCCTCTTCGGCGGCGATCATCAGCCGACCGCACTCGCCCATGGCTGCATCCAGCGGGACCGGCGCCGGCTCCCGGCCGGCCCACCGGCGGAAGTTGCCCGCGCAGACCGCCTCCAGCGCCGCTCGCGGCAGCCCCAGCCCCTTCAGGTCCATCCCCCACCAGGTGAACTCGTCGTCGGTCTCGAGGAAGCGGCACATGTTCCAGACCCTCTCCCGCTCGCGCCGGCCCAGGTCGGGCTCCGGCTCGCGGCCGCCGCTTATGTCGGTGCCGAACAGGATGCGGTCGGCGTGATCAATGAAGAACTGCCTGGCCCTCTCCCTCTGAGCGGTGAAGTGGACGTACATCTCGCTGTTCGGCGTGATGTCCACGCAGACGGTGGGGTGCTCGGCCAGGAAAGTCTCCAGCCGGTCAAGCTCCGCCGAGAGGAAGTAGAAGTGGGCGAACACCACGCGCAGGTTCGGGTGGCGGCGCAGCACGTTCTCCGCCTCGCCGTAGATCTGCTCCCTGGAGGGAAAGGTCCCGTCGCCGTAGAACCAACCCTTTGCACGCGCGCCCGGCGACACCCGGTCGGGGTCCCAGAACGACTCCGGATCGTTCACGTGGAACAGCAGGGGCACTGATTCCTTCTCCAGGTAGCTGTAGAAGGGGTCGTAGCCGGGGGAGTCCAGCGGGCGGTCGAGCATCTTGCGGGTGGTCGGTTTGCCCTCGATGAGCTTGATGCCGTCGCATCCGACCTTCATCAGCCGCCTGGCCTGCTCGGCGTAAGGCAGGGTTTCGACGATGTCCCCGGATTCCGGGTGCCTCAGCCCTCCGAAGGCGTAAACGGCGCCCGGGTGCATCAGCTTGAACAGCAGACCCAGCACGTTGAGCGAGACGCCCCGGTCACCCCGCAGAGCGATGCTCAGCACGTTCATGGCGTCATACTCGCACTCCCGCAAGACGCCGGAAAGGTTCTCCAGGCTCGCCATCCCGCGCATGTGCACGTGGCAGTCCACCAGCGGCAGTTCACTGCGTTCGTACATGCTTCACCTCCCTGTGCTCGACCCGGTCCGCCCGCCCTCCCGGCGGCGCGGCGGCGCCATGGTAACCGACAGCGCCGCCGGTTCAAAGCGCGGCACAAACCAGGTAGACCACGACGACACGATGAAACGACAACGGCAGCAGCGGCGGTGGACGCCGCTCAATCGTCCTCGTCCTCGGGGCGCCGCCCCGGGAGTGCGCCCACATCACCTGCCGCGCAGGTACGCCATAGCCAGGTTGCACAGCGTCAGGATGCCGGGCCCCAAGGCCGCGTGCCCGAAGTCGAAGTGCGGGCTGTGCAGCGCGGCGTCCGTGCCGACGCCCAGCCCGAAAATGACGCCCGGCACCCCGCCCTGGTCCTCGAGGAAGTAGGAGAAATCCTCGGACGTCATCCGCTGGCCCTCCAGCTCGACGACGTTCCGCTCTCCCCCCAGCGCGGCGCCCACCCGCCGGACCAGCTCCAGCAGTTCCGGGTCGTTGTGCACCGGCGGGTAACTCTCGGTCTGGGTCAGCGTCGCCTGCCCGCGCATGGACTCGGCGATGCCGCCGGCCACGCGCTCCAGCGCGCCGCGCATGCGGTCGAGGGTCTCCATCTCGGTCGCCCGCGTGGTGCCCAGCAGGCTGGCCGTCTCCGGGATGATGTTGGCCTTCGAGCCGGCCTGGAAGGCGCAGATGCTGAGCACCACGGGCAGGTCCGGCCGCGTCTCGCGGCTGACGATGGTCTGCGCCGCGCTCAGTATCTGGGCGCCGATCATGATGGGGTCCACCGTCTCGTGCGGCACGGCGCCGTGACCGCCCCTGCCCCGGATGTCAATGCGGAAGCTGGTCATGCCGGCGTTGGGGACCGCCGCCACGCGCAGCTGCCCCACCTCCAGCCCCGTGGCGCCGTGCAGGGCGAGGATGGCGTCCGGCGGGGGCGCTTCCAGGCACCCTTCCTCGACCATGGCCTTCGCCCCGGCGTAGCCCTCCTCGGCGGGTTGGAAGATGAACTTCACGGCGCCGGGCAGCTCATCGCGGCGTTCCGAGAGGAGCCGGGCCACCGCCATCAGCACCGCCGTGTTCCCGTCGTGGCCGCAGGCGTGCATCACGCCCTCGCGCTCGGAGGCGTAGGGCAGCCCGGTCTCCTCGGTTACGGGCAGGGCGTCCATGTCCGCCCGCAGCGCCACGCAGGGGCCGCCGGCCCGGCCGCGCAGCACGCCCACAACGCCGGTCCGCGCCACGCCCGCGCGCACCTCGTCCAGCCCCAGCCCCCGCAGGTGCTCGGCCACCAGCGCGCCGGTGCGCTCCTCCTCGTAGGAAAGCTCCGGGTGCCTGTGCAGGTCTTCCCGGACCTGGCGGGCCTCACCCAGGATGTCCTCCGGCACTTCCTTTATCCACAGTTCCATCGCGTTCCTTTCCTCACCCGTAGAGACGAACCCGTTCACTTCAATTCGGCGAAGCGTAGTTCAGGCGTCAGTTCGACCCTGTGCGTCCACCCGGGCGTTGAGCACTCGACCACGACGTGTCCGTCCGTCACCTCGAGTTCCGCTCGTCCTCTGCCGCCCCGGCAAAGCAGCGTGACCATGACCACTTCCCGCTCCAGGCCGTCCGTGCACCACCGCAGCATCGTGGACGGACGGCCGGGCGTAGTCGGCGCGCTGAGGGCGCGATGCAGGCAGGCGGGCACGCTGCAGCCGTAGCGGACCGCCGCCCGTACGCCGTCCCGCTCCAGCTCGGCCCCGTCACGTCCGACGTTCGCCTCCGCGTAGGTATGCATCCGGGACTCCACGCGCCCTTCGAACGGCAGCTCGACGCGGTCCACGATGAGGAACGCCCGGCCGTCCAGCATCAGGAAGAGCCGTCCGCAGAACTCCGCCGCCGGCCCCTCCCGCGACTCGCCCATGGCCCCGGTGCCATCCATGCGGATACCCGCCGCCCCGGGGTGCCGCAGCGCCTCCGTCTCGACCCGCGCGGGCTTCGTCACGCCCACGCCGTTTATCAGGATGGTGTTCTTGGAGGGCGGCGTCGTCTCGAACAACTCGTCGCGCCGCGGGCTGAACGTCGTGTCCAGGTACTCGCCCACGCCCACGTTGCTGATCACGGCGCGGCCGTCCATCACGCAATGGAAGCTCAGCAGGTCCCGGTGCCCGTGGGGGACCTCCGTCGTGCCGCCGCGCACGGCCAGGTAGAGGCCGGGCTCGGGCATGCGGTCGGCCAGGAAGCCCCAGTCCATGCCGGTGTAGAGGCGGGCGACCCCCTCTTCCGGCTCGGGCGCCCGGGGTTCGCTGCGAGAGAGGAGCACGAGCCATTCGGCGGCGTTGGGCCAGCTACCGCCCGCACCGCCGCCCTCCTCCAGCCGGCTCAGCACGCGGTAGAGCACGGCGGGCTCGTCCAGCCTCTCGGCCGCCGCGCAGTGGAACGGCAGCGGGGCCCAATGGTTGGAATCGCCGAAGCTGCACGGGACGCCGTGCGGGCAGAAATCGGGGGCGAACCGGAGCGTCCTGCGTGTCTCCGGCGGCTCCAGCAGGGGATGCGGCCGCCCCGTGGCGCGCTCGTGGCTCAGCAGGTACATGAACGCGTAACGCATCCCGTAGTTCCAATAGCCGATGCCCTCGGTCCAGCCGCCGTCAGTCTTCTGCAGGCAGCGCATGAACGCCTCCAGGGACTCCTCGGCCAGGGGGAGCGTCTGGCGGGCCTCCTCCAGATCTTCGTGCACAGAGAGGGCCAGCAGTCCCGCTCCGCCGGCGCAGACGGAGTTCCAGTTCGAGTCCTCCCGACCGAACCAACCGGCCTCCCCCTCGCGCACGACGTGCAGGAAGGGGCGCAGCGCCCTGTCGCGCGCCGTCTCGACGATGAGTGCGAGTTCCTCGCCCGACAGCGACCCGAACAGCCAGTCATGGGCGATGGCGAGCGTCGCGCTGTTCTCCCCGTAGCTCAGGTCGAAGATGGCCTCCGGGCGCGGGTCCCCTCTGCGCCATGCGATCCAGGACCAGTATTCCCAGCCGGCCATCGTCCGGATGTGGTCGAGCGCCGCGCGGCGGAAGCGCTCCTGCCCACTCTGGCGCCAGCGCGCCAGCAGTGAGACGACCCGCCCCTGCATGCGGCGGGCGCGGCCCAGGTGCGCGTTATGGCCGCTCCTGAGTGGGACGTCCGCCGGACCGGCCTCATACTGCTCTGTCTCCTCGACGAGTTGCTCCTGCATCCTCCGCAGCAACGGGGTGGAGGGGGCGCGGGCGAGGCGCGCCAGCTGTTCCTCGGTGGCGTAGAGCCGGGGATGGTCTGCGAGCGTCGGTTCACTCATGCCATACTCCGCAAGGTGACGATAGGCGGCGGCAAGTTAAAAGGCAGGCGCCGGTCTGGCAGCGTGTAACGGTACCCGCGCGCGGCGCCCTTTGCAACCATCCTTGATAACCACGTCGACGCAAGGAGCACGACGAACGGCACGACGGGAGAGTCGAGGACGCGAACGAGGAGGAGGACGAGTGGGGGAGGGAAGTGGCTTCCCGGCCTGGACTCGAACCAGGAATGGCAGGACCAAAACCTGCTGTGTTACCAATTACACCACCGGGAAGCCGTGCGTCTTTCCGGAAGGGCCGGGCCCCAACAGAACCGAGCCCTCCCGGCAGTCTTCTGCACCGGAGGGCCCGGGTGAGTTTCGAAGGCGGCGAGCGGCCGCGGTCAACTGCCCTGGTATCTGTCCCAGACCTCGGAGGTCACGAACTCGTCGCCCTCGACGATGTACCTGACCTCCTCCACGATTGAAGCGCGCGAGGTGAGGGAATGGATCTCGCTCAGGCGGATGGTGCCCTTCTTGAAGACCTCTCCGTTGGGTCCGCGCCCGAAGACGATCATCCTGTCGGTCTCACGGTATTCGCGATCCTGGCCGCCCTCGATGAAGACCGACCTGGTGTCAGTGCGCACGGAGATGACCCTGCCCTCGGCCTCTATTACGTCCGGCACATCCGGGGCGACCGCGTCCCAGTAGCGGTCCTTCCAGCTCTGCATCTCCCTTTCGAGTTCGCCCACCATCCGCCGGCGCTGGTCGAGTTCCTCCTGGTAGCGCTCGCTCCACTCGGTGGCCGCCTCGCGCTGGGAGGTGGTCTCTTCCATCAGATC
>PUMJ01000260.1 GCA_003551305.1 Candidatus Brocadiaceae bacterium
AGACGGCCTCGCCCTTGCGGATAAGCTCATCCAGATCGCCGGCTGGTTTCCACGCGGCGGGGCCGGAGAGCGTCTCCGGCTCGCTGCCGTTGTCCGCGCACGCCTTCTCATACATCCTGCGGGCCGTATCGCGCATTTCGGCGGCCTGGCGGACGTAGTGCGCCAGTTGCTCGGGGTCGAAGTTGACGTTGGTCAGCGTGCTGAAAAGCGCCTCGGCGGCGAAGCGGTCAACCTCCGCCTCCCGCGCCCCGAGCTGGCCGGCGCGGTGCGCGTACATGGAGATGGCTTTGACCGCGTGGACCAGCAGGTCCTGGACGGCGGCCGTCTCGGGGTCCTTGCCGCATGCACCGTAGGAGGTGCAGGCGCTGCCCTGCGCCGTCTGTTCGCACTGGTAGCAGAACATGCTCGAACTCATAGGGGGTAACCATTCTGTATGAAAGAATAGGGTTGGTCAGGTATGGGTCAGACGTCCCTTGTGGGGCCGGCCAGGTTGCGGCCGAACTCCCGGCACGCGGCCAGGTCATCCTCAGCGGGCTGCCACTGGCAGCGTATTCCCTTGCAAGCCAGGGGGATGCCGCACTTGTCGAAGTGCTCCTCGATGAGCTTGACCGACTCCCCGCTCCAGCCGTAGGAGCCGAAGGCGGCGCCGATCTTGTTCTTGAACTTCAGACCACGCAGGTCCTCCAGGATGGGCGTGACGGTCGGCAGGATGCCGAAGTTCACCGTGGGCGAGCCCACCACAACCGTGTGCGCCTTGAAGACCTCGACCAGGGCGTCGTTGCGGTCGGTGACGGCCATGTGGAGCAGCTTGTGGTCCACGCCCTCCTCGGCCAGCCCGTCGCCGATGGCCTCGGCCATGCGGCGGGTGGCGTGCCACATTGTGTCGTAGAGGATGGCGACGTAGGGTTGCGGCTCCTGGCGGGCCCATTCCCGGTATTTCTCGACGATCTGCAGCGGCTCGTCCCGCCAGATGACGCCGTGGCTGGGGGCGATGATGTCCACAGCCAGGTCCATCTCAAGCAGCTCGTCTATCTTCTTCAGGACGCGGTCGCTGTAGGGCGTCAGGATGTTGACGTAATACTTGAGCGCTTCCTCGAACAGCTCTTTGCGGTTGACCTGGTCGTTGAACCGGAACGCCGTGGCGTAGTGCTGGCCGAAGGCGTCGTTGGGCATCAGGATGTTGTGCCCGGTCAGGTAGGTGAACATGCTGTCCGGCCAGTGCAGCATCGGCGCCTCGACGAAAGCGAGGGAGTTCCGCCCGATGTCAATGGTGTCGCCGGTGCCCACGACCTTCACGTCCCAGCCGGCGTGATAGTAGCCCTCGATGCTCCTGGCCCCGTTTTTCGAGACGACGAGCGTGGCGTTCGGGGCGGCCTCCATGATGGCCGGCAGGGCGCCGGAGTGGTCCACCTCGGCGTGGTTGGCCACCACGATGTCCAGGTCGGCCGGGTCGATGACGCGGCGCAGGTTCTCCATGAACTCTTCGGCGAACGGCCCCCAGACCGTGTCCACCAGCACGTTCTTCTCGTCCCTTATCAGGTAGGCGTTGTAGGAGGAACCGCGGTGCGTGGACAACTCATGTCCGTGGAAGTGGCGCAGCCCCCAATCCACAACTCCGACCCAGTACACTCCTTCCTTCAGTTGCTCAACCATGGTCTCACCCCCGTAAGTATCAAGACGCTGCCGTGGCCTCGAGTTAGCGGAGCATCGGTCTGTTGCAGCAGACCGGCTCGAAGCGGCCGGCCGCCCCGCTCAGCACGGCAATCTCAGCACCGCAGACCGGGCAATAGTAGAACACCGGCCGGCTCTCCAGCCGCACCATGTCCTGGTTGCAGCAGCGGGGCGCAAAGTCGCCTGCGGCGCCGGTAAGCACCAGCAGCTCCGCTCCGCAGATGCGGCAGCGGTAAGTCGTTCCTTTCCTGTCCAGGACGCTCATGGGCTCTCCTCGCTCTCGCCCCGGTCGTCCACAACTTTCTCCATCGGCTGACCGCAGCACCTCAGCCTCAGCACGCCCACGCCGCCCCTGGTTATCATCACCAGGTTGCCGCACTCCCGGCAGCCCCAGGCGGAGCCCACGTGAATAGTGAGGGCGTCCTGCCACGCCTCAAGGTCCCACTGCTGAGAGGCGCTTTCTGGATCTTCTCTCATAGCCTCCTCCTGCCTCACAGATGTGTTGCTGGCCGGTGCCCCTCCCTGCTATCATAGGGTCTCGGGCGACTTCTTCAAGGCCCCTGCGTCCGGTGCGTGCTCGTGCTCCTGCAGCACCTGGCCCCGCACGCCGACGACGACCTCCCGCAGCGCCACGTCCACCGCGCTCTCGGCGATGGCCCGCCGCGCAACGGCCGTCAGGCCGGAGCAGCAGGGGACCTCCATACGCACAACGGTCAGGGAACTGACATCCGCCTGGCGCAGGATGGCCGTCAGTTTCTCGACGTAGAAAGCCGCGTCATCCAGCTTCGGGCATCCCAGCAACAGGCTGCGCCCGGCCAGGAAGCGCTCATGGAAATCAGCCAGGGCGAACGCGACGCAGTCCGCCGCCAGCAGCAGGTCCGCCCCCTGCAGGAAAGGGGCGCCGGGTGGGACGAGCATGAGCTGCACCGGCCACTGGGCCAGCGCGGAGGGGCGTCCCGCAGAACCGGCAGGTCGCGCCGATTCCGGCAACCGCTCCCGCAAGTCCATCATCGCCATGCCGGGGCAACCGCCGGACGGCGGGACGGCAGGCTGCTGTTGCCGATCGTCGTGCTGGGCCAGGTGCTCCTCGACTGCCTCCTCGTCGAACTCCTCCGCCTCGCGCTCGATGATGCGGATGGCATCCATGGGGCATGTGCCCAGGCACGCCCCCAGCCCGTCGCAGTACTGCTCCTTGACGAGCCTGGCCTTGCCGTTCACGATCTGCAGCGCCCCCTCCGCACAGTTGGGGATGCACTCGCCGCAGCCGTTGCACTTCTCCTCGTCAATCTCGACAATCTTCCGTACGACCATTGCCTTTTCATGCTCCTTGCGGATAAGGCTGTCTTAGAGGCCCAGCCGCTCTCGTCCCACGCGCAAACCTGTCTCGGTCCAGGCTCCCTGCTCCGGCGTATTGCGCTGCTCCTCTGTGCTGCGGCCGACCCGGTTCACCATTAGGTCGGCGTCGTAGAGGGGCGCGACCTCATGAGCCTGCGGGAAGCGGCTGTCCTGGCCCGGGCATCTCATGCCGCTCACCGGGACAGTTCCTTCTGCTGCGACGCCTGGCGCATCTGCTCGGCGATCCCGCCCAGGTCTATCCGGGCCAGGTCGGCGTTCAACTCGACTTGCAGCTCGGCCAGCCTTCGGCGCACAGGGCAGAAGTCGACGCGGCTGCAGACCTGCGGCTCGGCGAAACATTCGTTCATCACCAGCGGCCCCTGGACGGCCTCCAGAACGTCCAGCACGGAGACGTCCTGCGGCGGCGCGGCCAGCAGGTAACCGCCGAACGGTCCCTGGCGGCTCTCAACTATGCCCGCCGCCTTCAGCTCCTGCATGATCTTACGCAGGAATACTTCGGGGATGTCCTCCCTCTCGGCTATTGTGCCGGCCGAGAGGCATTTCCCCTCGCGGGCCAGTTCGACGAGCGCCCTGAGCGCGTAGTCCGTCTCGCGTTTGATGATGGCCATCTGGACCCCTTTATGTGATTGCCTCCATCCTGTTTAGTGCGAGTATATCAGTCCTGTTCACGGGTGTCAAGCCCTTTTGGTTACTTTGCCAGGACATGGTACCCACCCACCGGGAGGTTCTGATCGTGTGGGTTCTGTGGGGTCGCGCCCGCCCCGAGCGCCAATCCCTTACTGGGTGTTGCGCTGGCGCATGCGGTACCGGGGTGTCTCGATGGTCACGTGCGTGTCCGGCTCCAACGACCGGGTCAGGAAGACGTTGGCCCCGATGACCGACCCCTGGCCGATGGTTACCGGCCCCAGGACGCTGGCGTTGGAGTAGATGATGACGTCGTCCTCGATGGTGGGGTGGCGCTTGTAGCCGCGCAGCAGGTTGCCGCCCTCGTCGGTCTTGAACCGGTAGCCCCCCAGCGTCACCCCCTGGTAGAGCCGCACGTTGTCACCTATCGCGCTGGTCTCGCCGATGACGACGCCCGTGCCGTGGTCAATGAAGAAGTGCCGGCCGATGACCGCGCCGGGGTGGATGTCTATGCCGGTGATGCGGTGGGCGTATTCGGTCATGATGCGCGGCAGCCAGCGCACGCCCTGCTGGTGCAGCTCATGGGCGAGCCGGTGGATCATGACCGCCCGGAAGCCGGGATAGCAGAAGATGATCTCGTCGTAGCCGGTCGCCGCCGGATCCCCCTGGTAGGCGGCGCGCACGTCCCCGTCAAGCACGTCCAGCAGGGCGGGCAGCTTCTGCAGGAACCGGAACGCCTCGTTGCGCCCGTCCTCGTAGCAGGCGGACTGGTCGGCCCGGCCATTCCGGTGTCGCTCGTGGACGAAGCAGCGCGCTATCTCGTCGGCCAGCAGGTCGTAGGTGGTGTTGATAAGCTCGCCGATGTGGAACGGCAGGTTGGCCCGGTCGAAACCCCTCTGCCCGAAGTAGCCGGGGAACAGTATCTCGGAGATGAGCTTCAGCACGCGTACGACCGTCTCCTCGCTGGGCAGCGGGTAGCGGCAGACGTGCTGGACCGTCTGGCGCTGGTCCAGCCCTTGCAGCATGGCGCTGACCACGCCGGGCAGGTTCTCCCGGGAGGGGAAGATGCTGTCAAACTCACCTGAGCGGGGCGGGCCGCTCCTTCCTCCGGTTTCGGGTCGCATGCCGCGTCTCCGTTAGGGGCCTGGTCTCACCACCTGGTATTCTGACCGGCCGGGCGGCCGAATGCAAGCCTGCGGGACCGGCCTCGGCGGGGCGTTCAGGAAAACTCCCCCGAAAATTCTTCTTGACAAGAGGAAGAGGGCCCGCTAATCTGTTAGATCAATCTAACATTGTGAGAGAGGGCTAACATTGCCGCGCGAACTGTCCCCGAGGATGGAAGACTACCTGGAGGCCGTGCTCGCCCTGGAGGCCGAGCACGACGTCGTGCGGGTTACGGACATCGCGGACGAGCTGGAAGTGGCCAAGCCGACGGTCAGTTCCGCGCTGAAGAAGCTGTCCCGGAGCGGGCACGTCGAGCACGCCGCCTACGGACACGTGCAGTTGACGCCCGAGGGACGGGCGGCGGCCCGCAGCGTCACGCGCCGCCATCGGCTGCTGCGCCGCTTCTTCGACAGCGTGCTGGGGGTGGACCCGGAGACAGCCGCCGAGGACGCCTGCCGCGCCGAACATCACATCAGCCGCACCACGCTGGAACGGCTGACGTGGTTCATCGAGTTCATGGACCGGTGCCCCCGCACCCAGCGCGAGTGGCTGGAGCACTTCCACTGTTTCTGCGACGGGGGCCGCGACAGCGAACAGGCCGCAGAGCTGTGCGCCGCGCGGTGCGTGGAGGAGTGCCGCGAGCCGTTGACGCACGGGCCGGCTCCGCCCTGCCGCCGTGAACCGCAACCATGATGCCGCTGCAACCCCACCCCCGAGAACCAGTATAAGAGCGAGTTCCTCATGATAGCGAAGATGCTGCAGAACCTGACCGGCGCCCGCTGCTGCGGCCCCGAACAGAAAACCACCGAGCAGGCCACGGGCACCATCGCCCTGGTCGGGCAGCCGAACGTTGGCAAGAGCGTGCTGTTCGCCAACCTGACGGGCACCTACGTGGCCGTCTCCAACTACCCCGGCACCACGGTGGAGGTCGCCCGCGGCACCGCCGAACTGGCCGGTCGCCGCTTCCAGGTGGTGGATACCCCCGGCATGTACTCCCTGCTGCCGTTGTCCGAAGAGGAGCGCGTGGCGCGCGACATCCTCGTGGATGAGCAGCCGGACGTGATCGTGCAGGTCGGGGACGCCCGTAACCTGGAACGCACCCTGACGCTGACCTTCCAGTTGATGGAGACCGGATTCCCCCTGGTGCTGGCCCTGAACATGATGGACGAGGCCCGCGCCGCCGGGCTGAGCCTGGACACCGACAGGCTGTCGGAGGCGCTGGGGATGCCCGTGGTGCCGACTGTATCGGTGACCCGCGAGGGGATGGACGAGTTGCGGGAGGCCATCGGGCAGCAGCAGGGCCGACCCGCCCCCGTCGAGGCTGTCCGCTACGCGCCCAGGGAGGGGGTGGACATCGAAGAGGCCGTCCAGGAGGTCGAGGGGCTGCTGGAGGGCGACTACCGCCTCTCGCCCCGCTGCCTGGCCCTGCTGCTTCTGCAGGGCGACGAACAGGTCCACGAGCGGGTGCAGAGGACGGATACCACCAGCTATCCCCGCATCGCCGAAGTGGTGGACGAGGTGACCGGCGCGGCGCAGCGCCCCCTGGACTACACCCTGACCGTGCAGCGCCGCCACCGGGCGCAGGCGCTCAGCGCCGAAGTCACCCACGCCGCCGGAGAACGTCGCGACACGTTGCGCGACCGCCTGAGCGACCTGATGACCCGTCCCCTGACCGGGCTGCCCATCCTGGCCGTGGTGCTCTACTTCGCCTTCTACCAGTTCGTCGGCGTGTTCGGCGCGGACGTGGTGGTCCACTGGATCGAGGACGACGTGTTCGACCTTATCACGCCCCCGTTCGCGTCGTTCGTCGAGACCGTGCTACCCTGGCAGGTCTGGCAGGAACTGGTCATCGGCGATTACGGCCTCTGGACGCTGGGCCTGCGCTACGCCGTGGGCATCATCCTGCCGATCGTCACCTTCTTCTTCCTGGTGTTCGCCCTGTTCGAAGACGTCGGCTACCTGCCCCGGCTGGCGCTGCTTTTGGACCGGACCTTCAAGAAGATAGGCCTCAGCGGCCGGGCGGTCATCCCCATGGTGCTGGGGTTCGGCTGCGACACGATGGCCACCATGGTCACCCGCACGCTGAACACGAAGCGGGAGCGGCTCATCTCGATAATCTTGCTCTCTGTGGCGGTGCCGTGCTCTGCGCAGCTCGGCGTCATCATGGCGCTGCTGAGCGGGGTGCCGGGGGCCCTGCTGCTGTGGGCGGGGGTGATGCTGGCCGTCTACCTGGGCGTGGGGGCCGTGGCCGCCCGTGTGCTGCCGGGCCGGGCGGAGCCGTTCTACGTGGAGGTGCCGCCCCTGCGCCTGCCCAGGCTGCGCAACGTGCTGGCCAAGACGTTCGCGCGGGTGAAGTGGTACTTCGTCGAGATCCTGCCCCTGTTCCTGATCGCCAGCGTGCTGATCTGGCTGGGCCAGTTGACGGGCATCTTCGGGCTGATCATCGGCGCGCTGGAGCACCCGGTGCGCTGGATAGGGCTGCCGGCGGAGACGGCGGCCGTGTTCCTGCTGGGCTTTTTCCGCCGGGACTACGGCGCCGCCGGCCTTTACGACATCCACCAGACAGTCGGGCTGAGCGGGCGGCAACTGGTGGTCTCGGCGGTGGCGCTGACGCTGTTCCTGCCCTGCATCGCCCACTTCCTGGTCACGGCGCGCGAGCGCGGGTGGCGCACCGGCCTGGCCATCGGCGCCATGGTGCTGGCCATCTCCTTCAGCATAGCTTTCGCGCTGAACCAGGTCCTCACGCACCTGGGAGCCCTGGCATGAGCAAAGACGAGCAGACGGCGACGCAGACGCGCTGCGGCCTGTGCGGGCGGGCCTTCGAGCCCGAAGACGCCCGCCAGGCGTGCCGCGGCTGCCCCATGAGCCGCTGGTGCGGCATGATCAAGTGCCCCCACTGCGGCTACGAGATGCCCCCGCCCCGCGACTGAGCGAGGTCCGGGACGACCGAACACACAGGAACCGAAACATGCCACAACTGAGCGACAAAGCCGAAGAGATACTGGAGCACCTCTGGATCAGCACCCAGGAACAGGACACGCGCCCCACCGCCGACGCCCTGCCGGAGGAGGAACTGGCGGTGCTGGAGCGGGAGGGGCTGGTGGTCACCGAGGCGGGGACGATTCAACTGACCCCCGGCGGCCTGGAAGAGGCGCGGGCGTGCATCCGGCGACACCGCCTGGCCGAGCGACTGCTCTCGGACGTGCTCGACAGCAGCGATGAGCAGCTTCACGCGGCCGGCTGCAAGTTCGAGCACGGCCTGCACCACGGGCTGCAGGAGCAGGTCTGCACCATGCTGGGCCATCCGGAGCGCTGCCCCCACGGCAAACCGATACCGTCGGGGGAGTGTTGCCGCCGCAAGGACTCAACCCCGGGCCAGGTGCTGGTGCCGCTGAGCGAGATGGAATCCGGCCAGGAGGGCGTGATCGCCTACCTGCACAGCGACCGGACAGAGGATCTGCGCAAGCTGATGGCCATCGGCGCCCTGCCCGGCACGCGCCTGCGGCTGCGGCAGCGGTTCCCGTCCTACCTGTTGAGGCTGGGCAACTCCGAGTTCGCCGTGGACGCCGAACTGGCCGGGCAGGTCTACGTGCGCCGCACCGGGGGTGCGGAGTAGGTCCGGGGGGTGCAGCCAGCTTGCCTGCGCATCGTGCAGCCGTTATTCTGACCTTGCTGAGGGCCAGACGAGTCCCGGGGGGCGGAGTCCGGCCGGCCGACGGCGGCGGTCTCAGTGCAACCGTCCATAGGGTGTATGCAGACTGAAACCGGACAGAGTGGCAGAATCAGAGAAACGCATAGGCCAAGGGGGTAAATGGCATGTGGTACCACGCAAGGGTGAGCCGTCTGCTGGTTCTGATGGTCGTTCTGCTGGCAGCACTGACTGCCGGCTGCGCGCAGCTGGAGGGGCGGGAAGGGGTCGACGAGCCCGGCTACGAGGACGGCACCTACCGCGGGGTGTTCATAGACCGGGACGAGATACAGGTGAACGTGCAGTTCTCCCTGCAGGACAACCACGTCACCGACATCGGATTCCGCCTGCTGCAGGCTCAGGGCGATGAGTATCTGCACGCGCCCGAGGGCACCACGGAGGCCCGCCTGCGAGACGAGTATCAGAGGCTCATCACCTACCTGGTCGGCCGCGACATCCGCGTGCACCTGGAAGACCTCTATCATCCCGAGCGCATCGCCCACGACGTAGATGGCCTGACCGCCGCCACCATGCGGTCGAGCAAGATGATATCCGCCATCCGCGACGGCCTCAATCGGGGGCCCTACAGCAGGTAGGGACCTGTATGATCGCCGTGGCGCCTTCGGTACTTGAGCAGCGCCGTCCTTGCGCCTGCCCGCTTTCCCCGGATGTTGGCCAGTCGCCGAGACCTACCGGGCAACCCGGCCGAGTCGTAGCGGGCAGCGTCCGCGCACGCGGCAGTTACCCGAAGATGATTCATCACTCGTGGACGCTTCCGGGATGCACTCCCTTGACGAACGGGCACCCGTAGCGTATTTTTATTTGCAACTAAGTTGCAGGCGCCGCGCGGCGGACGCCGGCCGATCGAAATGGCGCCGGCCGTCCCCCGTCGGCTACACCGGTTGGGCGACTCACGGATTCGAGGGGATGACCATTCGGAGTCTCATGAACAGAGTGGGCACCGTGCTGGCCCTGGCGGCCTTGCTTTTCCTGGCCGTGGGGACGCACGTGGTCCATCCTGTTTACCACAGCCGGGCGGACGCCGGCGTGTGCCGGCAGTCGGCCGCATGGCTCAGTGAATGGCCGGTCTTGCCGCCGGGGCGCGCCGGGTTGCGCGCAGGGGACGGCGACCCCACCCCGGCGTCGGCGGTCGCCCACGGCACCCACACCTGCCCCATCTGCCTCCTTCTGGCAACCTGCAAGCCTGACCTGGCGGTCCCGGCGGCCTTGCCGGCCGGGCCCGGCATCTTGCGCCGCGCAATGGCGCCTCCCACCCACGCGTTTCCCCGTCGCCCGGCCGGATGGTATGCGGGTCCCCGCGCGCCGCCGGCCACGCCCTCCGTCTGATCGTCTTCAGCGGCGCCCTCACGGCGTCGCCACCACCACGCGGCTTGACCGCGACCATACCGACGACAGCGTAACTGTACGGAGGACGCAGGACCGATGCGAAGCATCACGAGAACCACCATGTGCAGGATTTTTGTTGCAGGGGCTCTGCTGGCCGCGCTGCTGCCCGGCCGCATGGCCCGTGCTGAGGAGGCCACCGCGCCGGCCGACGCAAACGCCGAGGAAGTGCAGCGGTTGAGAGAGGAACTCGCTGCCCAGAAGGCGGAACACGAACGGCAGATGCGCAGGCTGCAGGAGCAAATAGACCGGCTCGCCGAGCAACACCAACCCGCCGAGCCGCCCCCGGCGCCGGAACCGGCGGCGGCCGGGC
>PUMJ01000232.1:5000-10211 GCA_003551305.1 Candidatus Brocadiaceae bacterium
CCGCAAGGCTCCTTTCACAAGAAGCCGGACCGGAGGCCGCAGCGAAGAGGCCCGGGCGACTGTTTACTAAAAACACAGGTCTGTGCAAAGGCGAAAAGCCCACGTATACAGACTGACGCGTGCTCGATGCCGTAAAGTCAAGGAAGGAGGTTATCCGCCTTCGGGTGGAGAAGCTTCCGACCTAAGCTACGGTGAATGGCGGCTCTAACTATGAGAGTCCTAAGGTAGCGAAGTTCCTTGTCACTTAATTGGTGACGTGCATGAATCGCGTAACGACTCGGGCACTGTCTCAACGACGGACTCGGCGAAATTGTGGTCGTGGTACAGACGCCACGTTCCCGCGGCGGGACGGAAAGACCCCGTGGACCTTTACTGCAGCATGACATTGGGTTCTGGCAGTACATGTGTAGAATAGGTGGGAGGCTGTGAAGCCGGTTCGCCAGGACCGGTGGAGCCGTCAGTGGAATACCACCCTTGTGGTGTTAGGGCTCTAACTTCGACCCGTGAAGCCGGGCGAAGGACAGTGTTTTGTGGGCAGTTTGACTGGGGCGGTCTCCTCCTAAAAGGTAACGGAGGAGCCCAAAGGCTCCCTCAGTGCGGTCGGCAATCGCACGTTGAGTGTAAAGGCATAAGGGAGCTTAACTGCGAGACGTATTGGTCGAGCAGATGTGAAAGCAGGGCTTAGTGATCCGACGGTGACTGTGTGGAAAGGCCGTCGCTCAACAGATAAAAGGTACCCCGGGGATAACAGGCTTATCTCCCCCGAGCGCCCATAGCGACGGGGAGGTTTGGCACCTCGATGTCGGCCCATCGCATCCTGGGGCTGTAGAAGGTCCCAAGGGTTCCGGAGTCCACAGATTAAAGCGGTACGCGAGCTGGGTTTAGACCGGCGTGAGCCAGGTCGGTCCCTATCTGCCGTGGGCGTTGGATAGCTGAGGAGGGTTTTCCCTAGTACGAGAGGATTGGGAAGAGCGAACCGATGGTGCGCCAGTTGTTCCGCTAGGAGCACAGCTGGGTAGCCAAGTTCGTAAAGGATAACCGCTGAAAGCATCTAAGCGGGAAGCCGTCTCCAAGATGAGCTATCCGGTCCCCTTCGAGGGAATAAGGCACCTCCAAGACCAGGAGGTTGATAGGCCGGCGGTGTAAGCGCGTATACATAAAGGCGCTCAGCTGACCGGTACTAATCCGCCGAAAGGCTGACACATTACCGACCTGAAAGCTCTTCGGCATCATTTGTCGTTGCCCAAACCACTGGCGCTCCTCCTATTCCATACTCCGCTGCCATCCGGCTTCTGGAAGCCGCCGGACCAGGCGCCGTGCCCCTCGTGGCCCGCCCCCGGCACCGGATGGACACCAGTTTGCCCGGTGACCATAGCGGAAGGGAAACACCCGTTCCCATTTCGAACACGGCCGTTAAGCCTTCCGCGCCGATGATATTGGCCCCCCGCGGGCTGAGAAAGTAGGTCGTTGCCGGGCTCTTTTTATGTACGTTCTTCCCCCCGCTCCGGACGGCCCGGCGACGGCGTTTCCGGCCGAGCCTTCGGCAAAGGCCAGCCACGCCTCTTCGCTTGCATCTTCGCACGCTGTGCGATAGCCTGACCCGTGTGTCGGCCGGTCCCGCCGGGGGACCAGGTAGAGTCACGTCATTTTTCGAGGTAAGTTGAATAATGGACGCGAGCGGTAACAGTGCAGAGACCGTTGCGGACGCCTCCGGCGACGACCCCGACCCCGACCGTACCCGTCAGGTCGGGCGGCGCCGGGCAGGCCCGAAGGCAGGAGGTGGTATGGTCTGACTCGACTGTCCGCCCACCGGTTGCCTTCCGGGTAGTCCGTTCCGCCTTTGCGGCCCCGTCCCTGGACGAAAGGAAGGTAGCCATGACGCATTTCGCCCTTCTGCCGGAGCTTCTGGAACTTCTCGATGCCGGCGACCATGCTGCGCTCGAGGAAGCGATTGACGCAGTCCACCCCGCCGAGGTAGCTGATGCGCTCGCCGAACTCCGGGACGCCGAGCTCTGGCGCTTCCTCTCCGCCCTGCCCCATCAGCAGGCCGCCGAGATATTCCCGCACTTCGAACTCGACCGCCAGGTGGAACTCGCCACCGGCGCCCACAGTCAGGCGATGGCTCGCCTGCTTGAGGACTTGCCCCATGACGACCGGGCGGACCTGGTCCAGCGCCTCGACCCCGAGGTCGCCGAGCAGATACTGCCCCAGGTGGCCCGGGCGGAGCGCGAAGACATCCGCAAACTGACCAGCTACCCCGAGGGCACGGCGGGCGCGGTCATGAGCAGCGATTACGCCCGCGTCAGACCCGACGTCACCGTCGCCCAGGCCCTGGAGCAGGTCCGCATCCAGGCCCCCACCAAGGAGACTATCTACTACGTCTACGTAGTGGATGAACGGCGGAGGTTGGGCGGCTTCGTCTCGCTGAAGGATCTCATCCTGGCCCGGCCCGCTCAGCTGGTCAGCGAGGTCATGCACGAGGACGTCCTGAGCGTCTCGGTGGATGAAGACCAGGAAGAGGTGGCGCGCAATATCGAGAAGTATGACCTGCTGGCCATCCCGGTCGTCAACGGCGACGGGCAGATGGTGGGCATCATCACCCATGACGACGCCATGGACGTCATCCGCCAGGAGCAGCAGGAGGACATCGAGAAGTTCATGGCCATAGGCGGCGAGCACCAGCTTGAGGACTACCTGGGCAGCTCGGCGAGGGAGCACTTCCGGCGGCGCGTCGGTTGGGTGGTCGCCCTCGGCGTGCTGGGGCTGGTCTCGGGCCTGATAGTGCAGCGATTCGAGGATATTCTATCGCAACTGGTTATTTTGGCGGCGTTTATGCCCATGGTGGCCGACACGGGGGGCAATACCGGCAGCCAGTCCGCCACCCTCGTGGTGCGGGCGCTGGCGCTGGACCGGCTCAACCCGCGCAACCTGCTGACGGTGCTTTGGAAAGAGTTCCGGGTCTCGATAGGGCTGGGGCTGGCCCTGGCGCTGGTGACATTCGGTCGCGTGCTGGTCCTGGACGTGGGCGAAATTCCGCCCGAGCTCACCGTCCTGAGGGTCGGCGGGGCCATCTCGCTGGCCCTGGGGCTGCAGGTGGTGTCTGCAACGCTTATCGGCGCGTTTCTGCCGCTGGTGGCCGCCGCCGCCAAGCTCGACCCGGCCATTGTCGCCAGCCCCGCCCTCACCACCGTCGTGGACATCACGGGTCTGCTGATCTTCTTCACCACCGCCAGCATGCTGCTGCCGCTGTGAGCCCCCTCATGCGGGTGGCGCGCGAGGGGATGTATATGATATCATGCATTCCAGGGCCGGAGCGATGGTCCCGGGGTTCTTGAATCACAGGCGGGGAGGGTGCTCGCCCGATGAAAGGCATATCCGTAAGGTTTGGAATGACGCGCGTTGCGCTGGTGGTCTGTTTGCTGCTCGGGGCGGCCGCCGGGTCGGCGGCCGCTTCGCGGCAGGGCGCATGGGTGGACGAGATCATCCTATCGCAGGAGGAGGACAGGTCCCGCGCAGTGGACCGGCTGGCCGCCGGGGAGATCCATCTGTTCGGCGTCGGCATCTCGGACCCGGGCCTTTACCGCAGGATCCGGGACCTGGACCGGCTCGACTACGGCGTCTCTTACGGAAACACCGTTGAGCTGACTTTCAACCCCGTGGGGCCGACCTTCGGTGACGAAGACCGGCTCAACCCCTTCCATGTGCCCGCGATACGCGAGGCGATGAACTGGCTGATTGATCGGACTTACATCGCCCAGGAGATCTACGGCGGCCTGGCCTCGCCGCGGTACCTGCCCTTCAAGACGGTCTTCCCCGACTATGCCCGGCTGGCCGACGTGGTGGGGCTGCTGGAGGTCAAGTATGCCCACTCGCCGCGGCGCGCCCGGGAGGTGATAACGGCCGAGATGCAAGAGCTGGGCGCACGCCTGGTGGACGGCACGTGGCACTATGACGGTCGTCCGGTGGAGCTGACCTTCCTGATCCGTCTCGACGACGAGCGCCGCGAGGTGGGCGACCATGTGGCCAACCAGCTCGAGGAGATAGGCTTTCGGGTCGTTCGCGACTACCGCACCGCGGCGGAGGCGTCGCCCATCTGGATCGGCTCCGACCCGGCTGACGGCCGCTGGCACATCTACACCGGCGGCTGGATCAGCACCGTCATCAGTCGCGATGAGGCCACGATGTTCAACTCCTTTTTCACGCCCCGGGGCCGGCCCGACCTGCTGTGGCAGAGCTACACGCCGAGCCCGGAGTTCGACGAGGTGGCCGACAGGCTGGCCAGGCGCGACTACGAGACCCTTGAAGAACGCCGGCAGATGATGGAGGACGCCCTCCGGATGGCGATGGAGGACTCGGTCCGCATCTGGCTGGTGGACCAGCAGGCCATCTGGCCGCGGCGGGCCGACCTGGAGGTGGCCTCGGACCTGGCGGGGGGCATCTCCGGCTCGTGGCTCTGGCCGCTGACCCTCCGGTTCACGGGTCAGGCCGGCGGACGCGTCCAGATAGCCGTCCCCAGCCTGCTTACCGAGCCGTGGAATCCCGTGGCCGGCACCAACTGGATATTCGACACGATGGCGATGCGGGCCACGGCGGACTTCGCCACGCTGCCGGACCCCTTCAGTGGCCTGGCATGGCCCCAGCGCGTCGAGAAGGTCGAGGTCTACGTCCGGGAAGGGCTGCCGGTGGCGAAGACGCACGACTGGGTGGAGTTGGAGTTCGTCCCCTCTATCGAAGTGCCCGCCGACGCCTGGATTGACTGGGACCACGCCGAGCAGCGGTTCGTCACGGTGCAGGAGAAGCACACCGACGGCCTCTCGGCGCGCACCAGGGCCGTGGTGCACTACGAAGAGGACTTGTTCGAGAACCGCTGGCACGACGGTTCGTCCCTTTCGCTGGCGGACGCGCTGGCGGGCCTGGTGCTGACGTTCGAGCGCGCCGACGAGGAAAGCCCCCTCTACGACGAGGCGGACGCGGCCGCCTTCGAGAGCTTTATCCGTCACTTCCGCGGCATGCGCATCCTGCAGCAGGATCCTCTCGTGGTCGAGGTTTACAGCGACCACATCCACCCGGACGCGGAGCTGATCGCGCAGGGCCGGGCGGGCTACTTCTTCCCCTCCTACGGCACCAGCAGCGCCGCGTGGCACCTGGTGGCTCTGGGGGTGAGGGCGGAGGAAGCGGGCGAGCTGGCCTGCTCCAAGAGCAAGGCGGACC
>PUMJ01000277.1 GCA_003551305.1 Candidatus Brocadiaceae bacterium
AGGAAGAACGGCCCCGCCGGAAAGTGGTTGCCCGTGATGTACGTATTGCCCAGGTACCAGTCGTTCCAGGGCGCGATAATCGCGATCGCGACCACGGCCAGCATTCCGATGATAAAGGCGCGCCAGGTCATCGTTTCCCCGTTGTGTTCAGCATCTCGGCCGGAGTTGCACCCACGAATATATTCGCCGCGCCGCGCATTGTCAAAAGCAGAGCCCCCTTACCAGTCGCTGCCGAAGCGCTCCCGCGCCTCGCTGAGCCAGCGCTCAGCCTCCGCCACGGTCTTCACTGTCAGGGTGATATGCGTGCGCGCGGGGTCGGGCCGCTCCAACAGCAGCCGCACCTCCTCGTCGGTGAGCGGGTGCTTCCAGTTGCTGAACATGACGGACTTGCCCGCCCGCTGCAGCGCCACTCCCACCTCGACTATCTCCTCCAGGCTCGGGCCGTTCGGGTCGTTGGATATCTCGACCCCGTCCAGTGTCTCGATCTCCACCAGCTTGCGGCAGCAGTCCAGCCCCGCGCTGTGCGTGTGGATGAAGGCCGTCTCCAGGTGGGCCGACAGCTCGGTGAGCGAGTCCCGGTAGAACTCGTCGAACTGCCGTGGCCCCACCATCGAGAGGCCGTCCTCGGTGAAGAGCGAACTGCGACCCGGCAGGTACACCCGGAAGCCCGCGTTCCCGTGCGGCCAGCCCAGTATCTCCCACTCGGCGGCAAACACGTCCTTCCACAGCTTCATCAGTTCGGCCGCCCGCCGCCGGACTGCCTCGGGCCGGTCGAACATGTCCAGCGCAAGCTGCTCGGGCCCCACCATCCCCAGCAGGGCCTCCAGGGGGCCGGTGTGTGCGGCTGTGCCGGTGACGGCGTTCTCGATGCCGGCCCCCGCCAGCGCCTCCAGCTTCTCGGCGTAGCTGCGCCACAGGGGTAGTTCGGGCTCGAAGGGCCGCACCTCCAGCTCGGCGCAGCTCTTGCCCGTAGGGATGCACCAGACGGTGTGACCGTCGTCCCGGTAGTCGGCCCCGGCCAGCGCCGGCAGGAAGGCCGTGCCGCAGTCATTGACGCTCAGCTCCGGCACCCGGTCGCCGGGTTCGGCGCTCTGCCGCCGGGCGGAGGCGCACCACCGCGCCACCGCGACATCCGCCGGGTCGGCGGTCTCGTCGTCCGGCGCCCGTGGCCCGCTGGGGGGCTCGGGGGCGGGGTCTTCCCCGGTGATGAAAAAACCCAGCAGGGGGCGTTCAAGCTCCCCCCGCCAGAACCTGCGGTGCAGTTCAAGCTTCTTGCGGAAGTCCATGGGGTCTCCGGGTGGGGGTCGGCCGGGTTCGAGGGAAAATCCGGACAGCCGATGCTAAACGAGCCGGCAGGGCAAGTCAAAGTCGCGGGGCCCGAGGCAAAAGGAAGTTGCCGTCAGCCCGCGAAGCGGGCGCCTCAGCCGTAGCCCCGGGCGACCGTGGGGAGCCCGGGGAAAGGGACGACACCCCGGATGTGGAGCCCCCAGAGGGGCGATTCAGCCCCGGCGGCCCGTCCGAACCCCCGCCTCCCACGGGAGAATCCCCGGGCTGGTGTGGCCCAGCCGCCCCCGACTGCGGAAGGCCGCGCCGGCGGCCGGCCAACGTCCCGGTCCGGCTGCCGGTGGCTGACAACCGGCAACGGCAGTCCGTCGTGTCCGTCGGACCCTTGCCGCCTGAAAGGGCCTTGCGGTCAACTCGCCCTGTCTGTAAGCTCAGGGGTGGACACCGGAGCGCGAGGAGTCGTCAGCCATGCCGCAGCACCGCATCTACTTCGCCGATAGCCGCCGGATGCCCGAACTGGAGCCGGAGTCCATCCACCTGGTGGTCACCTCCCCACCTTACTGGTGCATCAAAGACTACGAGCATCCCGGGCAGGTCGGATACGATCAGACATATGAGGAGTACCTCAGTGACCTGGGGGAGGTGATCGCCGAGTGTCACAGGGTGCTCTGCCCCGGCTGCCGGGCGGCGATCAACATCGGCGACCAGTATCTGCGCGCCTCCGAACACGGTCGGTATCGCGTCCAGCCCATCCCCTCCGACATCATCCTCATCGGCCGCGACATCGGCTTCGACTTCATGGGCAACATCATCTGGGAGAAGATCTCCACCACCCGAACCACCGGCGGCGGCACGTGGATGGGGTCCGTCTATCACCCCAAGGACGGCCACATAACCTACGAGCATGAGTACATCATCCTGCTGCGCAAACGGGGAGACTGGCCCCGGCCGACCCGCGAGCAGAAGGCCAGGAGCCGGCTGACCAGGGAGCAGCGCAGCAAGTGGTTCCGCGGCATCTGGCGCATCCCGCCGGAGCGGCAGGACTCTCATGCGGCCATGTTCCCGCTGGAGCTTCCCCGGCGCCTTGTCAAAATGTACAGCTTCCACGGCGAGACCGTTCTTGACCCGTTCCTGGGCAGCGGCACGACGTCGCTGGCCGCTGACATGGAGGGACGTAACTCGGTCGGCTACGAGATAAACGCGGAGTTCGAGGAGACCATCCGCAGGAAGCTGAGCGCGGACGATCTGTTCGCCGACGCCGCAGATGTGGTTTTCGAGAGCCGCCCGCGCCGGGAACCCGCTCCTCACTGAGGCGAGGCACTCGCCAGGGGAAGCCCCATGCAATTCGAGATCAGGTTCGAGCAGATGCCGGAGCTTCTCGGCATCGAAGAGGCCGAACTGCCGAAATACACGGGCACTATCATCAACATCGCCAACCAGTGGGCTCAGGGCACGCGGCTGCACGTCGTGGGCCAGATGAGCGACCTGATACAGGAGTTCCCGGGCCGGACTTTCGAAGAGTGGAAGGAATGGTATTCCCAACAGCGGCCCGGCGCGATAGCCGAGGCCACTGACCGCATCTGGGACATGGTCCAGCGCATACAGGATGCCCTGTCCGAACTGGACAAGGAAGTGGTGCGCGTCTGGGCGGAGGACCTCGTGCTCGTCAGGACGTTCCTCGGTCTCCGCTTCCAGGAGGCCATACTGGCGGCCTTGCGGAGAGGCTGCAAGAAGGCTACAGGCTTTCCGAGCCCGAAGAGGAGTCGCGCGGCATAGACGGATACATCGGCGAGCAGCCGGTCTCCATTAAGCCGGCCACCTACAAGGCCCGCCACCACGTCGAGCAGATCAACGCCCACCTCATCTAATACGAGAAGACCACGCGGGGCGTAACCGTGGAGTTGGACATCTCCGCTTTCTGAAGTGTCGGTCAGGGCCCTTGCTTACCGCGGCTGGCGTTGACTGACAACCGGCAACGGTTGTGCGTCGTGTCAATCGTGCCGTCGTGGTTATCAGGCCGGGCGGTGCGGCGCTTTGATGGGTCCCCTCCCCTGTGATATCATCCGGGACCCTATCACCTGAGCGGGACGCTTCCAGACTATGACGACAGAGACGCTCAACCTGCAGCAGCTTATCCTGAGGCTCCAGGACTACTGGGCCGACTACGGGTGCGCGATCGTGCAGCCCTACGACGTGGAGGTCGGGGCGGGGACGTTCAACCCGGCCACATTCCTGCGCTCGCTGGGGCCGGAGCCCTGGCGGGCGGCCTACGTGGAGCCGAGCCGCCGGCCCACCGACGGACGATACGGCGAGAACCCGAACCGCCTGCAGCGCTACTACCAGTTCCAGGTGCTCATCAAGCCCGCCCCCGTCGACAGCCAGGAGGTCTACCTGGAGAGCCTGCGCCGGCTGGGCATTGATCTGCTGGCCCACGACGTGCGGTTCGTCGAGGACGACTGGGAGTCGCCCACCCTCGGCGCCACGGGCCTGGGCTGGGAGGTGTGGCTGGACGGGATGGAGATCACCCAGTTCACCTACTTCCAGCGCGTCGGCGGCGTGGACCTGGACCCCGTCAGCCTGGAGCTGACCTACGGGCTGGAGCGCATCGCCATGTTCGTGCAGCAGGTGAACAACACCTTCGAGCTGGAGTGGGTCGAGGGGCTGACCTACGGCGAGATGCATCACCAGGACGAGGTTCAGTTCAGCCGCTACAACTTCGACACGGCCGACGCCGAGACCCAGTTCGAGGTGTTCGACCGCTGCGAGGCCGAGTGCCGCCGCTGCCTGGAGGCGGGCCTGGTGCTGCCGGCCTACGACCAGGTGCTCAAGTGCTCCCACGCGTTCAACCTGCTGGACGGGCGCGGCGCCATCAGCGTGGCCGAGAGGACCAGCTACATCGGCCGCGTGCGCAACCTGGCCCGTGCCGTGGCCGAGGCGTGGCTGGCCTTACGGGAGGAACTGGGCTATCCCCTGCTGAAGCGCTGAGCGCACCCTCGGCTCCGACACAACACGGGATCAAAGGCGTCCCGCCCTCACGTGCGGCAGACATACAGCGCCAGCAGGGTCCAGAACACGATGAACGCCAGGGCGCCCAGGGCCGTCAGTATGTAGAAGCGGGCCCACTCGCCCGCCTCCGATGCCCACCAGCCTCTCTGCATGGGCTTCGCTCCTCGCAAGAGGCGCGGTTCAGACGTTGACGGACCTCCACCAGGCGTAATGGTCGGTCTCAAGTTCCTCGACAGAGGGAATCGGGTAGAAGAGCATCCCCTCCTGGTCGCCGACATAGAAGCCCGTCCTTATGCAGCGATACGGGAACTGCTGCGGGGCGATGCGGTCCACCGTCTTGGTGTGCTTGCCCGTCTCCTCGTCAAGCTCGCACAGGCAGTCACGCAGGTGCTGCAGGTCCGCGTAGGGCAGGTCGCTGACCTCGGCGTTGCGGGGGTCTTCCGCCAACCCCTCCAACTGCAGGTCACAGAAGCAGATGCGTGGGACTGACACCGGCGAGGAGATGTCCGTTATGAAGGCGCAGAACTTCTCCGGAGTCAGCCAGCTTGCGATGAGCGGATGGACGGGGCAGAACTCCCGGTAGAGATGGTATCCGCCCAGGAACTGTCGGGACGGCGTGGCCTGCTGCAGCCCCAGCACGCGTCCGTCCTGCGTGCCCAGCCACAGGCCCTGCATCGCGGATAGCGGGACGTGCTCCAGCACCCGGTAGATGCCGGCGTAGACGGAGTGCTTCGGCTCGCCGTCGGGGTGGGGGACGCAACGTTCGAGCGCCCCCTCCAGGTCAAAAAAATCGCTGCGGAAGGCGGGGTCCAGCTCGAAGAAAATCGCCTGCCCGCGGGAGCGCTTGCGCGTGCCGACGGCCAGGTAGGCGCCGAATTTCTCCGGCGGAAGCATCGAGACGACGAGAGACTCCGGAATCATGGACAGGTAGATGTGCTTGCCCATCGTGCGGCCTCCTTCCCTCCTCGAGAGGCAACGGCCCACACCCGGCGTCTGCGAACTCCCCCGCCGTCTTCAGTTCGGCTCAGCCGGGATGATGACGAGCCGCCCCCGGCATCAGTAGGATACCATATGAGGCCGCCGGGGGCAAGACCGATTTCGCCGCCCGGGCCGGCCGCCCCGGGGTTCTATCCTGTGCCCCTCCCCGGCCCACACTGAGCGGGCACGGCGATGAAAGCGGCGTCACTCGAACCGCACGTTACGCGCCAGTTCGACGACCATCTTCGCCTCACTGGCGCTGCGGATGTGGCGGCCGCGGACGGTCAGGTTCTCGATGGTGACGTTCTCGATGAGGTGCTCCGCCTCCCAACCCCGGATGATGCTGACGGGGAACTGACCGTCCACAACCGCGATGTCCTTGAAGTGCACGTCGCGGATGCGCCCCCTCTGTTCGTCGCGGCTGTAGCGGGCGAACAGGACCTTGAGGTCTATGAGCTTCTCTCGGGCGTCCTCGATGCGGATGTCCTCGTAGCGGACGTTGGTTATCTCGGCCCGGTCCCCGTTGTGAATGGTCAACGCGCCGCCGGACTGCCAGCCCTCGTGCTCCACGTGGATGAGGTCCAGGTCCTCGAAAGCGATGTCGCTCATGGAGTCGCAGCGCGTCTCGTAGCCTATCTCCACGCCGTTGCCGGGCCGGGCGTTCCAGCAAACGCAGCGCCGCACACGGATGTTGCGCACGTCCCGCCCGCCGCATTCCTGCTCGCCGCGGGCGAACGCCTTCACGGCCACGCAGTCGTCGGCCGTGCGGAAAAAGCAGTCCTCGACCACCGCGTTGCTGCAGCCGACCAGGTCCACGCCGTCACCGCCGACGTGGTCGGTGATGATCCTGACGCCCCGGATGCTGACCCCGTCGCAGCCGACGGGCACCAGCGTCCAGCGGGGGCTGTCAATGAGCGCCAGCCCCTCGACACGGACGTTGCGGCAGTCAATAAAGCGCAGCAACTGAGGGCCGCGCTCGCCGCGCTCCCGGCTCCACGCGCTGCCGTCCAGCACGCCCCGGCCGCGCACGGTGACGCCGTCGGCGCCCTCGGCCAGCACGGCGCCGCGCACCACGGCTCCGCCCTCGATGTAGACCGTCTCCCCGGCGGCCAGCTCCATCAGCCCCGGTTCATGGACGGCCCCCCCCGCGAAATAGTGCACGCCGTCAGCATCCGGTGCGGGGGCGTCCTGTTCGGGCGGCGCGGCCCAGACAAAGAGGGGTCGGCGCAGGTCACCATCCAGTTCGACACTCAGGCCGCCGGGCCTCTCCAGGCGGAAGCGCAGGCCGCCTTCCGTCACATCCGGCTGGACGCCGTGTCGGAGCGGCCGCACCACGGCGCGCTCGAACGGGAAGGCCACCTCGACCTCCACCTCCGCCGGGCCGTCGAGTTCGAACATGGCGTACGATGCGCACGAGCAGGCATGGACGAAGACGGGCCGGCCGCCCACGCGCAGGCGGAAGTCCGGGGACGGATCGATTCCTTCGGGAGCGGGATATACCTTAATAGACACGGAGTGCCTCCTGTTCGGTGAAGGGCCACGGCACGAAGGCGCACACTGTATCACGGTCGCGGGCGGAGGCAAAGCGCAACGGCGGGGAGCAGGAGTCCGGCGGACAGGTCACTGGCCGGCGCAGCCGGGATTGCTGGGCGCAAGAACCACGGATTACCACAGAGACAACACTGAAGGCGCCAAGCAGAGGCCCGGTGCAGTGCGGGCGGCGGTTCGCTGCCGACCGCAGTCCCGATAAAGCCAGGCGAAGCAGCCGGTCGGAACCGCTTTCTCCGCCGTACGGCGAATCGCCGTCTTGCCGGCAGCGAGAGGCACGCAGCGGTTTTTGAAGTCCTGTGGCGCGCTTTCAGGGCGCGTCTTTCGGGGGGCGTTCGCATGCCCCGGGCTGTGCCTGAGGCGGCTCAGATGCAGCCGGGGCCGGCAGCCAGGAACCCCGGCAGACGAGGGCCGGTCCCGGATGCGGAAGCTCAGGCGGGCTGGAGGGCGCCACGGGCGGTCGCGACGATGTCCCGCAACGCGTCGTAGTCCCTGGTGACCAGCACCTTCTTTACGCGGTCGGTGAACGCACGGGGGTCCTCTCCCACCATATCGGCCACCAGCAGCGTGTAGTCCTGGACGTTCGAGACCTCCAGTTCCCGCCAGACCCGCCGGCTGAACGATTCGAACTCCTCGCGGATGTCATCGAAGCTCACCTGTTCGGCGGCCTTGCCCATGATCGGATACGAGAAGGGAAACGGCGGCCAGAAACGCATCGGGATGATGAACTTGACCGGGTAGTCCATCAGCCGCTCGATGTAACCTTCCTGCAGGTGGATGTCGAACTCCTGCGGTCTCGTCCCCCAGGGGGAGGAGGGATAGACGCCGGCCGGCTGCAGGAGCACCGAGTCGAGCGACGGGGCCAGCTCGCGCAGGCGGGTGAAGGTGGTCTCGCGGGAGGCGGCCGTCTCGCCGGGCAACGGGTAGATGACACTGCCCACCACGAAGACGCCCGCCTCGTGCGCCCGCTTGAGCGTCCGACGGATGTCGCGGTAGGTGATGCCTTTGCGGATGCGCCGCAGCCCCTCGTCGTCCAGCGTCTCCAGGCCGTAAAAGAGCGCCCGGAAGCCCGCCCGCCGCATCAGTTCGTAGTCCTCGTGCCGGTTCTGGTCAATGCGGGAGAAGGCCGTTATGCGCAGGTCGCCCTCGTGGAGGCCGCGCCGCACGATGCCGGCGGCGAACTCGGTAAGCTGGCCGGGGGGCGGGGTTGAGTCGCCTATCCTGATGTGCCGTATCCCCCGCTCGCACAAAGCCGCCACCTCGTCCACGGCACTCTCGACGGGCTTGCGGCGGACGATGCGGCCGTAGTTGGTCGGCCGGGCACAGAAGGCGCAGCGGTTCGGGCACGCCTGGTTCGAGAGGGCCACGTGAGCCAGCGGCAGCAGCCCGTCCATACCGTGGTAGACCTCCGGGCTGTAGTCGGGCAGCGGCAGCCAGTCCACCTCCGTGACGCAGCGGTCGGTGCATTCCACCTCCCCTCCTGCGTCTGCGTACGCCACGTTGGGCAGCCGGTCGAAGGGCTGCCCCCGGGCCAGCCGGCGCACCGCGTCGTAACCGAGCCCCAGGATGACGCCGTCAAGCTGGGGATACTGTTCCAGGATGTGCTCCTGGAACCAGTCCACCCGCTGGCCGGTGCCGTAGACGGGGATGCCGGCCGCCTGCTTAACCAGCGCCGCCAGGCGCATCGAATGGCCGAACCCCCCCTGCCAGAGGTTCAGCAGGACGGCCGTGAAGCCGCCGGCAGCGATGCGCTCGGCCTCGGCTTCGATGAACTCGGCGTAGTGCCGCTCGATCTCGGCCTCCATGCTGCCGGATACGAACTTGAGTGGCAGGCCGTAGACCGTCTTCTCCAGGGTGTTGGGTCCGCCGTTGCGGGAGATGGTCTCAAAGAGCTTCTGCCCCGCATAGGCGGCCACGCTGCGCTTCCAGTGAGCGGGCGCCAGCGCAGCGAGCGTCTCGATGTTGCCGCGGTCCCAGACTTCGACCTCGGCCCCCTCGGAGCGGATTATTGACGCAAGCTGCGCCAGTCGCTCGTTGGGAAAGAGGTGGGAAAGATCGTCCACCTCGCCCGAAAAGTTGTAGATCAGGTATCTGCCCACGGTGCGGTGACCCTGTATCAAGGTGTTACTGACGTCTGACCAGCGAAATAAGCACAATGCATGCCGGCCGTGGGAATAATCATCGGAAGGGCAATGTCAAACAACCTGGAACAGTCGGAACATCAGCCTACCAGAAGCGGCGGGCGAAAGCGAACAACCCGGACCGGCCGGGCCATGGCCTCCAGTCTTGCCTGCCCGGGAGGCCGGCCAGCAACCGGCCTGGCGCGGCAAGAAAAACGCTGACCCGCCCTTGAAACCTCCTACGCAAGCCGGTAAACTAAGTGTTCCCAGTCTCAGGATAGCCTGCCGCCGGCCGGCCCGAGTCCACGCCCCGGGTGGCGCATGCTCTTGGACAATCTGGCTTACCGGATGGCGAGCCGGGGTGTGCGGCTGAGCGGTGGCCGCTGGGCTGGCGGCTCGTGCGGCTGCCCTGGTGGGGTCTCCTGCCCCGGGGGATGCTCTTCTCTGCGCGTGCTCTCCAGTATTGCGAACCGCCGTCTGCGCCGGGTAGAATCGTTTTTTGCGGGAGGCGTCAGGAGTGATGAGGACGCATCGGGGCCGGGCGCATCTGGCGCATCCCTTTGGCGAGAAAGCCCTTGAGATCCGACATGTCATCGGCGGGAAAAGTGGCATTTTATCACTCTTGCGGCCGCCGTTGCGTTGTGGTATACTCCGGGGACTGAATTGGTGACATGCCTGTCGCGATGCCCTTCACATTGCGCACAGACTTGTTGCGTGTGTCGCGGGCGAGGCACCTACAAGAACCAGAGATAAGGAGGTGATTGCCGCGCGTTTGTGTCTGGCTGCTTTGGAAGCTTTAGGTCTCCTAAGAAGGCAACGTTAGGAAAGGATGCAGAGATGCTTAGGAAAACAGTTCTTGCCGTAGCAGTGATTTGCGGGCTGGCTCTGAGCGCCCAGGGCGTCAGTGCCCAGTCCGACTACGCAGTGCATGACATGTTCTTGACCGAGTCGGCGGCCACGCTCGAACAGGGCGCCACCGACGTGGAAGTCGGCCTCCAGTACAAGTGGGCCACCGGCGGGCGGGGGTTCTACGACAACCACTACTCCCGCATGCGTCGTCCGCGCTACGAGCTGTGGGACTGGACGGTTGACATCACGCACGGTCTGACCGGCAACCAGGACGTGTTCGTCTCTCTCGGTTACTCCAGCATCAAAGACAGGGCAGGTCGGCCGCCTCTTTCGGCCTGGACGTATTCAGACGATGGGAGCCGCGGTTTTGACGACGTCACCGTGGGAACGAAGCTCCGTTTCCATGAAGATGCTCAGAT
>PUMJ01000134.1 GCA_003551305.1 Candidatus Brocadiaceae bacterium
AGCTGCGAAAGCAAGGCCTGAAGCTGCCCGACTCCTTCGCTTTGCCGCCCCCGATTGTGCTGGACAAAATCGCCGGTAAAATCGTCACCCAGGGTGGGGAGGATGTCCTGGCAAAGTACAAAGCTCGCCCGGTCGTTTCATTTGCGGGCGCACAGCATCGGCCCCTACAATCACGCGGAGTGTCCGCACAGACGCCCGCACACAACTCAAGAAACAGAGGCCGGCCATGGCGGCGAGTGAAACCGAGGGGCAGAGTGGCACCGGCAGGCGCCGCAACGTGCTTGACGATTTCGAACTGCTGGACGCCGCCTCCCAGAGTAAGGAGTTCACGCATTCGGACACCTGGCGGGTGTTCCGCATCATGAGTGAGTTCGTGGACGGGTTCGAGCAGCTCTCCGGCATGGGGCCGGCCGTCTCCATCTTCGGCAGCGCCCGCATGGAGGAGGACGACGAGTATTATGAGCCCGCCCGCCGAACGGCGGAACTGTTCGCCCGCCGGGACATCGCCATCATCACGGGTGGAGGCGGCGGCATCATGGAGGCCGCCAACCGCGGTGCCCGGGAGGGAGGAGGCCATTCCGTCGGCCTTAACATCGAACTGCCCCACGAGCAGGAGCCGAACAAGTACATTGACCTCATGCTCGAGTTCCACTATTTCTTCGTGCGCAAGGTCATGTTCCTGAAGTACTCCGTCGGGTTCATCCTCTTCCCCGGCGGCTTCGGCACCATGGACGAGCTCTTCGAGTCCCTCACCCTGGTGCAGACGGAGCGGAACCCCAACTTCGGCGTCGTGCTGTTCGGCCGGGATTACTGGGAAAAGCTCATCTCGTGGCTCGAAGCCCCGATGCTGGCGCGCGGCTACATCTCCGAGTCCGACATGCGCTTGTTCCGCGTCACCGACGAGCCGCAGGAAGCCGTCCAGTTCATCATCGACCAGCTCCACGACGTCGCCCTCCTGCAATCGCGCCGCAACCAGCGCTCCTGACCCCGCGCCGCCGACCCGAACAGCACCGCCGGATTGGGTTGCGCACCGGGCCGGGCTCTGCTATAGTCAGAGGCTGGGAAGTGATATTCTGCGCTTGAAGCTGCCTGCGGCCGCGCGTGAGGCCCTCGTGGATGAGGTGCAATACGACTCTGGTGGTGACTGTGGACGGGCCGGCGGCCGCCGGAAAAAGCACGGTGGCGCGCAAGCTGGCCGGACGGCTACGTTTCCGCTACCTCGACACCGGTGCCATGTACCGCGCCGCCACGTGGAAGGCCCTCCGCGCGGGCGTTGACATGCGCGCTCCCGACGAGCTGGCCGCCCTGACCGCTCAGACGCGAATTGAACTGAGAGCCGACGGCCGGGTCCTCTGCGACGGACAGGATGTCACCCGGGACATCCGGATGCCGGAGGTGACCGAGAAAGTCTTCCGGCTGGCGGACGAACCGGCCGTGAGGCAGGCTTTGATAGAGCAGCAGCGCCGGTTCGCCCGGGGCCGGCACGTGGTGAGCGAAGGCCGTGACCAGGGCACCGAGGTGTTTCCGGACGCGGACGTCAAGTTCTTCCTGGCCGCCGACGTCGAGGAACGCGCCAGGCGTCGGTTGCGTGACCTGCAACGTAGCGGACGGGACGTGACCCTGGCCGAGGTGAAGCGGCAGGTCCGCGAACGGGACGCCAGAGACAGGGCCCGCCCGGTCGGCGCGCTGCGCAAAACAGACGACATGATCTGCATTGACAGCACAGATAGGAGCGTCGAGGAGGTCGTCGAACTCATGCTCGCGGAAGTCAACGGCCGTCTGGGCGCTTCGTGAACGGCACGAACCAGGCCGGAAGAGCGGAAGACGAGCCGCGGCAGGGCTTTTACCGCTTCTGCCGCCGACTCGTGTGGGCGCCGACAAAGATGCTTACCGGTGTGCAGTTCTGCCGCGTGCCTGACATCGGCCGGCGGCGGGGCGGTCTGCTGGTTGCGGCCAACCACCAGAGCTTTCTCGACCCGGTGCTGGTCGGGATGGCGCTTGAAGAGCCCATCTGCTACCTGGCCCGCAGCAGTCTGTTCGGCCCGCCGGGTTTCGGCCGGCTCATTCGGGCGCTGGGAGGGCATCCGATCGCTCGTGGAGCCGTGGACAGCCGGGGCATCCGAACGGTGCTGCGGCTGCTGGGCGAGGGCCGGGCCGTGCTGCTGTTCCCGGAAGGAACGCGCACGCACGATGGGACGCTCGGCCGGTTCAAGCCGGGCGTGGCCGCCCTGGCGGCGCGCTGCGAGGTGCCGATTCTGCCGGTCGCCATCGAAGGCGCGTTCGACTGCTGGCCTCGCACCCGGGCGCTGCCCCGCCCGGCGCGCGTCGGCGTGATGTTCGGCAGACCGGTGCGGGCCGAGGACCGTCCGGCCGAAGATGTGGCCCGGTGGCTGCGAGATGAGATTGGGCAGATGCAAGCGCTCCTCAGAGAGCGCTTGAGATTCGACAGGAGGCCGACAAAGAGTAACTCCCGTGGGCGGCCGCTGCCGGCGGCGCCCGGAACGCACGGAGGAGAAGGCCGTCAACTTTAGCACTATTTTGCTACTTTCAAGGTAACCAATGGCTAATCGAGATATCCTTGCCGAATACGGCATTGACAGGGACGAAGTGGAACAAGAACTGGAGCAGTCCCTGCAAGGTCTTGACAGCGGAGAACTCGAGAAGACCCTCGACGAATCCGTAAAGGACTACAACCTCAACACCATCCTGGAAGGCCGCATCGTCAGCGTCACCGATGACGAGGCGATGGTGGACGTGGGCTACAAGAGCCAGGGCGCCGTGCCTCTGAACGAGTGGTACGGCGACGAGGTCTCCGTCGGAGAGAATGTCGAGGTGCTGCTGGAGGCTGTCGAGGACGACAGCGGCCTGGTGCAGCTCTCCAAGCGCAAGGCCGACCGCATCCGCCGCTGGGAGAAGGTGGTCACCCGTTACGACGAGGGCGACGTGGTCACCGGCACCGTCATGCGCAAGATCAAGGGCGGTCTGCTGGTGGACATCGGCGTACCGGTCTTTCTGCCCGCCAGCCAGGTGGACACCCGCCGGCCCGGCGAGATCGCCGACTATATCGGCCGGCGCCTCACCTGCAAGATACTGAAGATAGACGAGGGGCGGCGCAACATCGTGGTGAGCCGGCGCCAGCTGATCGAGAGCCAGCGCGACGTGATGAAGGTCCGGCTGTTCGACGAACTCGAACGGGGACAGGTCCGCCCGGGCAAGGTCAAGAACATCGTGGACTTCGGCGCCTTCGTGGACCTGGGCGGCATAGACGGCCTGCTGCACATCACCGACATGAGCTGGGGCCGCATCAGCCACCCGAGCGAGATGCTCGCCATAGACGACCTGATCGAGGTCGTCATCCTCAACGTGGACCCCGAGGAAGAGAAGGTCGCCCTCGGCCTGAAGCAGAAGACCCCGAGCCCGTGGGAGAACATCGCGGAGAAATACCCGGTCGGCTCCGAGGTCACCGGCGAGGTCGTCAACCTGATGAACTACGGCGCGTTCGTCAAGCTCGAGGAGGGCGTCGAGGGGCTGGTCCACATCAGCGAGATGTCCTGGACGCGCCGCATCAACCACCCCAGCGAACTCGTCGCCATCGGGGACATGGTGGACGTGGTCGTGCTGGGCATCAACAAGGAGAAAGAAGAGATCAGCCTCGGGATGAAGCAGACCGAGCAGAACCCGTGGGAACTGGTCGAGCAGAGCTACCCGCCCGGCACCGAGGTGGTCGGCCGCGTGCGCAACCTGACCAACTACGGCGCCTTCATCGAGATCGAAGAAGGCATAGACGGCCTGCTGCACGTGAGCGACATGTCCTGGACCCGCAAAGTCGCCCACCCCTCCGAGGTGCTGGAAAAAGGCGAGACCACCAAATGCGTCGTGCTGGAGGTGGACCCCGAGAAGCGCCGGGTCGCCCTCGGCCTGAAGCAGCTCGAGCCCGACCCCTGGGACGAGGAGATCCCCTCCCGCTACCGCTCCGGCGACCTGGTGCGCGGCATCGTCACCAAGCTCACCAGCTTCGGCGCCTTCGTCGAGCTTGAGGACGGCCTCGAAGGCCTGCTCCACATCAGTGAGCTGAGCGAGAAAAAGATACCCAGCCCCGAGGAGATCGTCGAGGTCGGAGACGTGCTCGACGTGCGGGTCATCCGCGTCGACACCGACGCCCGCAAGATCGGGCTGAGCCTGCGCACTGAAGGACCTGTCGACCAGGAAGAACAGCCCGGCATCGTCATACGCAGCGACCAGCTCGAAGAGGCCGAAAACCCCGAAGAGATGGTCGAGGAGGCAATGGAGGAGGCTCCCCAGTTGGACAGGGAGCCCGAGGCGCCCCCGCCCGCCGGAGCGCGCCGCGCAACCAGCAGCCTGGAAATCCCCGCAGAAAGTGCCGAGCCCGAGACCGAGCCGCAGGACGAAGAAGCCGCCCCGGAGGAGACCACCGACCCGGCGGAACCCGAGGTGCAGGCTTCAGTCGAAACGGAAAACGACCAGGAAGCCGCTGTCGAGGGAGATGGCGGGGAACTGGATGACGAAGAAGACGTAACGGGCTGAGGCGGTTCACGAGACCCCCTCAAGCCAGACTCCAAGAACCCGCGGCCACCAGCCGGTGGGAACGAGGAGGCGACTGCTCGTGCAGTACCTTGAAAGCGTGCGAAAATACCCCCTGCTCAGCCGGGAGGAAGAGCAGGAACTGCTGGAACGTTACAGCAAGCACGGCGACCTGGAGGCGCGCGACAGGTTAATCCTGTCCAACCTGCGGCTGGTGGTCAACATCGCCCGCCGCTACGCGCGGCCGGGGGTCGGCCTGGGCGACCTGATCGAAGAAGGGAACCTGGGCCTTTTCCACGCGCTGGAAAAGTTCGATCCCGACCGCGGCGTCCGCTTCGCCACCTACGCATCGTGGTGGATACGCAAAGCCATCCTGCGCGCCGCCCGCGCCGTGCACCAGACTGTCCGGATACCTTCCCACATGGTGGAAACCCTCGCAAAGGCCCGCCGGATCGAAAACGAGCTTCATGAGGAGCTGGGACGTGAGCCCACCATGGCCGAGGTGGCCGAGAGACTGGAGCTGAGCAGCGCCCGGTTGAAGCTGCTGCGCCGGGCGCTCTCGGCCGAAACCACCAGCATGGAGATGGCCCTCGGCAGCGACGGCGAGCGTGTGCTGACACTGCGGGAAGTGTTGCCTGACGACGAGGAGCCCGCGCCTGATGAAGCCGTCTTCGACACCCTCCAGCTGGAAGCGCTCAAACGCATGTGGAAGACCATTGACCAGCGCCAGGCGCGCATCCTGACCCTGCGCTACGGCCTCGACGAAGAGGGACCCAGGAGCCTGCGCGAGGTGGCACGCATCGTTGGGCTGAGCCGCGAACGAGTGCGCCAGATCGAAAAAGAGGCCCTCCAGAGCCTCTACAGGGGGATGGCCCTGTCCGGCTACTGCTGAGGCGCAAGAACTCCCGGGCAGCCGGCTCGCCCTGCTGTGGGACGGGCCGGCCGTCGGCTTTCCGGACGATTTCGACCCCGCACACAAGGAGCGATCATGGACCTGAGAAGCCACATCCGGAGCATACGTGACTTCCCCACGCCGGGCATCGTCTTTCGGGACATAACCACCCTGTGCAAAGACCCGGAGGCGCTGGAGGCCGCCGTGGACGCCCTGACCGAGCCGTTCCTGGACGACAGGATTGATAAGGTGCTCGCCGCCGAAGCCAGGGGATTCATCTTCGGCGGGGCGGTGGCCTGCCGGCTGGACGCCGGGTTCGTGCCGGTCCGCAAACCCGGCAAACTGCCGGCTGACGCGCTGGAACGCACCTACGAACTCGAATACGGCACGGACACGGTGACCGTCCATAAGGACGCCATCGAGATGGGGGAGCGCGTCCTGGTGCTGGACGACCTGCTCGCCACCGGCGGCACCGCCCGCGCCTGCTGCGAACTGGTGGAGGAACTCGGCGGCCTGGTGGCCGCCTGTGCCTTCCTCATCGAACTGAGCTTCCTGCCCGGCCGGGAGAAACTGTCCGACTACAAGGTCATCTCGCTGATTGACTATGCCAGTGAAGACGAATAACGGGCCGCAGTGCGGGAGATAGGCACATGGGCCGCAGCCTGGACTCACTGCCCGGCCGCCTGCAGCAGACCGTCGAAGAGGAACTTCGCACCGATGAGACGCCCGTCTGGGTCGGCCAGCCGCTGCGGCGCCGCTTCGCGCGCCTGGCCACCCCCATGCTCGTACTCGGCCTGCTGGCCGTAGTGGCTCAGGTCTTGTGGGTGCGCCACGTCCGGCGCACCGGCTTCGGCCTGGACATGGCCCTCTGGGCCATCCCCTTCGCCGCTCTCACCCTCGCCATGCTGCTGTCCCCCCTCTGGTTCATGCACAGCGCGAAGCGTACGGCCTACGTCGTGACGGACCAGCGCGCCATCATCTTCCTGGGCGGTGTAGTCAGATCGGTGTACTCATTCCGCCCCAGCCGGCTGCGCCGCATCCGCCTCTACCCCCGCCCGGACGGCTCCGGCGACATCGTCTTCACCTACCTGATATGGTACGCTCAGGGGGGCACGACCCTTGTGCCGCGCATGGATAACGGCTTCTACGGCATCACCGACCTCTCCGGGGCTGAAAAAGCCATCAGGAAGCTGGCGCGCAAGCCCCCCACCAGGTAGCTCAACGCCCACCAGGTTCCTCTGACCCGCCCGCCGGCAGGACCCACACGCGCCCATCGTCCCTCACCACGTGGAGGGGCGTGCCGAAGGCGGCCCGCAGGTTCTCCTCGGTCAGCGCTTCATCCCGCGGCGCCTGCACCAGCACGCGACCCCCCCGCAGCATAAGAACGTGCGTGATCTCCGGCACTATCTCCGAAGGGTGATGGGTCACCAGCACGTGTGGGGTGTCCCTGAACCGACAGCAGGCACTCCGCAGCGCCTGCAGCAGCTTCTCCCGGGCCGCGATGTCCAGCCCTGCACACGGCTCGTCCAGGATCACCAGGTCACTCTGCGCCATGTAGCAGCGGGCCACCAGGCAGCGCTGGCGCTGGCCCGTGGACATCAGGTCGAAGCGCATGTCCCGCAGCGCGCGGGCGCCGAACTGGTCGAGCAGCTCCTCCGCCCGATCCACTTCCTCGGCCGTCGGACGGCGGAACAGGCCGAGGCTCCCATCTCGCCCGCTCAGCACCACCTCCAGCCCGGTGCTCCTGCGGCGGTGACGCAACATGTGGTCGTGCAGCGCTGCGCTGGCGATGCCCACGCGCCGACGCACCCGGGGCAGCGCGATATCGCTCATGTAGCCTTCCAGCAGGAACACGCGGCCCCCGCTGGTGGGCACGTAGCCGCTGGCTGCCAGCATAAGCGTCGTCTTGCCGCTGCCGTTCGGCCCCAGCACCGCCCAGTGCTCGCCCTGGCGCACCCGCCAGTCGATACCCTGCAGCACCGTCGCCTCCCCGCGACGAAACGCTACAGCCTCCATCTGCAGCCGAACGTCGGACATAGGAGCCTCTACGGGGAACATACCACAGGAACGGCGGCGCAACGGACGGCAGTGGCGGAGGGGGAGGGATTCGAACCCCCGGTCCCGCAAAGCGGGACAACGGTTTTCAAAACCGTCGCTTTCGTCCGCTCAGCCACCCCTCCGATTACTGTAAAGCTTTATAAAACCGAGTCTTGTGACATTCACCTCTCAGCGACGCGTCTACAGAGCCGGCCGTTGTTACCATGGTGTGATGCAGATCGGGTCGAGCACCGAACCATCCCGGTAACACCCCGGTGACAGGAGCCTGACATGGCGTTCCTCAAGAAACGCGGCAAATCCTGGTACGTCTACTGGCGGCAGGACGGCAAGAAGCTCGGCAAATCCCTCGGGACCACCAGCAAGACGGTTGCCCGGCAGTACCTGAAGGGATTCGAGTACAAGCTCGCCACCTGGCAGCTCGGCCAGACCACCGACATGTCCCTGGACCAGCTCCGGGACGAGTATCTATCCTACTCGAAGGCGACAAAGAAGCAAAGCACCTACGAGCGCCACGATGCCCCGCGTGTGAAGCGGTTCGTCGATCGGATGAAAGAGCAGGGGGTCGAGAAGGTGTCGGGCATCACGGTTCGTCGCCTGCAGCAGTACCAGCAGCATCTTCTCGAAGACCTGGCCCCGGTAACCGTACGGCACAGCATGTATGCGCTCCGCTTCGCCGTGGAACGGGGCTACGCCGAGAGCAATCCCGTCAGGAAGGTGAAGAAACCGAAGGCGGCCAAGAACCCGCCCCGCTACCTGAGCTTCGAGGAGTGGGAGAAGGTGCGCGCCATCGCCGAGGAGACCGAACTCTGGCCCCTGGTGGCGACCGCCTACTACACGGGCTTTCGGAACTCGGAACTCCGCTATCTGCGGTGGGAGGAGATCGACTTCGAGCGGAGCCTGATCACGCTAGGCAACAAGGAGGGCTTCAGCGTGAAGAACCGCGAGTCCCGCACCGTGCCACTGAACGACGACCTGAAGGATACCCTGATGCCGCTCCGGAAAAGGAGGGGTTTCTGCTTCCTGAACCGCAAGGGAGAGCAGTTCGGGGCAACGGAGCTGACCCGGCAATTCAAAAAGCTAATCGCCACACCCAGCCGCCTGCCCCACTTTACGCTCCACACTCTCCGCCACACCTTCGCCAGCCACCTGGTCATGCGGGGCGTCAGCATCTACAAGGTCAGCCGCTGGCTGGGCCACAAGAGCGTCAACACCACCATGATCTACGCCCACCTGGCCCCCCGCGATGACGAGATCAACGCCCTGTAAAAGAAGCCGGCAGGGCCGCCCTGGAACAGCCCTGTCGGTGTAATTTATGCGTCTAAGCTTCGGCTGCGGCGATCATCTCGTCCACGTCCATCTCGATACGGCGGCCTTCGATACGGTACTTCTCCCTGAACGCCACCAGCTCGGATATCAGGTAGACGACCTTGCCGCGATTGCCGCGGTTGCTGGCCATGTCATATTTAAAGTGGGGGATCCCGTATTTCGCCGTCCACTTGTCCAGGGTGTCGACGGAGATCCCCAGGATCTCGGCCGCCTAGCGCTTGCCGATCGGGCACTCGGCCCGCACATACTCATCACGGTTTTGCTTCCGGGCGGCCGCCTGCCGGGCCGACGCGGTCGACCCTGCAGATACCTTTTTGCCATCCATCGCTTGATCTGATAAGGGCGTGGCATCACCCGGCGCCCATCAGTCTCACCTCCCTCCAGCGTTGCTCGGGGAAAACGGATTAGGCTCTGTCTGAAAAAAGGATTCTGAGAATTCTCTGGATGATCGACGCTTTGACCATGGCCAAAAAGTTGACCGCCAGTTTCTCGAATCGCGTCGCGACCCGGCGGCACTCTTTCAGCCACCCCACACAGCACTCAATGATGCTGTGCCGGCGGTATGCCTCCCGGTCGAAGTTGAGCGGACGGCCACGGTGGCGAGCTGCCTGGTCGGAGCGCTGGGGAATGACCGCGCCGATCGCATGGCGGCGAAGCCACCTGCGAATCCTGTCGAAACTGTATCCCTTGTCGCCCACAACGCGCTTGGGTCGAGAGCGCGGGCGGCCCACCGGCTGGGGAATCCGCACGGCATTCATCAGCCTCTCGAACTGGCTTGATTCGTGTCTCTGCCCGTGCGCGCGTCGGCTCCGGGGGGCGCGAAACACCTGTTTCGCAGCTTTTTCTGTCTCCGCGTGGGTGGGTCCCATGTGCTGGAGAACCAGCTCGCAGGAGTTGCCTTCTCGCCCGTCGGTCTCTTACACTGTGGGGTTGCGTTATTGCACACCTTTCACGGACTGACGGAAATGGGCAACGGATGAACCGGGCTTTCTGCAATCAGTGTCGTCGCATCGTCGAAGCGCGCCATGAGCAGCGGGGGGATCGCGTCTTCCTGGTCAAGGAATGCCGCGACTGCGGCCCCACCGAGACGCTGCTTTCCACCGACGTGCGCCGCTACCTGACGAAACGGCGACTGGACGGCGAGCACAGCCCGCCGGTTCCGTGCATGCTGGGCTGCCCGGATTGCGGCCACAAGAGCCCGCCGAACTTTGTGTTCGTGGACGTGACGAACCGCTGTAACTCCAACTGCCCCATCTGCATCAACAACACGCCGAGCATGGGCTTTCTGTTCGAGCCGCCGATGGAGTATTTCCGACGGCTGTTCGAGGGGCTGGCCCGGCTGCGACCCAGGCCGGCGGTGCAGCTTTTCGGCGGCGAG
>PUMJ01000050.1 GCA_003551305.1 Candidatus Brocadiaceae bacterium
CTCTGGACGCTGGCCGTCAGCCTCGGCGCCGTCGAGAGCATCATCACCCTGCCGGCGAAGATGACCCACCTGACCTATCCGCCCGGCGAGCGTCGGCGTGTCGGCGTCGGCGAGAACCTGGTGCGGCTCTCGGTGGGCATCGAAGACGCCGACGACCTGATGGCCGACCTGGAGCAAGCGCTGTCCCACGCCACCTCGTAGGAGGCTGCCGAGATGACAAAGCCGCGCATCAACTCGACCGACTGCGTTCACGCCGGGGCCGGGCCGTGCGATACGAGCGCGTCCGTCACCGTGCCTATCGTGCATTCGGCACCGTTCAAGTTCCCCTCCACGCGTGCCCTCACCGACTACCTGGACGGCAAGACGGAGCGCCGCCAACCCGAGTACGGCCGCATGGGGAACCCCACGGTGGCCTCGGCCGAGCGTCGCCTGGCCGCGCTGGAAGGGGCCGAGCGAGCTGTGCTGTTCGGCAGCGGCATGGCCGCCGTCTGCACCCTGCTGCTGGCCACCGTGAAGGCCGGCGACCACGTCGTGCTCACCCGCGACAGCTACAAGCGGACTCGCGACTTCGTGGCCGAGAACCTGGCCCGCTTCGGCGTAACGAGCAGCGTGGCCGAGCCGTCCCTGGAGGGCATCCGCGAGGCCATCACGCCGCAGACGCGGCTCGTTTTCACCGAGACACCCACAAATCCGCACCTGCACGTTGTGGACGTCGAAGGGCTGGCCGAACTGGGGCGCGAGCGCAACGTGCTGACCGTGGTGGACCCGACTTTCGCCACCCCGGTGAACCTGAGCCCGCTGGAGCACGGCGTGGACCTGGTCGTGCACTCGGCCAGCAAGTACCTGGGCGGGCACAACGACCTGACAGCGGGCGTGGTCGCCGGCTCGGCCGAGCAGGTGGAGCCGATAGCCGAGCTGAACATGACGCTCGGGGCCGTCTGCTCCCCGAACACCGCCTGGCTGCTGGAGCGCGGGCTGAGGACCCTGGCCCTGCGCGTGGCCCGGCAGAATGCCAGCGGGCAGGCGGTGGCCGAGTTCCTGTCGGAGCACCCGAAGGTCGCCCACGTCAGCTACCCCGGGCTGCCCTCGCACCCGCAACACCAGTTGGCCGCCCGCCAGATGAACGGGTTCGGCGGAGTCGTCACCTTCGCCGTGGACGCGGACTTCGACGGGGCGGCGCGTTTCGTGGACTCGCTGCAACTGGCGCTGATCGCCCCGAGCCTCGGCGGCGTGGAGACCCTGGTCGAGCAGGTGGCCGTCATGGGCTACTGGCAGATGCCGCACCCCGAACGGGAGGCCCTCGGCATGGCCGACAACATCGTGCGCCTCTCACTGGGCATCGAAGAGGCCGAGGACCTGATCGCCGACCTGAAGCAAGCACTTGACTGCGTATAGCGGAGGACAGAGGACCGTGCGCGCCGTATCCTTGCTTTCCGGGGGGCTTGACAGCTTGCTGGCCACCCGGATGATGATCGAACAGGGGCTGGAGGTCCACGCCCTGAACTTCGTCACCACCTTCTGCACCTGCACGCCGAAGAGCAGTTCCTGCAGCGCTGCCACCAGCGCCGTGCGACAGCTCGGCATCGAGTTGAAGGTGCTGGACAACACCGAGGGGCTTATCGGGGCCGTCAAGTCGCCCCGTTTCGGCTACGGGCGCAACATGAACCCGTGCCTGGACTGCCGCATCCTGATGTTCAGCCGTGCCCGTGAACACATGGAAGAGATCGGGGCGGAGTTCCTGATCACCGGGGAGGTGCTGGGAGAGCGCCCCATGTCCCAGCACCGGGACGCCTTGCGGCTCATCGAGAAAGAGTCCGGCCTGAGCGGGCTCATCGTGCGCCCGCTGTCGGCGGCGCTGCTGGAGCCGAGCATACCGGAGCAGAAAGGCTGGGTGGACCGGCAGGCCATGCTGGCCATCAGCGGCCGCTCGCGGCGACCCCAGATGGAGCTGGCCGAGAGCTTCGAACTGCACGACTATCCGTGCCCGGCCGGCGGCTGCCGGCTGACCGACCCCCAGTTCGCCGCCCGCATCCGCGACCTGCTGGAGCACCGCCCCGACTTCACGATCAACGATACCCGGCTCCTGAAGGTGGGGCGTCACTTCCGCCTTTCGCCGCACACAAAAGCCGTCGTCGGACGCGAGGAGCCGGAGAATGAGCGGTTGACCGCCCTGGCCGAACCGGCGGACGTGAGCATGGAGCCTGCCGAGGTGCCCGGCCCCCTGACGGTGCTGCGAGGCGAGAGCCAGGAGCCGATGCTCCAACTGGCCGCCGCCATCACGGCCCGCTACACCTCGAAGGCGCCCGATGAGAGCGCGGTTCGCGTGGCTCTGATCGGCGGCCCTCCGCAGGGACGCATCCTGGAGGTCATGCCGGCGGGCGACGACGAGCTCGACGCCCTCCGCATCGGCGCATAGCCAGCCCCGCGCGTTACCGGTGGCGCCGGGGGCCGCCTCTCAATACGGCTCCCACAGGTGGACGTAAATGCTGTCCACCCAGCCGTGACTCATGATGCCGAGCCGGCCGGACTCCAGCTCGATGACCTTCGCCCCGTCGTGATGCTCGAAGCGGTGGTCTATCTCGTAGCGGTACCACGCCGTGCCGGCCTCGTCGGCCTGCTTGTAGATGAACAGCCGCGAGCGGTTCCTGTAGGGCTTGGAGGGGTCGTGCTCTCCGCAGATCACCTCCGGGCGCCCGTCGCCGTCCAGGTCCGCCGTCTCGACCGAGTGCGGGCAGCGCACCTTGTCTATGACGTGCTCCTTCCACGGGCCGGCGGTCGGGTCCTGCGGGTTCTCGAACCACGCCAGCCGCGAGAAGGCCGTCCGGCCGTCTTCCTTGTCCAGCACCTCTTCGCCCAGCACGACATCGGGGCGGCCGTCGCGGTTGACGTCCATGATCCTCGCACGCGCCACGTCGTCGTAGCCCTCAGCGAGGATATGGGGCTCGAAGGTGCCGTCGCCCTTGCTGCGCAGCCACCAGGGGCCGGCCACCAGGTCCGGGCGGCCGTCGCCGTCCACGTCGCAGGCCAGGAACTCCTCGCCGTAGTTGATCTCGGCCAGCCGGCGCATCGGCCAGGGGCCGTCGGCCGGGTCCTCCGGCACCTCGAAGATGTCCGGCGGATGGCCCTGCGCGGCGTTATGGTAGCCTATCACGAGGGCGAGCCGCCCGCCCGGCAGCAGCGGCGCCACCAGGCTGCCGTGCGGCCAGTCGCCGGTGCCCGTGCCGATGGGGTGTTCCGCCCATTCGCCGGTGAGTGGGTCGAGCGGTTTCAGCCAGACCAGTTCGCTGCTCAGGCCCTCGTACCACGCGCCCTCCCCCGGGGCGCGCTTCGTGGCGACTATCTCGTCGCGCCCATCGCCGTCTATGTCACAGGCGGTGTGGACCTGGTAGATGCCGGGGATGGTGCGGCGCTCCCAGCCGGGATTGCGGTACCACCAGGCGCCACAGGCGATGTCGTTGCGGCCATCGCCATCCACGTCCACGGCCAGGATATCGGTCGCGGTGTATGGCTTGTCGCGATCAATGAGGCGGTGGCGGAAGCGTGTCAGCGGCGAGGGCCGGGTGCGGCGTTTGAAGACATGGGGTTTGGGGTGGTGCCACTCTTTGCCCGCGATCTCCCACTCGCCGTCGCCGTCCAGATCGAACGGGACGGCCTCGTGGGTGCCGGCGCCGCTGCCGAGCACCTTCCGCCCCCAGTTGAGCCCGCCGTCGCCGGTGCTGAACTGCAGAAGGCGGGCGTCCAGGTTGTAGCGGGCGCCCCATCCGCCCTTGGCCATCTCGGCGACGAAGAAGTGGGCCATCCCCTCCTTACGCCAGGTGTGGAGGCTGTGGGCGAAGACGAGGTCACGCTCGAGCGGGTGTTCGACGAAGCCCTCGCCTTCGGAGAGGCGGTTCTCGAACCAGCAGAGGTGCCCGTCGGGGTATTCCGACTCGACGGCCACGATGTCCGGGCGGCCGTCGCCGGTGACGTCCAGAGTCGCCGTGCGGCACATCTCGCGGAACCCGAAGGCATATTCGTGACGCTCCCACGGCCCGCCCAGGGGTCCTTCCGGCGGGGCGTGATACCACGCGGGACCGCTGATTATCTCGAGCCGCCCGTCGTCGTCCAGGTCCGCCACGCAGGTACCCTCGGCGAAACGACCTTGCTGGACGATGTGGCGCTCCCATGCTCCGGTCGGGTCGCCGCCGTGCTTGTAGATCAGCACCGCCGGGGTGGGGGAGTGGGCCGCCAGCGCGACCACCTCCAGCACGCCGTCGCCGTCTATGTCGCAGGGGACCAGGTCATGGGTGCCGCCGAGGGTCTCGGGCTCGATGACGTGACGTTCCCACGGCCCGTCCATGCCGTCGGCCGGCTTCAGCCAGATTATCTCGCCCGCGACGCCGGCCACGACCTCCGGCCGGCCGTCGCCGTCAATGTCCGCCAGCTCAAGGCCGACCTCGAACTCGCCCTCCGTCACCAGGCCGCGCTCGAGGGTCGCCGGCCGGTACCACAGCAAGCCGCCGTGGCCTCCGGTCAGCACCTCCGCCTGCCCGTCAGAGTCCACGTCACCGACGGCGCAACTGCCCAGGTTCCTCGTGGGGGCCGCGCCCTCCAGAATCAGGTAGTCCCAGCATTCATCAGCCATGTCACCGAACATGTATGTTCTCCGAAAGGACCGGAACCGTTCTTACCACGAAGCCATCACGCAGGAAAAGAGTGGCCGGTCGCCTCCGAGTTGTCGCAGCGGCCGAAAGGGGCCGTCCCTTTCAACCCCCTTACTGCCCATTGCCGGAGCAGGTCCGGCCATGCTGCATTATACCTTCGCCGGGGTGGCCGTGCACGAGCGGAATGCGGCGCCGAGGGCAAGGGCGGCAAGTCTGGTCGGCCCGCCGGGTTTGCATGGCTCCGCGGGGAGCCCATGCCGTGTTCGAGCTCTTTTCCGTCGGAGCTGCCTCCCCGGCGGCCTTGACGCCGGCTGAGCCGCTCATATATCATCAGATAAGGTAAAATGAAGCATCCCCCCGGGTACCGCTTCCCCTCGGCATCGGGCACATCATGGCGCGTTCGTCCATCAAGCAGACCCTCAAGGACGTGGTCCGCTTCTACGGATTCGCCGTGCCTCACTGGAAGCTGCTGCTCGTCGCCGTGGCCGCGATGCTCCTTTACACGGCGGTCAACATAAACGCCGTCATCCTGGTCAAGCCGATCATAGACGCCCTGCAGCAGCAGGAGGAGGCGGCGACGGCCAGGTTGCAGGACGAGGCGGCGGCCGCACCGCAGGAGCCTGCCCCTCCTGCCGCGTTGGACGAAGTGCCGCCGGAAGACCTGCTCGACTCGACGGAGGAACGGGCGAAGGCCTGGGTGAGCTCGCTGCGCCCCGTGGCGGCGCTGCGCAACTGGCTCTACTCCGGCAACCAGATCAACAGAATAGCCCTGCTGCTGGGTGGTGTGCTGGGGCCGCTGGTGTTCGCCTCAGGGTTCGCCTACCACTACCTGAGCCGTCGCATCGTCTGGCACGTCATGGGCGACATGCGCCAGGCCATCTTCGAGCGCCTCTCCAGCCTCTCGCTCGCCTATTACTCGAACCAGCGCACCGGTGAGATCGTCAGCCGCCTCACCAACGACATCCAGTCCACGCGCACCGTGCTGAAACTCCTTTTCGGCCGCATCCTCCAGGAACCGCTGAAGGTGGTGGGTTTCTTCGCGGTCGCGCTGTATTTTAGCTGGCAGCTTACGCTCCTCTCCTGCATAGCTTTCCCGCTGCTGGTGCTGGTGCAGGCGCGCTACGGCCGCCGCATACGTCGCCACAGCCAGAAGAACCTCGAACGCCTGGCCGACATCACTGACTCCATCACCCAGATGCTGCAGGGCATCCGCGTGGTGAAGTCATTTGATCGGGAGGAGGAAGAGAACCGCCGCTTCGACGCCCGCACGCGCGAGCAGCTCAAGCGCGCCTTCAAGCTGGTGCGCACCCGGGCCTGGGCGGACGTGCTGCCGGAATTCCTCATCATGGTGGCTCTGGGGCTCCTGACCATCGTCGCCGGCCAACTGGTGGCCAGGGGGGAGCTGGACATCGCCGGAATGCTCACTTGCATCGCCGCCCTGGCCGCCACGTCGGGTCCGTTGCGCAGGCTGGTGAAGGCGTACAACGATATGCAGGAGAGCATGGCCGGCGTGACGCGCCTGTTTGAACTGCTGGACACCGAGCCCGAGATCACGGACCGGCCCGGCGCGGTCGAACTGGACGGGGTCAGCGAGGGCATCGCCTTCGAACAGGTCTGGTTCTCCTACGGCAGTGAACCCATCCTGCGCGGGGTGGACCTGTTCGTGCCCGCCGGAAAGGTCTACGCCATCGTCGGCGAGACCGGCGCCGGCAAGAGCACCCTGCTCAACCTGATACCCCGCTTCTACGACGTGGACAGGGGCCGGATTTGCATTGACGGCATTGACGTGCGGGACATCAAACACGCCACCCTCATGCGGCAGATCGCCATGGTGGGCCAGCACCCCTTCCTGTTCAACCGGACCATCGCCGAGAACATCGGCTACGGCCGGCCCGGCGCGACCGAGCAGGAGATAGTCGCCGCCGCCAGGGCCGCCAATATCCACGAGTTCATCGAGAGCCTGCCTGAGGGCTACCAGACGATGGCCGGGGAACGGGGCGCCCGCTTCTCCGGCGGCCAGCGTCAGTGCCTCACCATCGCACGGGCCATCCTGAAGAACGCCCCCATCCTCATCCTCGACGAAGCCACCTCCAACCTGGACGCCGAGTCCGAGATGCTGGTGCAGATGGCCCTCTCGAACCTGATGAAGGGGCGCACCACGCTGGTAATCGCCCACCGGCTCTCGACCGTGCGCCACGCCGACCGGATCGTTGTGCTCAGGGACGGCTGCATCCGCGAACAGGGCACCCACGAGCAGTTGCTGAAGCACGGCGGGGAGTACGAGCGCCTCTACAGGCTTCAGTTCATGGAAGACCCGCAGCAGCAGGCCGAGAGCGCCGACCTGCCCGGCTGGTCCCCTGCTTAGGGGCGCCGCGAAGCCGGCCCGCATTACAACACGCCCGGGGCCGGGACCCGGGTCCCCTACGAGAGTCGGAAGGATGCCATGAAGAGTCCACAGTTGATCGCCTGGCTGGTCTGCCTGCTGATCGCCTTCGGCGCGGCCATTCTATCGGTGCACAACGCCACCAAGATGGCGGTGCTGGAGCGGCGATTCGATGAAGTGAAAAGGACGGCCGCCGTCCAGACGGCCGTCCTGGAAGATATCCGCGACCTGCTGGGCCGCCAGGCGCCCCGGCCGCCCGCCGCCGAGTGAACTCAGAAGTGCTCATCACGGTAGCGGGCGAAGTCGCTCACGTGCTGCCTCTCCTCGTCGATGATGGACTCCAGGAGCGCGTGCTGCTGCGGGGGGATGAACTTCAGCATCTCGTGGTAGAAAAGCAGCGTATTGCGTTCCAGTTCCATGGCCGTGCTGACAGCCTCCTGGTCGGAACCCTGCCGGCGGGCCATCTCCTCGCCGTCGCGGCCGGTGGGGAAGATTCGGCCTTCCAGCAGATAGGACATGTAAGCCTCGTACTCGCCCTCGTAAGACTCACCGGAAGGCTTATGCTCCCCCACTTCGTCCAGCAGGTTCTTGAACCTGGCCTCGTGCTCGTCCTCCATCGCAGCCACCTGAAGGGCGAACTCGGCCAGTTCTTGCGAATCCGTGCTGTCGGCCAGCGCCCGGTAGAAGGTCGCTCCCGTCTGTTCCTCCTTGATGGCCACTTCGATCATCTCGCGCGCAGAGAAGATTTTCGGCATCGTCCCTCCTCCTTCATCGGTTGCAGTCAGGGCGGCACAGGGCAAGTGCCCCCGGAAGGCCTCATGCTACCCCAAAGGGCAAGGCCGTGCAATCCGCGCCGCCCTTTTTGCCGGGGACACCAGAAAGCCCCTGCAACCTGAGCGGCGCCGGGTTGCAGCCCCCCGGCGCGCGGCGGTATGCTGGGCTGTAACATTGCCTTCGCAGAGGAGTGGCATGGGTCCGCTGTTGGACGCGTTTTACATCCTGGCCGGCCTGGCGTTGCTGCCGGTCTGGCTGTGGAAGTTGCCGCGCGCCCCCCGCTATCGGGCCGGGCTGCGGCAGCGGCTCGGGTTCGCCCCAGTCCTCCCCGCTCAGACTCCCCGCCTCTGGGTCCACTGTGCCAGCGTCGGGGAAGCCTCCATCCCCAGACGCCTCATCGAGAAAGTTCGGCAGCGCCACCCCGAATACGAAGTGGTCTTCTCCACCAACACGAACACGGGGGCGGCCCGCCTGCGGGAACTCTACCCCGGCTGCCGCGTCTTCTACATGCCGCTGGACCTGTCCTGCTGCTGCAAGAGGGCCCTGGAGCGCGTTCGGCCGGACGTGGTGCTGCTGGTGGAACTGGAAGTCTGGCCGAACTTCCTGGACCGGTGCCGGCGTCAGCGCGTGGCCGTGGCCCTCGTGAGCGGGCGCATCGGCGAAGGCTCGCGGCGGCTGCTGAGGGTCCTTTCCCGCCTCTGGCCGGCGATATGGGAAGCCGTCAGCGTCTGCTGCGCCCGCAGTGAGGAAGACGCGGAAGGCTTCCGCAGGGCCGGGCTCCCGCCGGGAAAGGTCCACACCTGCGGCTCGCTCAAGTACGATGCCATCGAGACGGAGCCCGACCGACAGAAAGTGGAGCATCTGCGGCGGCTGTTTTCCATTGCGCCGGATGCGCGGGTATTGGTGGCCGGCAGCACACATGAGGGGGAAGAGGCCGTGCTCGGAGCCGCCTACAAGGCGCTGAAACTGCGGCACCGGCGACTGCGCCTTCTGGTGGCGCCGCGCCACCTGGAGCGGGCAACGGCCGCGGCGGCGGCGCTGGAGGCGCGCGGCCTGCCCGTCGTGCGCAAGACCCGGCTGGAGTCCCGCCATGACACGGCCCCCGCCGACGCCGTCGTCGTGCTGGACACCATCGGGGAACTGACGGCCTGCTACGCGCTGGCTGACTGCGCGTTCGTGGGGCGCAGCCTGCTGCGGCCCGGCGGCGGACAGAACATGATGGAGCCGACCGGCCTCGGCGTGCCCGTCATCGTAGGGCCGCACACGCGCAACTTCCGCCCGGAAATGGAGTTGCTCCGGGGCCATGGCGCCGTGTTCGTGGTGAAGGATGTTACGGAGTTGATAGAAACTGCGGACAGGCTGCTTTCCGACCCGGAGCTGGCCCGGCGGGCGGGGGCGGCGGGCCGGCGTGTGGTGAACGAGAGCCGCGGGGCAACCCGGCGCACCCTGGCCGCCATCGAACCGCTGCTCACGCCCCCCGCCAGGCGTGAGCTCGGCCCAGAAGTTGCGCAGACCGGCGCCGGCGCGTAGAATGTCTTGTTCCCGCTCGGCGGGCTTATCTGACGTCGGGGGCGTCGGAAGCGAAGGACTGTGACGTGCCGGTCGGGCCTCCGACTCAGCCTTTCCAGCAATCAGCCACATCAAGAGGGGAGACTTTTCGGATGCAGTATGCCCCGTTAGGACGGACAGGACTGAAGGTGTCCCGCCTCGGCTTCGGCTGCATGCGCCTGCCGATGACCGACGGCGGCCGGGTGGACCGCGAGAAGGTCATCCCCATGCTGCAGCGCGCCGTGGAACTGGGGGTCAACTACTTCGACACCGCCGTCGGATACTGCGGCGGCGACAGCCAGCGCGTCCTGGGCGAGGCGATGGAAGACATCCGCGACCAGGTCGTCCTCTCCACCAAGAACCATCACTACGACAAGAGCGACAAGCAGCAGTGGTGGCAGCATCTGGAGGACTCGCTCGAACGCCTGCGCACCGAATGCATTGACATCTACAACTTCCACGGCATGAACTACGAACGCTACGAGCAGGCCGTCACCGGCGATGACGGCCTCTACCAGGAGATGCTCAAGGCGAAGGAGCAGGGGCTGATACGCCATATCTGCCACTCCTTCCACGGTTCGCTGGAGAGCCTGAAGAAGTGCGTGGACACGGGCCTCTTCGAGTCCGTCACCCTGCAGTACAACCTGCTTGACCAGCGGCTGGAAGAGGGTATCGCCTACGCCGCCGAGCGCGGTATGGGTGTCGTGGTGATGGGGCCGGTCGGCGGCGGTCGGCTCGGCTACCCCAGCCAGAAGGCGCAGGAACTGGTCGGCCAGGTCAAAAGCACCCCCGAACTCGCCCTCCGGTTCGTGCTGTCCAACCCCAACGTCACGCTGGCGCTCTCGGGCATGTCGAACATGCAGATGCTGGAGGAAAACGTCGAGACCGCCTCGAAGGCCGGCGACCTGGCCCAGGAGGACCAGGACCGCATCAAGGCCGCCGTGCAGGAGCGCAAGGAGCTGGCCGGCCTCTACTGCACGGGCTGCAACTACTGCATGCCCTGCCCGGTCGGCGTCGACATCCCGGGCAACTTCGAGGCGCTCAACCTGGAACGCGTCTTCGGCCTCACCGAGCAGGCCGGCTCGAAATACACCTCCCTCTCCGGCACCGCCGCCCTGTGCCGCCTGTGTGGCCAGTGCCTCGAGGAGTGCCCCCAGGATCTCGACATCCCCGCCCGGCTGGCCGAGGCCGTCGAGGTGCTCGACGAGCGGGCCGGAACGGTCGGCGGATGGCTCGAACTGCGCGCCGCCCGCATGGACGAGGAGGAGATGCTCCACCTGGACGCCCGCTACCACGTGAAGAACTACGCCGACGAAGAGCGCGAACTGGCCGTCGAGTTCGAACCTCACATGGAGGACCAGGTCCGGCCCGCCCGCGTTGAGAAACGCCGCTTGAAGGCGTATGCGCGGGGCCGGCAGGACGTTGACGTCACGGTCCGTCCCCCCCTGGAGGCCGTCAGTCTGGATGCACGCCTGCGCTATGACGGGACCGAGAGGCTGGAACACTACACGCAGGTGGCTACCTTGGCGCACCGGGCCCGGCAAGACGGGCTCGATGCCGGGGCCCGCCGCTCCGGGGCGACGCACGTGCCCGCGCCCGTCCATCCGCTCGTCGCCTCCGGCGACATGCCCGAAGGCCACAGCTACGACTTTGCGGCCCGGTGGGACGAGCAAAACCTCTACGTCTGGGCCGACGTCGAGGACGACCTGCTGCGGCCCGCCGACGAGGAAGCCGGCCGGCGCACCGCCGCCGACAAGCTGTCCATCTTCCTGGACGGCCGCAGGCCGGCCGACATCGGCCGGGGCGGTTACGGCGATGGGGTGGCCCAGGTGACCATCTATCCGCCCCCCGAGGGCGAAGAAGAACCGCAGGTCCGCGTCCGCGGCCGCGGCCAGGTACAGGTACAGCTTGCCTTCAGCCGCACGGGCACCGGCTACCGGGTTGACTGCGCCATCCCCTGGGCGCTATTCTCTCAGATCGAGGATGCGCCATCCGTCATCGGCTTCGACGTAGTCATGGAGAGCTACACCGAGGACGGCGACCGCAGGCTGCGGCTGAGCTGGACCGGCCGCGACCGGCAGGAACGCAACCCGGGCGCCTTCGGCCGGCTGCTGCTGCTCTGAGCGACATCCCGCAGCGGCTCTTTTGCCACGAAGCACGCGGAGGACCGAAGCAAGCCCGCCTGCGGCGGGCTGCGCAACGAACGGCGAGAGAGAACGGGAATCACGGGCCGTCCACCAACGGCCTTGCTCTGTCGCTCTTCGTGCTCTTCGCGGTGATCAAGACGTTGGAGGAGGCGGCTCTTGCCCGCAGTGACGACCGCGTTCATCATCGGGTGGCTCTTCATCCTGGGCTGCGTCGTGGGCAGCTTCCTCAACGTGCTCATCTGGCGACTGCCCCGCGGCCTCGGCATGGATCAGCCGCGCCGCTCCATCTGCCCCCACTGCGAGAAACCCATCCGCTGGTACGACAACGTGCCGGTGGCCAGCTTCCTGGTGCTGGGGGCACGCTGCCGGGACTGCACCGGCCCCATCTCCTGGCGCTACCCCCTGGTCGAGGGGCTCACGGGCCTTCTTTTCGCCGTCATCTACTGGCGACAGGGCGTGCAGGTGGGCGTCGGCGCCGACCAGGTCACCATCATGCTCCTGGTGGTCTGCCTGCTCATAGTGGGGAGCGCCATAGACATGGAGTGGCTTATCATCCCGGACGAGATCAACGTCTTCGGCCTGCTGGGCGGGCTGGCGGCGGGGTTCATGGTGCCCTCGCTCCACGTCGGCGCCGCCCCCTACCACACCTTCGAGGTACTGACGGGCATCTACCGGCTGGACGGCCTCATCGCCTCGCTCATCGGGGCGCTGGGGGGCGGGCTGATGGTGGTGTTTTTCGCCATCCTCGGCGCCGTCGTCTTCCGCAAGGAGGCGATGGGCTTCGGCGACGTGAAGCTGATGGCGATGATGGGCGCGTTTTTCGGATGGAAGTTCGTCGTGGTCGCCTTCTTCATCGCGCCCTTCGTCGGGCTGCTCTACGGGATACCCCTGCTGGTGCTGCGCGACGAGCACGTGATGCCCTACGGCCCGTTCCTCAGCATAGGCGCCGTGGTGACCATCATCTTCCGCAGCGAACTGACCCTCTACCTCGAACCGCTGGAGCACCTGGCCGCGACGCTGCTGGGATGAGTTGAGGACGGAACGCTTAGGAATCAGGTTCTCAGACAATACGAGAGCTCAGTAACGCCCTTGACGTAATGCCGCACCTATGGTAGTCTGCCTTGCGGACTCGCGGAAAGGAGGGGCACGTGAGCATAGCGCTTCAAGGCGAAAATGAACGTGACGGACCTGAACCGCTGTACGAAACTGATCTCGGAACGTGCTACGTTGGGGATTCAAGGGACATCCTACCTTATGTGCCTTCTGATTCCATCGACCTGCTGATCACTTCGCCTCCGTTCGCCCTGACACGGAAGAAGGAGTACGGCAACAAAGACTCGGATCAATACGTGGATTGGTTTCTGACCTTCGTGCCCGAGATTCATCGCGTGCTGAAGCCGAGAGGCAGCTTTGTGCTCGACCTCGGGGGTGCCTATCTTCCCGGGGCTCCGGTTCGGACGATCTACCAGTTCGACCTCTTGGTCAGACTCTGCAAAGATTACGAGTTTTACCTTGCCCAAGAGTTTTTCCACTACAATCCTTCCCGGCTGCCCTCACCGGCAGAATGGGTGAACATTCGCCGCATTCGAGTGAAGGATGCCGTCAACTTGGTCTGGTGGTTGTCCATTACGGAAAATCCCAAGGCGGACAACACCCGTGTGCTGAAACCGTATAGCGACAGCATGGAGACTCTTCTGAAAAACGGCTACAAAACCAAGCGACGGCCCAGTGGCCACAAGATATCGGGGAACTTCGCAAGACGTAACGATGGTGCAATTCCTCCGAATCTACTTGAATTACCCAATACACGCAGCAACACGCTGTATCTGCGTCGGTGTCGTGAACGAGGCCTGAAACCACATCCGGCGCGCTTCCCGGAGGAGTTTCCGGAGTTCTTCATAGATTTTCTGACAGAGCCCGGCGATACGGTCTTGGACATTTTTGCGGGGTCCAACACGACAGGATTCGTGGCCGAACGAAAGAGCAGGCAATGGCTGGCCTTCGAGAAGAGTTTGGAGTACGCCAGGGCCAGCGCATTCAGATTTGAAACCCCCGGCGAACTCTTCCCGGACGTGAAAAATGCGTCAGCTTGACAAAGAGGGCCTGCTTACACGGGTGCAGCGGGCACTGCGGGAGTGCGGGGCGTGTTTCGAACGGACCTCACCTCGCGGCGAGCATCCTGCATACTTTGATCTCTACGAACCTGTTGGACTGAAACTGCGCGTCTACATCTGGAACATCACTCACGGTGGGGCCACGCGTCCTGCTGATGAATACCGCATACAAGTTACAGGCGTGGGGAGCCTGCTGGCCAATGATCAGCATAAGACGCTCATCCTCGGCTGGCGCAACGGCTCAGGAATATTCGCCGCCTGGGACCCGGTCCGTCACGCTGGGCCGGTGAGCAGTTCGCCCTCCATGCAGATCAAGGAGGAGACTCTCCAGGAGGCTGCCCTGCGGGGAGTATCGCTCTGCTACCGGGGTGAGGGCGAGATTACGGTAGCCTTCACACCTTCGATGTTCCTTGCCTATGTTCAGCACCAATCAGGCCTGCATGTGGATGCGCATCCGCCCGAATGGGTCCAGGAGGTTAACGAAGCCGTGACCCGAGCGTCGGAGTCGGCTTCGCCGCTTCCTATGCCGGCGGACAAGGCTGATCCGCGCGAGCGGACGGTTACAGAGGTGGCGCGCATTGTCAGAGACAGCAGCTTCCGTTCCAGGGTTCTCGGGGCTTATGCCCACAGCTGTGCGGCCTGCGGGCTTCAACTGGACTTGGTTGAAGCCGCGCATATTGTGCCTGTCCGGCATGCTGAAAGCACGGACGAGACGCCCAATGGGCTGTGCCTGTGTGCTCTACACCACAAAGCGATGGATCAAGCACTTATCAGGATTGAGGTCGATTACCGGCTTTCCGTGAACCCGGACAGGCTGGAGGATCTGCGCGAGGCGAGAAGGATCAAAGGTCTCAAGGATTTCACAGGTGCTTTGCGTGACATGATCAAGCTTCCGCCCGAGCCGAAACTCAGGCCCAATCCGGAGTACATCAAACTTCGCAACTCGCTCAAAACGTAAACATAGGCGCCGTGGTGACCATCATCTTCCGCAGCGAACTGACCCTTTACCTCGAACCGCTGGAGCACCTGGCGGCGACGCTATTCGCGTGAGCGTCTGCCCGTTCCCGCCCTCCGCTCGGACTGACATGCAACGCTCCTCACGCAGCTCACCAGGGGGGAAAGGTCCTCAGCGGCTGCCGGTTGTTTGCTGAGGGTGCGAATTGAGGGTGGGGCGGCTGCCAACCACCATGATCACCTCGGGCACAGGGGGCGGCAAAAGCCCCCTTGCGGGGGCTTCCACAGCCGAGGCTTCGGCCGTGAGCTCAGCCGAACCGGGCGGCTGTGCCACGGTGGCCTCCTGGCGTCGGTCGGCCGCCCTACAGACCCCGGGAGCGCCACATGCGGTGGAAGAAACAGGCGCCCAGGAACATCACCACGGTGAATCCCACCAGGGCCACCAGCGCCACCCAGACCGGGAAGTAGGGCTCCTGCCCGAAACCCGTCCTGATGAGGTCCGCCGCGTAGGACAGGGGCGAAATGGGCGATATCCACTGCGCCCAACTCGGCATCTCCGCTATGGGCAGGAAGACGCCGCTGACGAACAGCAGCGGCAGGCGCACCAGGTTCGAAAGCAGCATGATGTTGGACGGGCTGCTGGCCGGCGGCGACGCCAGAAGCACCCCGAGCGTGGCGAAGCTGAGCGCCCCGAGCACGACGCCGCAGATCAGAAGCGGCAGGCTCGTGATGACCGAGTCCGTAAGCGCCAGCCCCAGCACCACGGGCACCACCGAGAGGCACGCCCCGAAGAGCAGCCCGCTGGTGATGTCGCCCAGCAGGATGGCGCGCAAAGACAGGGGCGAGGAGATGAGCCGCTCGTAGGTCCGGGCGTTCCGCTCCCACGGGGTCACCAGCGGCCCGACGGCGCTGGCGGTGAACCACAGCGCCATCGCCACCATGCCCGGCACGATGGCGTCCGCCGCGATGGGCCGGCCCATCAGGAAGGTGAGGAAAAAGAAAACGGGGAACAGCACCCCGAAGATCAACACCGGGGGCTTCAGGTAGTAGAGCATCGAGTTCTTCTTGGCGATGACGTAGACGCCGTGGGCCTGCCGGCGCCAGGTCCGGATTCCTTCGCTCACGGTGTCACTCATTGCGGTCCTCCTCGATCGGCTGTCCTGTCAGTTCCAGGAACACGTCTTCCAGGCTCGGCTTGCAGGTGGCTATCTCCGCGATGTCAACTCCGCGGCGCTCGGCGAGCCTGACCACCTCCGTGGCGACCCGGCCGGGCTGCTCCGAGTAGAGGCGGAAGCCGCCGGCCCGGCTCAGGCGCTTCACCCCCGCCAGCGCGGCAAGCTCATCCTCCGGCGGGAGGCCGTCGGTGAAGCTGACCTGCACGTACTGGCTCGACTTCATCGCGTCGCGGAGCTGGTCCGGGGTGTCTATGGCGACGATGCGGCCCTTGTTGATGATGGCCACCCGGTCGCAGACCTCCTCGGCCTCGGCCATGTTGTGCGTGGTGAGGAAGACGGTCAGGCCCTCCCGGTTCATGTCGCGCACGATGTTGCGTATCAGGCGGGCGCTGTGCACGTCGAGGCCGCTGGTCGGCTCGTCCAGGAAGAGTATCTCCGGCCCGCTCACCAGGGCCGAGCAGAGCATCAGGCGCTGGCGCAGGCCCTTGGAGAGGGCGCGGGCTTTCTGCCCTTTGCGGTCGCCCAGGCCGAGATTCTTGAGCAGGCGCTCGCCTTCCTCCTCCCGGCGGGCGCGCGGCACGCCGTGCAACTCCGCCATGAGCATCACGTTGCGCCAGACGCTCAGGTCCAGGTAAACGTTCGCCTCTTCCGGCACGATGCCCAGGTGTGCGCGGGCGTTGAGCGGGTCCCTGCGGATGTCGTGTCCCTGGATGGTCGCCGTGCCCCCGGTGGGGTCTATGACGCCCGTGAGCATGCGGACGGTCGTCGTCTTGCCCGCCCCGTTGGGGCCGAGGAAGCCGAAGACCTCGCCTTTGTTGACTTCGAACTCGACCCGGTCCACGGCGGTCAGTTCCCCGAACCGCCGCGTCAGGCCGCGGACCTCAATGCAGGAGGTCATGTCTGTTGTCTCTCCTTGTCTTTCTCAAAGATGAGCCACATGCCGAGCCCCGTGTCGGGGTCGTCTTCGGGCAGGGCCCCCTCGCCGACCACCTGGACGCGCTCCAGGCCGGCCTGGCGGGCCCAGCGGCGGAACGTCTCCGGCTTGCGGACCTCCTCGAAGGCGCGGACCGCCTCAGGACCTTTCTTGCGCACGCTCTGGCGGCGACGGCGGATGAACTCCCGCCGCGCCCACAGGGGATAGGTTTTGCCCAGCCCCCCGCCGAGCATGGCTTTGCCGCCGGGACGCAGCGCGCGGTGGACCTCTCGCACCCCGGCCGGCGGATCGTCCCAGAAGTAGATGGAGCCGCGGCTGACGACCAGGTCGGCGCAGCCGCGGGCGAGCGGAAGCGACTCCGCTCGCCCCACGACCGGCACCATTCGTCCCTGCAGGCCGCGCTCAGCGGCCGTCGCCAGCGCCCGCTGCAGGGCCTCTACGTCGGGGTCCAGCAGGACCAGAACGCCGTCTGTGCGCTCGGCCAGCGCGAAACCCAGCGGGCCTTCGCCGCAGCCAAGGTCAACCCAGACGCCCTGTTGCGGGCTGCACATCTGCATGACATCATGGACGACACACCGGTAGTAGTCCGGCAGGTCGTCGGCCTGTTGAGCCGGCATGTGGCGTCACCCGAAGCAGTTATCGGCGGATCACACGCAGGGGTGGTCCGCCCCGTCGCCGTGGCATTCCCGGACCTGCTCGGGGGAGCACTCGGCGGGCTTGCCCTCCAGCTTCTCGGGGTTCTCGCAGTCCCCGAGTATCTCGTCGGCCTCGTCACAGGTGGGCCGCTCCTCGCAGGCCAGGCATTCAGCCGGTGTGCAATCGGCGGCGTTTTCGACGCAGGGGTGGCCCTGAACGTCGCCGTGGCACTCCCGGATCTGCTCCGGCGTGCAGTCCTCCGGCTTGCCCTTCAGCTTGTCCGGCTGTTCACAGACGGCAGTTCCGACGCAGGGGTGGTCCTGAACGTCACCGTGGCACTCCCGGATCTGCTCCGGCGTGCAGTCCTGCGGCTTGCCCTTCAGCTTGTCCGGTTGCCGGCATCCTTCATGTCCGGTACACATGACTCCTCCTCCTTTTCGGCCGGGGGCGTGAGCACGTGGGTGATCACGCGCCGGCACTCCTCAAGTCTCTCGCGGTTCACACGATAGTGCGCGAAATTGCCCTGTTTTTCGCGTTCAACCAGTCCGGCGTCGCGCAGTATGCGCAGGTGCTGGCTGACGGCGGCGGACGTCATGTCCAGCCGGGCCGCCAGCGCCCCGACGCACAGGACGCGTTCCTCCAGCAACTGCACGATCTGAACGCGTGCGGCGACGCCGAAAAGCTTGAACAGCCGCGCGGCCTCTTCCGGGTCAATCATCGCGCACCTCCTTTAAGCGCTTGCGTATATGCTAACATACTTAAAGTCCCTGTCAAGTCCCTTCCCCGCGAGATTCCTCATGCGCATCTTAACGCCTTTGCGGCGACCCCGTCGAGACGCCTGCACGGACGGATACGGCCAGACATGGGGGACGCCCGGGCTCGCGGCCATGGAGACCGGCAAAAGCAATGTTCAGCCGGAAAGAATGCTGTCATTCTGAGGAGGGACGGAGCTCTGACGAGGAATCTTTGCACGGGAGTCCATTGCGCGCCTGAACGGCGAGATTCTTCGCTGCGCCGTTCGGCAAACTCAGAGTGAGCTTTGCCGGGCTCAAGAGCAACCAGCAACGAGCACGTGTAAGTTGTCCGTGTCTGCCCGTCGTGCTCGTCGTGGTCGGGCCGCTTTCGGCGCGGAACGGTTGACAGGTGCGCGGCCGGGTCTATAATGCATTTTCTGTCGGTCACGCGGGGCATTACTCGCGCCACCCTTCCCCGTTGTGGGCAACGGCTGGACTTCCCGTTGTGAGGGAGGTCGGTCCGCCGAAGGCGGCTGCCGCAGGCGGGCTGCCGCGCCCCCGCACCACACTGACCCGGACCCCGGGACTGTCCCATGAACATTGCGCTCACATTGCCTGACGGCAGCGTCATCAAGAGACCCGCCGGCACCACCCCGGCCCAGGTGGCCGCCTCCATCGGCCCCGGGCTGGCGCGCGACGCGCTGGCCGCCCGCGTGGACGGCGCGGCCGTGGACCTGGACGTGCCCCTGGAGCAGGACGCCGAACTGGCCATCATCACCATAGACAGCCCCGAGGGGCTGGAACTCATGCGCCACAGCGTCAGCCACATTATGGCCTGCGCGGTGGGCCGCCTGTTCGACGGCGTCAAGTTCGGCATCGGCCCGGCCATCGAGAACGGTTTCTACTACGATTTCGACGTGGACGGCGCCATCAGCGCGGACGACCTGGAGCGCATCGAGGAGGAGATGGCGCGCATCGTCGCCGAGGAGATCCCCTTCGAGCGCGTGGAGATGAACATCGAGGAAGCCCGCGAGCTGATGCGCCGCAAAGACCAGGTCTATAAGCTCGAGCTGCTGGAGGAGATCGAAGACCACGTCCTCTCCCTCTACCGCACCGAGGGCTTCATTGACCTGTGCCGCGGCCCGCACGTGCCGCAGGCGGGCAAGGTCGGCGCCTTCCGGCTGCTGAACGTGGCCGGCGCCTACTGGCGCGGCGATTCCGCCCGGCCCCAGATGCAGCGCATCTACGGCACAGCCTTCCCGACCGAGAAAGAACTGGAGGAGCACCTGGAGCGCCTGCGCAAGGCCGAGGAGCGCGACCACCGCCGCCTGGGCCAGGAGCTGGACCTGTTCAGCTTCGATGAGGAGATAGGGCAGGGGCTCGTGCTGTGGCACCCGCGGGGGGAGCGCCTTCGCCAGGTCATCGAGGACTACTGGCGCCGGCTCCACGCCGAGCGCGGCTACGAGTTCGTGCGCACCCCGCACATCGCCTCCGAGAAAGTCTTCCGGCGCAGCGGCCACATACCGAAGTACGAGGACATGATGTACGCGCCGCTGGTCATTGACGAGGAGCGCTACCGGGTCAAGCCGATGAACTGCCCGGCGCACATCAAGATATTCCAGACCCACACCCGCTCCTACCGCGACCTGCCGATCCGCTACGCCGAGCTGGGCACCGTCTACCGCTACGAGCTGAGCGGCGCGCTGCACGGGACGGTGCGGGTGCGGGGCTTCACCCAGGACGACGCGCACATCTTCTGCACCCCCGAGCAGCTTGTCTCCGAGGTCGAGGACCTGCTGGAACTGGTCGAGGAGATGATGGGGGCCTTCGGCTACGAATACTCCGTCTATCTGGCCACCCGGCCGGAAGTCTCGCTCGAGACGGCCGGCGATGAGGAGTGGGAACGGGCCACCGAGTCCCTGCGCCGGGCGCTGGAGGAGAAGGGCGTCGCCTACGAGGTGGACGAGGGCGGCGGCGCCTTCTACGCGCCCAAGATAGACTGCAAGCTGCACGACGCCCTGGGCCGGGAGTGGCAGGGGCCGACCATCCAGGTGGACCTGAACCTGCCCAAGCGCTTCGAGGTGGTTTACGTCGGGGAGGACGGCCGGGAGCACGAGTGCATCATCGTGCACCGCGCCATCCTGGGATCGCTGGAGCGCTTCGTCGGCGGGCTCATCGAGCACTTCGGCGGCTGGTTCCCCGTGTGGCTGGCGCCGGAGCAGGTGCGGGTGCTGTCCATCACCGACGAGCACGCCGATTACGCCCGCCGGGTGCAGCAGCGGCTGCGGGCGGTCGGGGTGCGCGCCGCCGTGGACGCACGCAACGAGACCATGGGCTACAAGGTCCGCGCCGGCACCGTGGACAAGGTGCCCTACCTGCTGATCGTCGGCGACCGCGAGGTGGAGAACGGCACCGTCAGCGTCCGCAGCCACGAGCAGGGGGACGAAGGGCCGGCGCCGCTGGACGAGTTCCTCGACCGGATAGGCCGGGAGATAGCGGAAAAGCGCCTGCCGGACGACTTCTGAGCCCGGGTTCTCGGCCCGGTAGAACGCGGCTCGCACTGTAGCGCCGCCTATCCGCCGTACAGCGAACGCCCACCTGCCATCTGAAAGCCATGGACTCGCTCGAACGCAGCAACGTCATCAAGTGCACCGGCGCCCACGTGCTTTTCGGGTTGGGGGGCGGGCTCACCAGCGCCTTCACCGTGCTGCCGCTGATGCTGAAGGCGCTGGGGGCGAGCGACCTGGTGCTGGGCGTTGCGTTCAGCCTGGCGACGGCGGGCTGGCTCCTGCTGCAGCCGCTGGCCGTGCTCACCTTCGGGCGGCGCAAGCGCGGCAAGGGCTTCGTGGTGCCCTGGAGCCTGGCGTTCTCGGTGCCCTGGATAGTGGCTATCGGCGCCGTGGTGGCGCTGCTGGGGCGGGAGCGCCCCACCCTGGGCATCGGGCTGGTGCTGGGCCTGCTGGCGGTGCGGGTCGTCGGGGAGGGGATGATATTCCCATTCTGGGACGACTGGTTCGCGCACCTGTTCAGTCGCCGGTTCCGCGGGCGCGCCCTCGGGCTCGTCTCCGGGTTCATGGGGCTGGGCATCAGCGTCGGGGCGGTGCTGGCGGGCCGGGTGCAGGGGGCGCTGGAGTTCCCGCTCAGCTACGCCGTGCTGTTCTGGGCGGCGGCGGGCCTGCTGGTGGTCGCCTTCGGGGGCATCTGGTGGATGCGCGATCCGGCCTCGCTCGCCCGGGACGCCACACAGCACACCTTCGGCGAGTTGCTGAGCAAGTTCGGGCAGTCGTTGCGCGAGGTCAACTTCCGCAACTACCTCATCGGCCGGATCGTCCTGACGCTCGGCGGCGGCGTGGTGGGCTTCTACGCCGCGCACTTCGGCAGCCCGGCTGGGGGCGACGTCGCACCGGCCACCGTTATCACGCTGGGCATGTTCATCACGCTGCCGCAGGCCGCGTTCGCCTATCTGCTGGGGCGTCTGGGGGACAGGTCCGGCCACAAGGCCAGCGTCGTGGTGGGCGCCTGCGCGCTGGCGGCTTCTATCGCCGTGGCATGGCTGGGGCGCGGGACGCTGGCCTGCGGGGTGACCTTCGCCCTGCTGGGGCTCTCGACGGCGGCCGGCTGGGGGCCGCACCTGAACATGCTGTATGAGACCTGCCCCCACGACAGCCGCGTGGCCCACATCACGCTCAGCAACCTGGTGCTGAGCCCGTTTCTGCTGGCCGTGCCCGTGGCGACCGGCTGGCTGCGGGAACTGGCCGGGGTGCACGCCTTCGGGCTGGCGCTTGTGCCCGCCGTCGTCAGCGTCCTGTGGCTTTCCTTCCGCGTCAAGGAGCCGCGTTCGATAGAGGTGGTGGAGATGGATGAAGGGGCTCGATGAGCGGCGCATGGCCACCGCCGGCGCGCCATTGGCCCCGCGGGTTGCCGGTCGTTCTTGCCGCCGTCCATCTCAGCCATGGACAGGCAACCGGCACAAGGCGCCCGCCGGCCTGCGGCGCCCCGCTCAGTCCCGCACGTAGCGCTGGCCGGAGAGTTGTCGCAGCAGCCCGCGGATCTCAAGCGTCAGCAGGGTGCTGGCGACGATGGAGGTCGGCTGTCCGGTGGCCTCGATGACCTCGTTGATGTGCACGGGCGTGGGCCCGACCGCTTCGAGGACTTCCTTCTCGCGCTCGTTCAGGGCCAGCACGCGGGGGTCCCGCAAAGGCGGGGCGGGCTGGTCACCTTCCGGGGCGGGCAGGTCGAGCGGTTCGCTCAAGGGGCCGAGCTCCTCGACGACGTCGCGGGCGTCTTCCACCAGAACGGCGCCGTCCCGGATGAGCTGATGGCAGCCGCGGCTGCCGGGGCGGTCCACGTCGCCGGGCACGGCGAAGACCTGCCGGCCCTGCTCGCCGGCGTGGCGGGCGGTGATGAGGCTGCCGCTGCGCCGGCCGGCCTCCACGACCACGACGCCGAGGGACAGGCCGCTGATAATGCGGTTGCGGGGAGGGAAATTCTCGGCGCGGGGCGGCGCATGCATGGGCAGCTCGCTGATGACGGCGCCGCTGTCGGCCACTTCGAGCGCCAGTTCGAGCCGGCGACGCGGCAGGTCGCGGGCCAGCCCCTGGCCGAGCACGGCCACGGTGCGCCCGCCGGCCCGGAGAGCACCCCGGTGGGCCTCCGAATCCACGCCGCGGGCCAGCCCGCTGACCACGGTGAAGCCCATGGAGGCCAGGTCGGCGGCCATGCGCGCGGCCCGGCGGCGACCGTACTGGGAGCAGCGCCGCGAGCCCACCACGGCGATGGCCAGCCGGTCCTGCTCGGCGAGCCGGCCGCGCACCCGCAGCAGCACGGGGGCGGCCGAGTCCAGGTGCCGCAGCAGCGCCGGGTAGTCCTCGCTAAAGCACGGCACAAGGCGCACCTGTCGCCTTTCCATCAGGTCCAGTTCCCGCTCGACGTCGGCGGGGGACGGCCCCCTGCGGACCGCTTCGGCCAGGCGCCGCCCCACGCCGGGGACGCCGGTGAGGGCGTCTGGCGAAGCCGCCAGCGCCTCCCGCGCCGAGCCGAAGTGCTCGACGAGCGAGTGTATGGTGCCGCTGCCGATGCCGTCACAGAGCGACAGCCTCAGCAGGGCGAGGGTCTCTTCGCGGTGCTCGCCTGTTGCCACGGTGGCAGCTCCGAGGCGGGGTCAGTAGTTTTCCAGATATTCGTCCGGTTCCATCCCGTCCATCAGCTCGCGCCAGAACGAGGGGGACGGTCGGTTGACCTCGACCATGACCTCTTCGGCGTCCTCGAGGAACTCGTGGAGGGCGCGGGTGAGGGGCAGTTCGAAGCCGCGTCGTTCGGCCTCGGCCAGGTAGTAGGCGAGTTGCCCGGACTTGACGCCCACATCCGTCGCCCTGCCCTGGGGTATCAGGTGGGCGAGGTCGGCCAGTTCCCGGCGCCATCCGTCCTCGCCGCCGACGCCGCGGATGACGGCCTCCAGCTCTGCGCCGGCCCGCACGCCCAGGGCCAGCGCCTCCAGCAGGGCGGCGCGGCGCAGGCCCATGGCAAGCTGGTTTACGCCTTTGACGACCTGGCCGCAGCCGCTGGGCCCGCAGTAGACGATGTGGTCGGGCTCGCCGAGCACCTCCAGCAGGGGGCGGTGGCGCTCGAACACGGCCCGCTCGCCGCCGGCGAACATGCGCAACGTGCCGGCCCTGGCCCCGCCGGCCCCCCCGCTGACGGGCACGTCCAGCAACGTGGCGTCGCGCTCGGCGAACTCGTTGGCCAGCCGGCGCGTCCGGGGTGGCGCCACTGTCCCCAGGTCTATGAATACCTGGTGCGGCCGGGCGTTGGGTACAAGCTCCGCCTCGGCCACCTCGACGAAGGTCCGGGAATGGGGCAGGGAGGTCAGCACGGGGTCGGCCCGGCAGGCGACATCGGCGGCGGATTCGGCGGGCGCCGCGCCCGCCTCCACCGCGACCTCCAGCGCCTCGGGCGCGATGTCGTACGCGATCAGGGGGTAACCTGCGGCGAGGAGGTTGCGCGCCATGGGCCCGCCCATGGACCCGAGTCCGATAAAGCCGGTTTCCGAGGACATGTCGGGTTCTCCGATCAGTGAGTAGGTGCGGTTTGCCCGAGCGGGGCCGTGCGGCTCCAGTATACGAGCCGGCGGCAGGCTTTGCACCCGCCACGGGGAGCGCCGGGTACTTGACACCGACGCCTCGTGATAATAGGGTAAATGGTACGTGGCGGGTCCATTAGGAGCGCGCCATGAGGTTCTCGAAGCTTACCGGAGGTTGAGCGGGCCATGATTGCTCTGTCAGATCGTCGCTGGCCGTTTGCTGCCGTTGCTCTGCTGGTGGTGGCCCTGGCGGTTGCCGTGCTACCTACCGGTTGCGGCAGACCGGATGATCCGGAGTTTTACGTCCAGCAGTTGGCCAGCGAGCGGGACGAGACGCGGCGACGCGCCATTGAAGAGCTGACGCGGATGCAGGAGCGCGCCATACCCGCCATCGAGGAAGGGCTGCAAAGCGACGATCCCCGGGTGCGTTCCGCCTGCCTGCAGGTGCTGGGCAGGACGCGCCGGATAAGCTCCCTGCTGACGGCCGGCGAGATGCTGGACGACCCCGACGAGGACGTTCGCCTCCAGGCCATCGAGACAGTGGCCGAACTGTCCGCCGTCTGGACCGAGAGGAGCACTGAACTGCTGGGCAAGGCGCTGCGCCAGGACAACCCCGAGGTGATCCAGAGAGCCGCCCAGGGTCTGAGGGAACTGCACGAAGCCGAGGCCATCGAGGTACTGCGTCAGGAGTATGAACAAGGGGATGGGTTGTCCGCCATCTATGCCGCCCGCCACCTCTACGAGGAAGAACCCGCGCCGGAGATCGCGCGCTTCCTGCTGGAATCGGTGCGCGCGGGCGCAGATGATGAAATCGAGGCCGCCCGCTCCGCCCTGAAGGAGCTGCAAGACCGCATCGTGCCGGAACTGGTCGAGTTCGCCGGCCGGCACGGCGGCCGCCCGGAGGAGTTGCTGATCGAGACCCGCGACGACCTGATAGCCGAACTGAACCGAATACTGGATGCCCGACGGGCGCAGGACATCCTGGCCGCCCTCGGCGTGATAGCCGATGAGCCGAGCGTCGAGAAGCTGATCACCGACATGCAGGACACGCGCCTGCAGAGTTCCTGGCGCGTGGCGGCGGCCGACGCCCTGGGCACGGCGGCCGCCTCCGACCGCAGCACCCGCCCGCTACGGCGCCGCATCACCGAAGCGCTCAACCAGACGATGGACAGGGGCAGGGAAGACAACCGCGTCCGGATAGCGGCGGCCATCTCCCTGTGCCGGCTGCGCCAGGACTCCGGTGTCGAATACCTGCTGACACAGCTCGACCGGTTCCAGGACATCGTCGGCGGCGAGCAGAGGCTCAGCGGTTCGGAACTGGACGCCCTGAAAGAACTGCGCATCCGCGCCCAGGAAGCCCTGACGGCCTCCGGCGAGTTCGTGGTCGAGCCCCTGCGCCAGAGGCTCACGGCGGATGAAGAACCCGGCCCGATCATCATCTGGGCGGCGGTCAAGACCTTCGGCGAGCTGAGGGTCGATGACACGGTGCCGCTTATGCGCCGGTTCATCCTGGACCGGCGCGAGCCCACCGAACAGCGTCCGCTCATAGAGGTCCGGGAAGACGGGCAACTGAGCGTGGAAGTGGTCCTGCCCAACTGGCAGGAACCCGACGAACAGGAAGTCCGGGCTTTGATCGACGAGCTGGAGCCGTTCAGGTATCCGGAATACGTGCGATGGACGGTGGCCAACGCGCTGCGGCAGATAGGCGGGCAGGAAGCCGAGGACATCCTGGCCGAGGCCGCCGGCGAGAAGCAGGACTTCGTGGACCGGCTGCGCGCCAACCAGGACCTGCGGGACTACCACATGCGCGCGCCCGTCATCGAAGGGCTTATTGCCCGCCACGAGGATGTGCTCTTCTACGTGAGGCTGGCGATGGAGCAGCTCGGCATGCCGCTGGTGGCTCAGACGGGGTCGTAACCGCCGGGAAACAGCGGGTTGCAGCGCAGTATCCGCAACAGGCCTTTCAACACCCCGACAACCAGGCCTTTCTTGCGGATGGCCTCTATCATGTACTGGCTGCAGGAGGGCCGGAAGCGGCAGCACGGCGGCAGCAGGGGCGAGATGCACCTCTGGTAGAACCGCACCAGGCCCACGGCCAGCCCGGCCAGCGCCCGTTCAATCCATCTCAGCGGTTTCAGAAGAGCTTCCATGGTCCGCGTTCAGCCTCTCGACCAGTTCCAGGAACGCTTCGGGCACGCGCCGCACCTCCCCGCCCTCTGCCTCCCACGCCACAGAGACCACCAGGTCGTAGGGCCGCGCCAGCCGGTGACGGTGCAGCCGGAACGCCTCGCGGATGGCCCGCTTCCAGCGGTTGCGCACCACGGCACCGCCGACCCGGCGGCTGACCGCCAGCCCCAGGCGGCTGCGGCCTCCCTGGCGCGGCAGGGCGCGCACCCGCAGCGGATGAACGTTCATGCGGCGTCCACGGCGATGCACGCGTGCGAAGTCGCCGGAGCGGACGATGCGCGCCGTTTTCGGAAAGCCGAACCGTTTCATTCCCAGCGACCGGTTATCGAACGCAGCAGCGAGAGCCACTCGTCCACCTCGAAGATAGTCCCGGGCTCTTGCCGCCGGGCGGGCCAGCCGTAGCGGTAAGTGCGCTGCGGCATCTGCAGCATCAGGCACGGGACGTCCCACCACTCGCCCCGCCAGAAACGGAGCAGGTCCTCCAAAGGATGCTCGTGCTCGCCGGACCGGCCCCAGCCGCTCTCGCCCACGATCTGCAGGCGGGGCTCGAAGCGCACCCTCCGTTCCGTCAGCACGAGTTCGCCCGTGCTGATCTCGAACCACTCGCACGTGGGATACGGAAAATACCGCACCTCGCTTCGCAGGCGTTCCGGCTCGCGGCGGGCGGGTTCGGGTTCCGGCGTCCCGGTGGTCTCGACAGCGAACTCGGCGGCGTCAACCTCGATCTCGACCTCCTCGGCCGCTGCGGCAGGGTGCTCTGGCCGGAGCAGCTCCCGGGCTTCCCGCAACCGGGCCTCGGCCACCTCGCCTTCCGCCCTCAATAGGACGCCCCCCTCGGCGGCCTCCACCGTGATCGCCCCGGCCAGCGCCGGCCGCCGGCGCTGCAGCCAGCGTCGCACGGCATAGGCCCTCGCCTGCGGGCTCAGGGCTCCCGCAGGAGCCCCCAGCACGCGAGCGGACAGTTCGGCAGCCGGTATGCGCATCTGCTCCTCGCGGCTCATAGTCATTCCGCCAGAAACCGCCCAAACCCACTGGAAAGGTGGCGCGAGAGACTGCCGTCCGGCTCCCGCACCAGCAACATACACTCGACCTCCGGCAGGGACTCGACAAGTTCCAGCCCCGGCTCCGCCCCCACCACGCTCAGCGTCGTGGACAGGGCGTCCGCCGTCATCGCGTCCGGCGCCACCACCGTCACGCTGGCCATATGCTCGACGGGACGGCCGCTGCGGGGGTCCACGATGTGGGAGAACCACTCGTCGCCGATCCGGAATCCGCGCGCATAGTCGCCGCTGGTGGCCACCCCGGCCTCATGAAGCTGCAGAATTGTCACATCAACCCCTCCCTCGGGCGAGCGCACCCCGATGCGCCAGTGCTGCTCGCCCGCGGGCAGACCGAACAGGCGGATGTCGCCGCCGACGTCCACCAGCCCGGCCTCGGCGCCGGCCTCGATCATCGCCTCCGCCGCCAGGTCCACGGCGTAGCCCTTCGCTATGCCGCCCAGGTCAACCTTCATGCCGGACTCCAGGAAGCGGCCGCTCCCCTCGCCGACCTCCAGCTTCTGCCAGCCCACGCGGCGCAGTGTCTGCCGGACGAGTTCATCATCGGGGACCCGGCCGCTACCGGCGGCCTCCCGCCACAGCGTGCGCAGCGGGGCGTAGGTGACGTCGAAGGCGCCCTCGCTGAGGCGCGAGAACTCCCGGGCCGTCCGCAGCACCGTCACCGTCTCCGCCGAGAGGGCCACCTCCCGCTCCGCCCCGTAGCGGTTCAGTCGGCTGACCTCGCTCTCCTCCCGAAAGGTGCTCATCAGCGTCTCGACGGACTCGATGGCCCCCGCGGCGGCCATCAGAAACGGGCGGGCCGCTGACGCCGAGGGCGCCTCCACAGCCACGCGCGCGTCCGTCCCCATGGCGCTGAAGCGGGTCTCGAAACGCTCCGGCCGCCCACGGGTCGGCTGGATGACGAACTCATCCTGCCTCGGCGCATGGGCCGTCCGCTCGCCGCTCAGCCACAGCGCCGCCGCCAGCGCCGCGAGGGCGACGAGCGCTATGGCGGTTTTCATCTTTCCGGGCATCGTCATCAGGGCTTCCGGCAGATCTCAGCAAATGGTTCCTCGGGGCAGGACCCGTGCGGCCGCCGGCCCTTTCACGCACCCCGGCCGCCGCCGGAGACCGCCGGCTCGGCCCGCACCGGATGCACCTGGCCGCCCATGCTGCGCGCCATGCCTGCGTACTTCGGCGCCATTTTCACGCGCAATTCCATGGTGGTCTCGCCGCAGTTCGTCTCCAGCACATGTCCGTTCTCGTGCAGGAACGCGATCAGGCGGCCGTTTTCGACGCCCGCCACGACACGGAAAGCCTCCAGCTTCCGGTCCAGGGCCCGGCAAACCTCCTCCCGCACCTCGTCCAGCCCCTGGCCGGAGACGGCGCTGGTGCATATGACCTCTCCGACCAGCTTCCGCAGCAGCGGCAGCTCGGACAGGTCCTCCACCAGGTCCGTCTTGTTCAGCAGGTACAGGGTCGGCTTCCCGCCGCAGTCCACCACGCGCAGGGCCTGCCGGACGGATCGGACCTCCTTCTCGGCGTTGTGCCGGGAGGCGTCAATGACGTGCAGCAGCAGGTCGGCCTGGCGCGCCTCCTCCAGCGTGGCGTGGAAGGAGGCGACCAGGTGGTGCGGGAACTTGCGCACGAAGCCGACCGTGTCGCTGATAAGTGCCTTGCGGCCGCCGGGCAACTCCCACTCGCGCGTGCGGGTGTCCAGCGTCTCGAACAGCCGGTCCCGCACCGAAACCCCCGCGCCGGTCAGCGCGTTCATGATGCTGGACTTGCCGGCGTTGGTATAGCCGACCAGCGCCACCGTGGCGAACTGGTCGGTGCGGCCCTCGACCATCGTGTGGCGGCGGTCTTCGACCCGGCTCAGCGACTCCTTCAGCTCGTGGATGCGCCGCTGCACCAGGCGGCGGTCCACCTCGAGCTGCTTCTCGCCGGGGCCGCGCACGCCGATGCCGCCGCCTGCCGGCCCGCCCAGGGTGCCGCCGGCCGTCCGGTCCAGGTGCGTCCACCTCCGCTTCAGGCGCGGCAGTTCGTACTCGAGCTGGGCCAGCTCCACCTGGAGTCGCGCCTGCTTGGTGCGCGCGTGCGAGGCGAAGATGTCCAGGATCACCTCGCTGCGGTCAACCACCTTCAGGTCGAGCTTCTGTTCCAGTTTCTTCACCTGGGCGGGGGAGAGTTCGTCGTCACAGATGACGACGTCCGCATTCCGGGCGTCGCATAACTGCGCCAGCTCCTCCACCTTGCCCTTGCCGACGTAGCAGGCCGGGTCCGGCTTATTCCTTTTCTGGCGAATGCGCCCCACCACTCTGGCGCGCGCGGAATGCGCGAGGCTGGCCAGCTCCTCGAAGGCCGCCTCGTGGTCCACCTCGTCCCCCCAACCGGCCACCTGCACAAGGACGGCGCGTTCTGCGCGCAGCGCCAGGTCCGTTCTTCTCAGCTCTGCCATGTGGCTCCAATGCTTTGAGTGAGAGGTCAACCCGCTCCCTGCGGGCCTATCCTCATTATATGAGCCCGCCGCCCGGAACGCCACCCCGTCCGTCCCGACGGACTCGTGTTGTCGGGGCGCCGCCGCCCCAACGGGACGCCGCTCCGAAAGAGCGCCATATACCAGCCCCGGGCGCAGCCCGGGGTCCCCCGAACGCCCCCGAAACCCGCGCCCTGAATGGGCGCCACAGGGGTTGCAGGAGGAATGCGTGGCATCCGCCTGCCCTGTCTGCGTGCAAGGCGCAGGCCGGCGCAAACCGGCAGTCGGAAAAAGCGGCGGCAAGCGGCGCGCTCACAGAGCGCGCCGCACTCCAGGGGACGCGGCCCGGACGATGCAGGGCTGTGCGACATGCACGAACGGTGATCACTGGAGTCCGGACCGGCGTTTCGTTTGATTCCGAGAAAAGAAACGGATACTATACGTCTTGATGGGGCTGCCGCTGAGGCGTGCGACGCTGGGGGCCGGCATGGCCGGGCTGTCCGGTTTGTCCGCCAGTGTCCGAACCGTCCGACCACTGCGAAACGAATCCATTTTGACGGTTAACAGCGATGACCGCAGGGCACGCCGAGCCTGCCGCACCGACGGGCGTGCTTGTCTCTGATATCCGGGTCAAAAAGGATATCCCCGGCGCCCCAACGAGACGCGGCACCGGCCATTGCGCGCTGAGGGCCTCACAACTACACTGGGGTTCAGAGCCTCCACCGCACGGAACACCGCCCATGGCACAGCGGCACGACACCAGCGCCCGCCCCGTTGTGCGGGAGGTCGAGTGCAAGACCCTCCTGAACCGCGGGAAGCTCGGCTACTCGATAAACTGCTACACCGGCTGCGAGCACGCCTGCGTCTACTGCTACGCCCGCTTCATGCAGCGCTTCCACCCGCACCCGGAGCCGTGGGGCGAGTTCGTGGACGTGAAGGTCAACGCCGCCGGGGCCCTGGCGAAGCAACTGAAGCGCGCCGAGCCGGGCGGAGTCTTCGTCAGCAGCGCCTGCGACGCCTGGCAGCCCCTGGAGCGGGAGCGGCGGCTGACGCGCGCCTGCTGCCGGCTGCTCATCGAACACGGCTTCAAAGTCAACGCCCTCACGAAGAGCCCCCTGGTGCTGCGGGACCTGGACGTCTTCCGGCCCGGCCTCACCCGCGTGGGCGCCACCATCACCACGCTCGACGCCGGCCTGCGCCGGCTGTGGGAGCCCTGCGCCTCCGGCGTCGAGGAACGCTGGGGCATACTGGAGTCGGCGAAGGAGGCCGGGCTGGAGACCGCCGTCATGTTCGGGCCGCTGCTTCCGGAACTCTCCGACGGAGGGGAGTCGCTGGAGGCGCTGTTCGGACGGGCGGCGGAACTCGGGGTGGACGTCGTCTGGGTGGATGCGATGAACCCGCGCCCGCGCGTCTGGCCGGCTGTCGGGCGGCTGGTGCGGCAGCAGTGGCCCGCGCTGCACGACCGTTACGCGCGCATCTTCCACCACGAGCCGACGCGGGAGAAATACCTGGCCGCCCTGCGCGCGCGGGTGGAAAAGGCCGCCCGGGCCGCCGGCATCGAGGACCGCCTGGCGGGCTGCCCCTGAGGCGTGACTCCGGACACCTGCTCCACATGGTTGCGCCAGCGGGGCCGGGCCTATTCGAGGATGTCGTAGAGGACGGCCCCGTCGGCATTGCGGGGAACGGGCAGGCCGGCGGCCGTCGCCAGGGTCGGCGCCACGCTGGTTATCAGCGTCGGCCGCTGTCGCCGGTAGCCGCTGCGGACGCCCGGGCCGGCCACGATGAAGTAGGAGTCGTCCCGGTGCGAGCCGGCGTTCAGCAGGGGCCAGTCCCACGTGCCGGTCTCCTGGCGGGTGTGTTTGCGCCAGAACTCCTGGCGGGACATGATGTCCTCGGGGTTGCGCGCGGTGGGCCAGAGGAAGATGTCGCCGACGCGGTCGCCGCCCACGCCGAGCCGGCGGGCCTTCTCCCGCGGCAGCACGGCCCAGTACGAGGGTTGCCCCAGCCGGTTGGTCACCTGCGAGAGGGCGGAGATCATCTCTCGGCGCAGGGACTCATACTCGGCGCCCGGCTTGACGATGCCGTCCGGGTCGCGGCCCTTCACGTTCAGGAGGACGTAGTGCTTACGGCCGTAGGCGATCGACCGGCTCCATTCTATGGCGCCGTCGGGGCCGTCCACGAGCCACCCGTACCCGCGCAGCACGTCGTTGATCTTCGGGTGGGGATGACGCACGGGCAGTTGCGTGTCGCCGCCGTGGTCGCTGACCAGCGCGACCAGCGCTTCCGGCCCGGCGGCCTCCATCACGCGCCCGACAATCTGGTCCCCCCAGCCCATGATGTCGTCCCACAGCGCCCAGCCCTCCCCGGCGCGCTCGGGCTCGTACATGGGGTGGCGGGGGTCAATCATGTACATGGTCAGGTGGTTGGTCCAGTCCGGCCCGTGCCATTTGAGCATGAACAGGTCCCACTCGTGGCTGGTGAGGACGTGGCCGGCGGCCTGGCGCCACCAGCGGGCCAGGTGCTTCTGCTCCTCGAAGTAGGTGGCGATGTCGCAGGCGCCGGCCTGCACCACCTGCTGGCGGGAGCACTGGATGATGAACGGGCCGCACGCTTCCAGCAGTTCGTCGGTCAGCCCCCGCGGGTGCACGAACTCCTCCAGCGGGTATATCTCGCTCAGGTAGAGGTGCACGCGGGAGGCGTCGGGCTCCAGGATGAGCAGCTTGCCGCGCAGGCCGGCGCGCACGTCCCCGCGGTCGGTGCTGAAGGTGTGGTGGACCCATTCGCTCATCCGGTCGAGTTCGAAGACCAGGAGGGGCTGGTCCCCGCCGCGTCGGGCGTACAGTTCGACGCGCTCGTAGCCCCCGGCCCCCTCGAGGATGAGGGCGTGGAGCGGCTTGACGCTCTCGTAACGGCTGGCGCGTCCCGGCCGTATGCTGACCTTGAAATAGAGCGCGCCTTCCGGGGCGCCGGGCCAGTCTTCGGCGGGCTGCGGTGTGACGGGGGTCACGTGGCACTGCACCCGGTAGTCGTCCAGCGAGCGGGGGTGCGTGGTGTAGGCGCGGGCCTCCTGCAGGGCGCGAATGGCGTTGTCGGGGCGGCCGTCCTCACCCACGTGAACCAGCCCGTCCTCGACGGTGAGGGGCCAGGAATGGGCCCAGTCGAAGACGACGGACCGGCCCCCCTCGCGGCGGACCGCCTCCCAGAGATGCTCCGCCTTGCAGACGGAGGAAGGGAAGCCCCTCACCCACTCGTCCAGCGGCCGGCCGGGGAAGTGGGTGCTCATGTTGCAGCCGCTCACCCAGGGGCTGGCGCCGGTGGAGAGGCAGGCCCAGTTCGTGCCTGTCTCGAAAGGAAAGCACGGCCACGTCTGCGTGGTGCTGCCGCGCTCGATGAGGCGCTTCACGTTCGGCATGACCCCGCGCTCGACGAACTCGAGCAGCGTGGGCAGCGAGATGGAATCGAACCCGACAACGGCCACTTTTCGGCTCTTCATTGCTATCGTCTCCCGGGGTGATTGCCTTTCGGCGCGTATCAACAGGGTCTCGGCGGGGTTGAGTCGACGTGCGGCGGATTGCCGAGTGCGTCGCCGTGCACGCCGAACAGAGCATTGCGGTCTCCCGTTCCGGAACCGGTTGCCTTCCGCTATGTCATTCCTGAGCCACGCATTGGCGGCAAGAAGGGTCTGCGACCCGGAACCGCCGCGGTGCACGGTCCGCCTGCCAGGGGCGTCAAACCTCCAGAACCCCACGCGAGGAGACCATGGCACGGGCGCCCGGGGCCTGCGCCTCAGTGCCGCCCACGGTTGTTCCAACCCGTGCGGGCGCGCGCCTGCTCCAGGTCCACCTCCCGCAGGTTGGGGCGCAACCGGCCGTCCCGGGCGTGCTCGTCTCCCTGGCGTTCAAAATAGCTGATCAGCCTCTCCCGCCACATCTCCAGCGTGTCTCTGCAGTCCGGGTCATCGGCCAGATCATGGCAATCGTTCGGGTCGTTCTCCTGGTCAAACAGAAACTCGTAGTCGTCCTGAGCGAACCACATGTACTTCGTGCGGCCGTCGCTCATGCCGAACACTTCGGCGCACCGGCCGAACGTATAGCTGCGGAACGGCGCCCCGTCGTCCAGAAGCTGCGGCACGAGGCTGCGGCCCTCGACCGAGTCCGGCACATCGAGGCCGCAGACCTCCAGGATGGTCGGCATGATGTCCATCAGGTCCACCGGCGCGGTGTCGTTGGCCCGACCGGGGCGGAAACCGCGCTCGGCCGCCCATGGGCGCGGCGGGCGCACGATGAACGGCACGTTCGTGGAGCCGCGGAAGAAGTCGCCCTTCGCCAGGTTGCCGTGGTCGAAAAGCTGGTCCCCGTGGTCGCTGGTGAAGATGATGAGCGTGTTCCCCAGCAGGCCGTGCTCCCGCAGGTGGCCCAGCAGGACGCCGACGGTGCTGTCTATGTGGGTGACCAGCGCCGCGTAACCGCGCAGGCTCTGTTGGATCATCAGCGGGTGGTCGGCATAGTCGTCGTAGTTGTTGCGCAGTTGCAGCGCCCGCACGCGTCCCGGCAGCTTTCGGTCCACCCAGTCCCCGCGCGCCGGCTCGGGCATCGACGCGTCGCGGTAGAGTTCATAGTAGTCGCGCGGCGGGGTGAGGGGCGGGTGCGGCTTGTCGAAGGAGACGTGCAGGAAGAAGGGGCGCGTGGGGTCGCGGCGGTCTATGAACTCCATGGCGCGCTGGCCGGTCCAGTGCGTGGTGGTGAACTTCTCCGGCAGCGGGCTCATCCGAACGCCGTACTCGTTGTTGCCCAGCCCGTGGGTGTAGGCCAGGTGCCCGTAGCCGTTCTCGTCCAGGAACGCCTCGTAGTCGTCCTTCAGCATGCCTGCGTGGCGGCGGCCTTCCTCGTTGAGCTGGACGTCCTCGAAGCCGATGCGGTTGCGCTGCGGGTGGGTGTGCAGCTTGCCGGACGCGAATGTCTGGTAGCCGGCGCGGGTCATCACTTCGGCCAGCTTCGGGCCCTCGGGGAAGGGCTGCTCACTGTTGCGGTCCATGTGGATCGAGTAGGTGCCCAGGCCGGTCATCATGATGCGGCGGGCGGGCACGCAGACCGGGCACTGGCTGAAGGCGCGCCGGAAGTTGACACCTTCATAGGCTAACTGGTCAATCTGCGGGGTCATCATCGTAGGATGCCCCCCGACCCCCAGCCAGTCGGCGCGCAGGTGATCGCAGCATATCAGCAGAACGTTCGGTCTCGCGGGGTCCCGCGCCGGGTCCGGCATGTTCACGCTCCCAGGTAAATGGCCGCTCCATGATACGCCTCTTCGCCTGGCGTGTCACGTCCGGCGGCTACAGGCTACGGAGACGACGATAATGCGCATGTCCTCGTCCGAGGTGTTCGCCAGCCCGTGTTCCCCACCCGGGAAGACGGCCCCGATGTCGCCGGGGCCCACCTCGTGCCGCTCGCCGTCCAGAGTCATCACGCCCCGGCCGGAGATGATGAAGTAATACTCCTCGTCGCCCTCGTGGCGGTGTACGCCGATGGAGGCGCCGGGCGGGATGACGTCGTCGTGGAAGAACCGCAGGTGGCGTCCCTCCAGGTCCCCGTGGTCCAGCACCCGCACCCAGTCCAGCTCTCCCTCTCCGCCGTGGCATTCCGGCAGGGGCGCGCGGGGCATCTCCTTGCGCGTTCTCAGCAGGCTTGTGCACTGCATGGCACTCTGCTCCTCATGTCTCGCGGCAATGGCGCGTGCAGGGCCCGGGCTGGGTGCCTCCGGCACCGAGGCCCCCGGGCCATTTTAGCTGTGGTGGGGCTTGTCGTCACCGGCCGGCCGTTTCATCCTGAAGGCGCTGACGAGGTAGAGCAGACCGCCGGCCGCGACGACTGAGAACAGGGCCGTCATCCCCACCGACTCGGCCAGCCAGGCGCCGGCCAGGGGCAGCAGAGTCAGCGGGCTGGTCAGGGTGTTGAGGAAAGCGATGTAGGAGGGGCGGCGCTCGGCCGGGGCGCTGGTTATCAGGAAGCGGTATCCTCCCAGGCCGTTCGCCTGTAAGCCGATACCGATGCACGCCAGCCCCACCAGGTAAACGACGAACGGCAGGTCGAGGCCGTAGGTGACACCAGGCACAGGAATCTCAAACAGGGGGGGAAGAAGCGGGGCCAGCAGGGCGAGCGCGGGCGCGCTGAACATGAACGCACCCGCTCCAATCAGGGCGGCACGGGACCCCCACACGTCCGCCACCTTACCCCAGACGCCACCGGAGACGACCCGGCTCAACTTGACCGTCGCCACCATGATGCCGCCCAGCACGGCAACCTCGGCCCCCTGCTGGAGGCGTTGTGTTCCATAGGGGATGAAGAAGGCCATCATGAGGTAGTTGATCCGAAAGGCCACGCGCATCCACATGTAGCAGCGGTAGTTGTGTCGGTCCTTCAGCCACTCGAATCCCCGCCGGAGCGCCTCACGAAGGTTCGTTCTGTTCTCGGCGCTGGGGCCGGGTTCTTCCCGGCACAAAGACCAAGTACTCATGTCGATGGCGACCAGAACGGTGCCGATGGCCGCCAACAGGACGTAGTTGGGTGGGAGCGGGAGATTGCTCAGAATGGGCTGGATGACCAGCAGGCCGACGACGATGGAGGCCGTCCCACCCAGGAGCTTCCGCATGCCCAGAAAGGAGCCGACCCGCCCGGGTGGGATCAACCGCCCCACCATGTCCATGAAGATGACATGGGCCACGCCGCCGGCCACGTAGGCCACCAGATACGTGCCGTAGAAAAGGGTCAGCGACAGGGCATCCGGATTCTGGCTGACCAGCCACATGGCGCCCACAAACGCGGTGAACGCCACAGAGCGCACGACGGTCATCGCGATGAAGTAGGGGCGCCGCCGGGGCAGGTGTTCCAGGAAGCCGCTGGCGATCAACTGGGGGGCCAGAACGCCCGCTTTGCTGATGATGGGGATGATGGCCACCAGGAGGGTGCTGCCGGTCACCGCGTAGATGAAACCGGCCAGCACGAGAGTGGGATCGCGGAAGTTCAGCGCCATGTCCGCAAAGACGCCCGCCACCACGCCGAGCACGTGGTTGCGGCGCGTGTGGGAGGCGTTGGCGCCCAGTTCGTGGGCCTGTGATTCGTCGAGTGTCGCCGTCGCTTCACCCATGGTGAGCGGGCCACCCCTTCGGTTTTGCTCTGCTCGCGGGAGTGGTTCGGCCCGAGGGCCGGCGATCAGCCGGTGAGTATATCCTCGAGGAGGGCTTTCAGGCGGGCAATACTGACCTTGACGTCGAGTTCGCCCCCGGCCAGGTATTCGATCGAGTAGCGGCCTTCGTAGCCTCGCTCAGCGAAGGCGTCCAGCACCCACTCGAAGTCCACCTTGCCCTCGCCCGTGGGGGCCTGCATGGCGTCGGCGTCGGCGTCGCGCAGGTGCACGTGCACCGCCCTGTCCAACAGCGGCTCCGTCTGGCGCACGTCCATGCCCTGCATCACGAAGTGGCTGGGGTCGTAGCCGATGCGCATCTGCGGCGCGGCCTCGAACAGACGCTCGCACTGCTCTATCGTCTCGAACGGGGTGTTGTAGTGAAGCTCGACGGCAAATGTAACCCCGGCCTCCGCGGCCACCTCCATCATCTCGCGCCAGGTGGCGGCCGTGTCGGCCAGCAGGTCCTCCCAGGGCCGATCCTCGACCTTGACGCCGGGGTAGAAAGTCGCGACCTCCACGTCCAGCTCGTTCATCAGGCCGGCGACGGCACGCGCCTGGCGCAGCCGCTCGGCGTTTGTCTGCTCGTCGCGCTGGTGCAGGTGCGGCAGGGCGACGTTCATGGCCACGGGAGTGAGTTCGTACTGCGCCAGCAGCTCCTTGACGCGCCCGGCGACGGCATCCGGCTCCTCGGCCAGTTCGCCCGGCACGATGTGGTTCCAGGATTCGATGGTGATCAGGTCAACCAGCTCGAAACCGAGGCGACTGACCTCGGCCAGGGCCGTTTGCAGCGACCCTCTGAAGGCACTTGTGGAACAGGCTATGGCCATGGCGCTCTCTCCTTACTGCCCCCTGTGGACGTGCTTCCTATTGAGGATAGGCAACAATAACCCGCCCTTCAAGGCGCCGCGCGCTTTTGCGCAGGTTCTGGCGGAAGGCGTGTTGCGTTTCGTCGCCGGGGGCTTAGAATGGCGCCCTGCCGGCATTCAACCCACCCGAGGTGCCCATGAACGCCCGTGAACGCTTCATCGAGACGCTGACGTTCGGAACCCCCGACAAGGTCCCCTTCTCCCCGGGCTGGCCGCGGGAATCAACCCGTGCCAACTGGCGCACACAGGGCCTGCCCGAGGGCCGCAACTGGTTCGAAGTCCTCTGTGAAGAGATAGGCGTCGAGCGCGAGCCCACGAAGGACCGGGTCAGCCACGGCGTGGACTTCCGGATGATACCGCAGTTCGAGGAGAAGACCCTCGAACACCGCGACGGCCATTACGTGGTGCAGGACTGGAAGGGCAACATCTGTGAGATATCGGACCAGTTCGACCCGCGCTACCTGCGCCAGGCCATAGATTTCGTGACGCGCAAGTGGATCAAGCTGCCGGTCGAGAACCGCGACGACTGGGAGGATATGAAGCGCCGCTACGACCCTGAGGCGCCGGGCCGGTTCCCCGAGGACTTCGAGGAGCGCTGCCGGCGGCTGCGCGAGCGGGATTACCCCTGCACGGTACACTTCTCCGGCCCGTTCTGGCAGATACGCGAGTGGGTCGGCTTCGAGCGGCTGTGCATGATGTTCATCGAGGAGCCCGACTTCCTGGCCGAGATGGTCGAGTTCTGGACGGAGTTCGTCTCGCGCACCCTGGCCCCCATCCTCGAGGCCGGCGTGGCCGACAGCGTTTACATCAGCGAGGACATGGCCTTCAAGGAACGCCCGATGGTCAGTCCGGTGATGGCGCGGGAGTTCCTCAAGCCGGCCTACGACCGCTGGGGCGGCCAGGTCCGCCAGGCCGGCGTGCCCGTCTATGACATGGACTCCGACGGCAAGATCGAGGAGCTGATCCCCGTCTGGATGGAGGCCGGCATCAACGTCTGCGACCCCGTCGAGGTGGCGGCCGGCAACGACATCGTCCGCTACCGGCAGGAGTTCGGACGCCAGATGGCCTACCGCGGCGGCGTGGACAAGCGCGCCATGGCGAAAGGCGGGGAGGTCATCGAGGCGGAGCTGGAGCGCGTCGCCCCCGTGGTGCAGGACGGCGGCTACATCCCGAGCTGCGACCACGGCGTGCCGGCGAACGTCTCCTGGCCGGACTTCGTCCACTACTCCCGCCTGCTGGCGGGGTTGACCGGCTGGCTGTGAGTGAACCCTGAACTGCCCCGAGCTCCCTCTGGGCACTGCCGCCTCATAGGCGTTTGAACTCGGCGGCGACGGCGCGGGCTTTCTCGAAGGAGACCGGCGGAGGCAGCACGCCCGCTGAGGTGAGGAATATCCCGCGCCTGTCCGGGCACCGCTCCAGGTCGGCTGACACCTCGGCCACTATCTGCTCGACCGGCGCCAGCCAAAGCGCGGCGTTGGTGCCGCCGATGAGGGCCTTTGACGGCATGCGCGCCCGCCCCTCGGCCAGGGTCGTGTCGCCGACCGGGGGCGTCGTGTACGCCTCGTTGGCCTGGGCGGGCAGCTCGTCTATCATCTCCAGCAGGGCGTTGAGCGTACCGCACATGTGGTGGACGGCGATCTTGCCGTGTTCGATGATGATATCCCCGTATTCGCGAAGCTGCGGCATGCAGAACTCGCGGAACATGGCCGGGCTGATCAGCGTGGTGCTCGTGTTCTCCGAGAGCCAGAAGCTATCGGCCGCCACCCGGGGCAGCAGGGCCTCGAGCTCGCGCACGCGGTCGCGGTGCATCAGCTCCACCACCTCGCGGAAAAGCTCCGGTTCGTCGTGCAGAAGGTAGGTGGTGTTCTGCGGCCCGCACTGGTGCTCGACCAGGTCCATCAGGGGGGAGGGGCCGATGCCCGTCATGGTGAAGGCGTCCCGCGCCTCGAGATCTTTCCGGCGAGCGGCCCACTCCTCGGCCTTCTCGGTCGGCACCGCGAAGGTCGTATCTTTGAACAGCCAGCGCAGGCGCCGGAGGTTCTCGGCGCTGTCGGCGGGGAACTTCGTCGGGTGCCAGCTCTCCGTATAGGGGTCGTAGGTCTGCTCAGCCACCAGGGGGCCGTCGGGCGTCTCCATGGTCTTGCGGCGCACGCCGTCTTTCTCGGAGGTCGTTATCTCGACGTGCGGCGTCTGTTTGCGCGCCCCTCCCCAGCAGCCCAGCATCAGGTCACAACCGGCCGCCCGGAGCAGTTCCTCGGCGCCCATGTCGCAGTAGGGCCCGGGCTGGGAGGATTGCCAGGTGCGGTTGGTCATCTTCAGCCAGACGGGGAAGCGGTCCACCTCCTCGCCCCGGATGGTGGCGAAGATGCGCTCCCGGTTGGTCATCGTCTCGGTGCTGCTACCTGCCTCTGCGGCCGCCATGGGCCCGCGCTCCTTCCCGAATCCGGTCCACCGTCAGGCGGAGTTTAGCCCATTCGGGGTCTTTCGCCAACTGCCGGTCACCGGCTATTGCGCAGCCCAGGAGATCGAGAGCACGTGGACCCCCCGTCCCGACATCTGCCGCACGCACTTGCGCTCCAGAACCCCCGAGCGCACGACGTCGGAGACGAGCAACGCAGACTGGCCGGCCTGAACCGCGGCGTCCAGGACCGGCTCGACGTGGCGATCATCCGGCCCGCCGGGCCTCGCCCGGAACAGGTCCCGGCAGGGCACGCCGAGCAGCCGGGCCACTTGCCGCGCCAGGGGCCGGCAGTCGCTATGCCTGTCAGCCGGCGGGTGCGTTACGAAGTCGAACGTGCCGAGTTCGGCCCGCTCATCCAGCAGGCGGACGGTGTCGGCGGCCATCTGCAGGCCAAATTCGTCATCAAGCCCCCGTGACCACTTGCCGAACGAACTTCGCTCCGCCTCGCTTAGCGCGTCCCACTGCCGCGCCGCGAAGGCCCCGAGGGTCACCCGCGGCACGTGGCAGTAGCGTTCATTCTCGGCAAACGAGCCGGAGAACTCCCAGGCGAGCGTGGACTCGCGGGCGGCTTTCATGGTCTCCCGCAGAGGTTCGACTTCCGGCCGGTAGGGCGTGTAGCTGACCACGACCTTCAGCGCCGCCGCGTGTTCGCCCCGCGATGGGTCCTGCCGGAACGCCTCGATCTCAGCCTCCAGCGACGAGGCCACCGAGCGCGCCTCGCCCTCGTCGGCATCCGGCAGGGCAACCATGAACTCCCCGGGCCCGATGCGCCCGACGGCGTATCCGCCACCCAGCCGGGTGCGCAGAAGGCGCGCAACGTGCTTGACCAGCGCGTCGCCGACCGCGTAGCCGTACTCGTGGTTGAGCTTGTTCAGGTTCATCAGGGCCACATTCACCAGCCATGCCCGCCGGCCGACGTCGCCCGACTCCATGCGCCACTGGTCAAGCTCGCAGATAATGCCACTGCGGTTGGGCAGCCCCGTCAGGTCGTCAATCATCCCGTCTCTGTCCTCCAGCAGGCGGCGCGCTCGCCAATGGCCCTGCGCCGCCAGCACCGAAACGGGTACTGACAGGACGAATCCGCCCCAGATGCCGATGCGCATCAACGGGCCCGCACCGCTCCTGAGGGCGGACAGGGCCATCAAAAACAGGAATCCGCTGAGCGCCAGCGTAACGAACAATATGCGCCGGCTGGACCGGCGCATCCTTGCGCCCGCGCCGTCCGCCTGCACGGCCACATCCATACTTCCCTCCTCCCTCCGCCACGTGCCGGCAGCGCCCCGGCGCCCCCCGTCCGCTGGGTCGCCGGCGTTTCCCGAACCTGCACTCGCTTCGTGGCTGATGCACCAGCTCACCGCAAGCCCGAAACGGCATGGCCCCGGTGGGCTCCGTCACACCGCAAATATTACGAAAAATCGCGCCCCATTTGCAAGACATTGCGCGCGGTGGCCCTATTCAGGGAGCCGGGCCACCGGGTGCGGCCTGCTATCTTGCCGGTTACAGGAGATCGGTCCACCCCCTGATTTCTCAGGGCAGGTCGCTCGCCGGAGTGGGCGGGATTGCGAGCGCAAGGGCCAGGGTAACCACAACGACCACCACGAGGACGGGCTTCCTTCGTCCGACAGGAGGCGAACTTCGGCGCCGGGGCGACGAGGGGACCGTCCGGACGCGTCGGCGGCTAACTTCGCTATCGGAGCGGAAGACGACTCGGCGCGAACATGGCGACAGGGCCAGGGCCGGCCAACAGCCGGTCGCTGTCGGGCACATTCTCCCCAAAGAGGCAGGCGCACATGCGCAGCGGCGCACCCTGCACTTCTACCGCGAGGCGTGCTATAGTGGGTGGTCTGGCCCGCACGGGTCGGACCGCAATCCGCTCCCTACCCCACTGGCCGTCGTGGATTCCATTCAACGTCGCTATCTGAGGTTTTACTGGCCCCTGGCCCTGATGGGCGTGGTGTTGCTGACGGGTCGGCTGGCGCAGAACTTCGTGCTCCTGCATTACGAGGCCGGGGTGGAGGAGCTGGCCGTATATGCCCTGGCGCTGGCCGTGTTCGGGCCCTTCCGCGCCGCGCTGATATTCGTCTCCCAGATGACCAACGTGCTGGTGCGCGGGCCGAAGTCCTTCCGGCACAGCCTGCGGTTCGTGACCGGCATTTCGCTGGTGCTGACCCTTCCCATAGCGCTGCTGGCCTGGACCCCGCTGGGCCCGATGCTGCTGCCCTTCATCTACGACGTGCCGCCGGCACGCATAGCGCGCATAGTGCTTTACATGCGGTTTTTCACGCCGCTGATCCTGCTGGAAGGGCTCAGTCGCTTCGGGGAAGGGCTGCTGGTGCAGGCGCACCGCACGGCAACCGTCACGGTGATGCACGCGCTCGAACTGGCGCTCCTGGCGGGGGTGCTGGCAACCGGTATGTGGCACGGCTGGGACCCCGTGCTCACCATCAGCCTGTCGCTCATTCTGCCGCGCGTCCTCTACCTGGTCCTGGCCGCCGGGCTGGCGGCTCTCTTCCATCACCACCGGCATCCGGAAGAGGACAGCGCACTGAGCCTGCGGGAGATGCTGGCCTTCTTTCTGCCCATGGCCGGCACGTCCATCCTTTTCTCCCTGACGCGGCCCATCATCTACGGATTCGTCACAGCGCTGAACCCCACGGGTGACCCTGCGCTCCCCAACGTGGACGTCATCGTTGCCGTCGTCAGCCTGGCCTCCACCTTCGAGGCCATCTTCCTGGGCGCCGTCAACCAGTTCCGCCACCTGATGGTGACGTTCGGGCGGGACGAGCTGGCGCAACTGCGGCGCTTCATGGTGCGGACGACGGCCGTTATCACGGGCCTGATGCTGGTGGTGGTGGCCACCCCCCTGGCCGAACTGTTCTTCCGCTACCTGCAGGGCGCCACGGGGGAGACGCTCCGCATGGTGCGGCAGGCCGTCTGGGTCACGCTCGTGGTGCCGGGGGCCATCTGCTGGCGCAACTACTACCACGGGCAGGTCATGGTGCATCGCCGCACGGGCGGCATGCTGGTGGGCGCCCTTATGCGCGACCTGTCGGTGCTGGTCGGCGCGGCGGCGCTCTCGGCCGTCGGCCTCTACAACCACGTCACGGCCACGGCCATGCTCCCCCTGGCCTTCAGTTCCGAGGCCGCTACGGTCATGCTCCTCACCCGCTCCTGGCTGCGGGCCGCCGGCCAGCCCGGCCGGGACCGCCAGCCGGAGGCCGAGCCCGCCCCCGATTGACCCTCCGCCGCCGAGCGGACATGCATACCCGCTCATGCTGTCGCCGTCATACCGCTCCGTTCCGACTCACCTTATGCTCGCGGTGCCTGTTGTGGTTAGATTCGGCGGGCCGGTTGTCTTATCATGACGGCAGGCAAGGCGAAAGGACACGTGAGGTGCCCGCATGGCGGTCGAGGTCTCAGATCAACTGCGCCGGAAGATAGACCGGCTGCCCCGCAAACCGGGCGTCTACCTGATGAAGGACGTCCGCAAGGAGGTCATCTACGTCGGCAAGGCGAAGGACCTCCGCGCCCGGGTGCGCAGCTACTTCCAGGAAGGCCGCCAGGAGTGGCGGCTCATCTCCGAGCGCATCGAACAGGTGCGGGACGTGGACGTGGTGGTGACCGCCTCCGAGAAGGAAGCGCTGCTGCTGGAGAGCAACTTCATCAAGCAGTTCCGCCCCCGTTACAACGTCAACTTCCGCGACGATAAGAGCTTTGTCAGCATCAAGATAGACCGCACCGAGCCCTGGCCGCGCCCTGTGGTCACCCGCCGGCTGGAGGACGAGGATGCGCTCTACTTCGGCCCGTACGCCAGCGCCCGCGCCGCCCGCAAGACGCTGAAGGTGCTGCAGGACGTCTTCCCGCTGCGCCGCTGCAGCATCCGCCAGTGCCGCGAGCGCCGGCGCCCCTGCCTCTACGGTGAGATGGGCAAGTGCGCCGCCCCCTGCTGTTCGGACATCTCCCGCGAGGAATACGACCGCATCATTGACCAGGTGGTGATGTTCCTGAAGGGCCGGGCCGACGAGCTGCTGGATGAACTGCGGCGGCAGATGGAGGCGGCCGCCCGGGAGTTGAACTTCGAGAAAGCCGCCAACATCCGCGACCGCATCAGGGCCGTCGAGGAGACCCTGGAGGCCCAGCACGTGGCGGACTCCGCCGCCGACGCGGACCGCGACGTCTTCGGCATCTGCACGCTGGACAGATACGTCTCCATCGCCGTGCTGTTCGTGCGGGACGGCAACGTGCGGGACGTGGCCACCTATCGCTTCCCGGCCGAGCTGGACAGCGAGGAGGCGATTTTCGGCTCCTTTCTGAACCAGTTCTACGCCGCCAACCGCTTCGTGCCTGAGCAGGTGCTGGTGCCCGTGGAGACGCCCGATGCCGGGGTGCTGGAGTCCTGGCTCGGCGAGAAGAAGGGCCGGCGCGTGCGCATCCTGCACCCCCAGAGAGGCGCCAAGCGGCGGCTGATCGAACTGGCCAACCGCAACGCCCGCCAGGCGGAGCGGACGGCCACCTCCGCCGAGGAAAGGCGCCGCCTCCAGATGGAGTCCCTGCAGCGCATCCTGGACCTGACCGAGCTGCCCCGCACCATCGAGTGCTTCGACATCTCCACCACCCAGGGCCGCGAGGCCGTCGGCTCGATGGTCGTCTTCCGGGACGGCGAACCGGACAAGTCCTCCTACCGCCGCTACCGCATCCGCGACATCGAAGGGCAGGACGACTTCGCCATGATGGAGCAGGTGCTGCGCCGCCGCTACGGGCGGCTGGTCGAGCAGGACGCCGACCCCCCCGAACTCGTCCTCGTAGACGGGGGCAGGGGGCAGTTGGGCGTGGCACTGCGGGTGCTGCGCGAGCTGGGGGTTGAGGCCCCGGACGTGGCGGCCCTGGCGAAGGCCCGTGCGGCCGGGGGACGGCAGGTGCGCGCCGAACGTGTCTTCCAGCCATCGGAGGACCGGCTCGGCGTGCGCGAAGCCCCCGTCGAGGTGCCAGAGGACAGCTACGGGTTCCGTCTGATCACGCGCGTGCGGGACGAGGCCCACCGCTTCGCCGTGCAGTACCACCGCCGTCTGCGGCGCAAGGCTTCGATGGAGTCCCCCCTGATAGAGGTCCCGGGCATCGGCAAGCAGAAAGCGCGCCGCCTGATGGACCACTTCGGCGGGCTCAATAAGGTCCGCCGGGCCACCGTCGAGGAGCTGAAGGCCGTCCCGGGCATCTCCGATGCCCTGGCCGCCGCCATCATCAAGCACTTCCGCCCTGAAAGCGGCGACGCGGATTGAGGGAACAGCGCAGCCAACCCTTTCGCGCCTCGCCCGCGCCGGGCCCCACGAGGTCCGCTTGTGAGCGGAGGCGCCGGCGAGCAACGAATCACAAGCAACGAGCAACGATCTCACGCTCCGGCCGGCCGCCGCACGATGCCCACGCCGCTGCACAGGGCGAACAGGAAGGGCGCCAGGGCGGTGGTGAAGAGCGCCTGCCCCGCCGCAAGCGGCACCAGGTCCGAGAGGCGCGCCCGGGTTACGGCGGCGGTCCCCCCGGCCCACAGCAAGCCGACGGCCAGAGTGTAGGCGAACGTCAGCAGCAGGTCGGTCCAGGGTGACTCCCGCACCAGGCGCGTCTTCAGGTGCCAGAGCAGCGCCGTGACCGGCACCATCGCCAGCGGGGCGGCCCCCAGCGCCCCGGCCGAGCCGAAGTCGCGCAGCAGCCCCACGATGAAGACCCCCCAGAGCGCCGTGCGGAGGTCCCCATCGAGCGTCAGGAACGCCGCCGCGGCCAGCAGCAGGTCCGGCCGCAGGAAGCGGTAGCTGAACCGGTGCATGACCGTCGCCTGCAGCAGATAGAGCGCGACGACGCACAGGGCGAAACGTCCTTTGCGCAGCATGGGAGGGTCTCCGGCTGAACCGGGGTCGATTCTCCCACAAGCCGCCGCCCCGCTGCAAGGCGCCCGGGCGTCTTTGCCAGGACATCGCACCCAGCCCCTGGCAGTGCTGAGCACGGCGTTCAGCTCTCAGCGCCTGGCGCAAGCAACCGGCAGCCGCTTTTCGTCTTGTCTCTTGATTCAAGCCGCGGAACGAATACCATAGGTTTCGGCCAGCGGAAGGTGCCTTACGCCCGATATGTCCGCTGCCGTCTCGTTTGGGCGGCGACGACCGGTATGGACGTGCTGCGCAAGCCGCTTCCTGCGAAACGAACCCACTTCGGGGTCGGCCTGACCCGAACTCAACCGGGGACACTGCGACGCCAGAGCGACAGAAGGGACCAACATGACAAGCCGGCAGAGAGACGGCGCCGGGGCGCCGATGCAACTGCGATGTGAATACCTGACCGACCCCCTGGGCATCGAGGAGCGCGTGCCGCGCCTGTCGTGGGTTGTCAACGACGAGCGCCGGGGCGCCATCCAGACCGCTTACCAGATCCTGGTGGCCGCCTCCCGGGAGTCCCTGGCCGCCGGAGACGCCGACGTTTGGGACAGTGGCCGGGTCGAGTCCGACCGCTGTGCCCACGTCGAGTACGACGGACCGGTGCGCGAGTCCCGCCGCCGCTACTGGTGGAAGGTGCGCACCTGGGACGCCGAAGGCGCCGCTTCCCCCTGGAGCGAGCCCGCCTGGTGGGAAATGGGGCTGCTGGAGCCGGCCGACTGGACGGCCGAGTGGATAGGGATGCGGGACGAGCGCCGCCCCCAGCCTGCCACTTACCTGCGGCGCGAATTCCGCCTGGAGCGCCCCGTGCGGCGCGCGCGGCTCTATGCCACCGCGCTCGGCCTCTACCTGCTTCGCCTGAACGGCCGGGCGGTCAGCGATGACGTCCTGGCGCCGGGCTGGACCGACTACCGTAAGAGAGTGATGTACCAGACCTATGACGTGACGGACATGCTGCAGGACGGCGCGAACGCGCTGGGTGCCGTGCTGGGAGAAGGCTGGTACTGCGGCCAGATAGGGTGGGGCCAGGGGGAGGACCAGTTCGGTGAGCATCCCCCGCGCCTGCTGGCGCAACTGGAGGTGGAGTTTGAGGACGGCGTCACCCAGCGGGTGACCACCGACGGCACATGGCGCTGCGGCGAAGGCCCCATCCGCCGCTCCCAGTTCTACGACGGGGAGCGCTACGACGCACGCCGCGAGATGCCCGGCTGGGACCGGGCGGGTTTCGACGACGCCGACTGGCAGCCGGCCGAGACCTTCGAGGACGCCGGCGCCGAGCGCAACGCCCGGCAGCACCCGCCCATCCGCGTCACCGAGGAACTGCGCCCTGTGGGCGTAGAGGAGATTGAGCCGGGCAAGTACGTCTTCGACATGGGTCAGAACCTGGTCGGCTTCTGCCGCCTGCGCGTGAGGGGGCCGGCCGGCACGGAGGTGACGCTGCGCCACGCCGAGGTGCTCAACGACGACGGCACCCTCTACACGGAGAACCTGCGCAAGGCGAAGGCCACCGACACCTACGTGCTGCGGGGCGGGGAGGAGGAGACTTTCACGCCGCACTTCACCTACCACGGGTTCCGCTACGTCGAGGTGACCGGCTACCCGGGCACGCCCGACGAGGACGACCTGACAGGCCTGGTTGTGCACAACGACTGCGCGCCGGCCGGCCGCATCGAGACGTCTTCCGAGATGGTCAACCGCCTGCAGCGCAACATCGTGTGGGGGCAGCGCGGCAACATGCACAGCGTGCTGACCGACTGCCCGCAGCGCGACGAGCGGCTGGGCTGGATGGGTGATGCGCAGATGTTCGCGCCCACGGCCTGCTACAACATGGACATGGCGGCGATGCTGACGAAGTTCGCCCGCGACATGATGGACGAGCAGACCCCCGAGGGCGCCTTCCCCGACGTCTGCCCCTACCTGAGCCCGAAGGGCCTGCTGCCCCCGGCCGGCGCCCCCGCCTGGATGGACGCCGGCGTCATCGTGCCCTGGACCGTTTACCAGTTCTACGGCGACCGGCGCATCCTGGAGCGGCACTTCGAGAGCATGTGCCGCTACGTGGACTACGTCAGCGGCGAGAACCCGGAGGGCATCTGGGAGAACGCGCGCGGCAACGACTACGGCGACTGGGTGCCGGCGGGCGAGCAGACGGACAAGACGATGTTCGCCACGCTGAACCACTTCTACTCCACCACGCTCACCGCGCGGACGGCCCGGGTGCTGGGCCGCGAGGAGGCCGGCGAGAAATACGAGGCCCGCGCGCGGGCGGTGCGCGACGCGTTCAACGAGCGCTACCTGCGCGAGGACGGAACCTACGAGAACGCCACCCAGACCGTCTGCGCCCTGGCCCTTGCGTGGGGCGTTGCGCCGGAGGAGCACCGCGCGTCCGTGGCCGACGACCTGGTGGCCAACATCGAGGGGCGGGGCGGGCACCTGTCCACCGGTTTCGGCGGCACGCAATGGCTGCTGCCGGCCCTGTGCGGGACGGGGCACGAGGACGTGGCCGTGCGCCTCCTTCTGCAGCGCGAGCAGCCCTCCTGGGGCTACATGATCGAGAAGGACGCCACCACCATCTGGGAACTGTGGGACAGCGACACCGCCGGGCCGAGCATGAACTCGCGCAACCACTTCGCCTACGGCTCGGTGGGACAGTGGCTGTTCGGCTGGCTGGCCGGCATCCGCACCGAGGCCGACGACTGGGCGCAGTTCAGCGTCACGCCGTGCCCCGCCCCTGCCGGGGGCGAACTGACCCGCGTTAGGGCGACCTATGCCTCCATCCGGGGCGAGATAGTGACCGAGTGGCAGGTGAACGACGAGGGACTGGAAGTGACGGTGCGTGTGCCGGCCAACAGCCGGGCGACGCTCAGTCTGCCCGCGTCCGACCCCGAAGCGGTTACCGAGAGCGGCCGGCCAGCGGCCGACGCGGAGGGCATAAGCGCCGTTCGAGCAGAAGACGGGCGCGTCATATATGGTCTATCCGCAGGCACTTACATGTTCACTGTGCGGGAGTAAGGGCGAGCAGCGGCGGACTGCCGGGCGCGTGGGCCCCAGCCGCCCCGCCCCGGGCGAGTAAGCCCCGGCTTAGGAAGTGTGGCACATCCGTTCCCCGGATGCCGAACTGGGAATGGCGCGCGACGGCCCGGCTTCGCGTCCATCGTATCCCGCCGTGCGAACGGGGGGACAAGGGTCGCGATCAGCCGACCGGAGGCGCTCCAGGTTGCGCGGCCGCGCCCCGCATGATATAAAGGTTTGCAGGAACCTACCTTGAACGCAGGGACATGCCTTCCTCATGAACTGGAAGAAGCACATCATCATCTTCCTGGTTGTTTTCCTGCTCGGCGGCCTGCTGATGCGGCCGGGCGGGTGCGCGCCGGCCGGCGTCGGGCACCCCGAGGACGCGGTGTTTGTGGAACTGAGCGTGCCGGAAGCGCCCCGCGTCGAACACCAGGCCGCCGTCTCCTACACCATCCGGGCCGAAGTGGCCGACACGCCCGAGAAGCGGCAGCAGGGGCTGACCGGTCGGCGAGGACTGGAGCCCGGCTACGGGATGCTCTTCGTCTATCCCGAACCGTCCGAGCCCCGGATGAGCCAGGCAGAGACGCCCTTCCCCCTCTCGGTGGCCTTTGTGACCGAGGACGGCGAGATCATCGGCATCAGGGACACCGAGCCGAACGACTCGACCATCTTCACGCCGCCTGAGCCGGTTCCCTACGTGCTGCAGGTGCGGGGGGGCTGGTTCGCGGACAGGGGGCTGGAGGAGGGCGACCGGCTCGAAATCGGCGGGCTCCCCGAAGAGCGCCCGGCCGGCCCCGAGGGTGAAGCGCCCGAACAGCCCCTCACCGGGTGACCTCGGAGTCGGTCTCTTCCAGATCCTCACGCTCCTGCAGGCTCAGGCCCGCCATGTGGTGCGTCTTGACGGCGACCCAGATGCAGGCGGTCAGCCCGCCGAACAGCAGGGCGGCGGCCACGGCGGCCATCGCCGCGGGTGCCACCACCTGGCCGGCCGATCGCCCCGTGGCGATGCCCAGCCAGGCGAGAAACACCAGGAACAGCACCCCCGTTCCACCGATGGCGACCACCATGCGGTTGTGGCGCGCCAGCAGCAGCGCCACGCAGAACAGGAAACCGAACCACCCCCATCCGGCCAGCGTCACCGAGTGGGGCAGTATCGCGTCGTAGCCGCCATAGACCTCGGTCACGTCGGTGAGGAACTGGTTGGCCAGCAGGAAGATGAGGATCGCCGGCGTGATGACCTTCACGAACGCGTCGAACCAGTTGTGGACCTTTATCTCGCTGTGCTCGTTGATATAGTCCTTCAGCTCGTCTAAATGGAAGAAGTAGCCCACGGCGATGCACTGCAGCAGGCCGACCAGCACCAGCCCGTAGTTGCTCATCCAGCGGTCCACGATGTCCAGCCACATCAGGCCGCTGCGCGTGCAAAACACCAGGCTGCCCAGGAATCCGATGATGCACAGAGCGGCGGTCATGACGGGCCGGCTCACCCAGGCCAGGCGGTCGCGCAGACCCGTCACGGCGCCCTCGATGAGGCTGAAGGCACTGTCAATGCCCAGAGTGATGAGGCAGGCGAAAAAGACAAATGACAGGGCGCCGATGGCCCAGCCGGCCATGGGCATCTTGGCCAGAGCGATGGGATAGGTGATGAACACGAGGCCCGGCCCGCCGGCCACCACGTCCTCCACGCTCTGGCCCTGCACGAAGGCCAGGTAGCCGAGCACGCTGAAGACGGCCAGGCCGGCTATGAAGCTAATGGCGCAGTTGCCGAAGCTCGTGATGAAGGCGCTGTTGGTGACGTCGCTCTCGGGCGGCATGTAGCTCGCATAGGCTATCAGGATGCCGAACCCGAGGCTGAGGCTGAAGAAAATCTGGCCGTAGGCGGCTATCCAGACCGACGGGTCTTTGAGCATCTCCCAGTTCGGCCTGAGGTAGTAGAACAGCCCCTCGGCCGAGCCCGGCAGCGTCACGCCACGCAGAAGCATCACCAAGAGCAGCAGGATGGGCAGCGGCACGGTGACCATGACGACCTTGCCGACGCTGTGGACGCCCTTGAAGATGATGAGGAAGATGGCCAGCCACGTTACGAAGGCGCCTATCAGCAGCCCGGGGGTCAGGCGGAAGAGCCGCGGCGGGGCGCGCTCCGCCTGCCCGCCCCCCTCCTCGGCGGCGGCCTGCACCCAGTAGCCGGGGCGGAAGCCGCCGAGCACGACCTCGTTGAAGTAGTTCTCCACGTTCTCGGTGAGGGAGACGAACCGGACGTCGCGGTTCTCGGGCCGGGCCTGCCGTTCTTCGACTTCGGCGGGGCTCAGCACGGGCAGGCGGTCCTCGGGGGCGCGGCGCTGCTGGGCGGCCTCCTCGCGGGCGCGCTGCCGCTCGTCGCGCGCCAGGATGTAAAGGCTCACCCTCTCGGCCGGGAACTCCGTCAGCACCGCTTCGCCGTCCACGACATCCACCTCGTGCGTGGGGGCGGGCCGCGTCCAGGCGACGTTCCAGGAAGCGGCCGCGTAGTGCCAGGCGTAGGCCATCACGACCACGTAATAAAATGTGATGGTGGTGGCGACCAGGAGGGCGAACCACCCGACCCACCGGAAGTGCTCGGTGACGGCGGCCATGGCCTTCGGCGCGCCGCCCTGGAACTTCTGACCCAGGGCGTACTCGACGATCATCAGCGGTATGCCGGCGCTGAAGAGAGCGACGAAATAGGGGATGAAGAACGCGCCCCCGCCGTGCTGGTAGGCGATAGTGGGGAAGCGCCACAGGTTGCCCAACCCCACCGCGCTGCCGATGGCGGCCATGATGAAGGCGGTGCGGCTGATCCACCTGTCCCGGGGTTGCTGCGCCATGACTCTCGGGCCCCTGCCGGATGGAGGTAGCTGGGAAAGATGCGGCACCATACGCCAGGTGGCAGCATTCTACAGGAGGCGCCCCGAACGAATCAACTGGGCAAGGGACTGCCAAAGCGGCAGACGCCCGGTGCGCCATGCCATATTGGCAGTGTCGTGGGTGGGTGCCGGGACGAGAGCCGGACCGCGTGAGGCTGTATGATGTTTTATATAAGGCGTTTAGCGCACAGGTTGACCTCCTGGCATGGTCGTTGCTCAAACATAGAGTGAACGGACAGAAGGTAGTGAGACTCTTGGACAAGGGGGTAGAGCCATGGCTGACATAATGAGAAGGCCGACGTCTCTGAGCAGGTACTTTGGCATGCCGTTCCAGCGTCTGTTCGAGGAATTCTTCGAAGACCTCGAGGGCGAGACAGGGCTGACCCAGATGCGGCGCACCGGCCGCTTCATCCCGGCGGTTGACGTGACCGAAGATGAGAACTCGGTCGTGCTGACGGCCGAAGTGCCAGGGATGGAGAAGGAGGACCTGGAAGTCTCGATCGACAACGGCGTCCTCACCCTGAGGGGTGAGAAGAAAGAAGAGGACGTCGCAGAAGAGGCCGGTTACCACAGGGTCGAGCGGCGGTTCGGCCAGTTCGAGCGGCGGCTCCGTCTGCCCGACTACGTGGACACCGAGAAGGTCGACGCCTCCTACGAGAACGGCGTGCTGAAGCTGACGCTGTCGAAGACGGAGACCGCCAGGGCGAGGTCCATCGAGATCAAATAAAGGCGGCTCTCAGCGAGGACGTGCAGCGGCCGGCCGGGACTGCTCCCGGCCGGCCGTTCCCGTTTCGGGGCGGTCAGAGGTCAGCGGGTTGCCTCTTGCGGGCGGAGCGTTCCATGGCGAGGATGACGCGTGTGACCTCCCGGCCGTCCTCGAACCCGACCAGGGGCTGGTCGCCGGAGGCGACGCAGTCCACGAAGTGGCGGATGCTCTCGGTGGCGAAGCCGACGCGCCGGCCGTGCACGGTGGGGGAGATGAATGTGTCCGGGCAGTGTGGCCCGTCCTGTGCGATGTGCACCAGCCTGTGCGGGCTGCCGTCGAAGTGGAAGGCCCCCCGCTCACCGACGACCTCCAGCTTGAAGTCCACCAGGCTCGGGCTCGCCTCGGGCAGTATCCAGCACGTCTCCAGCAGCGCCCGCGCGCCGCGGCGGAACTCGATGATGGACATGTAGTAGTCGGGCGTCTTGATGTCCATCCCCGCCAGCACGCGGCTGTCACTGACGGTGTAAACCCGGCTTGCCTGGTCGTCCAGCAGCCAGAAGAGCGTGTCCAGGCAATGGCTGCCCAGGAACCAGTTGACGCTTGAGCGCCCGGCCCAGGGCAGCATCTGTGTGGGCACGAACAGGGTATCCGACAGGCGGCAGTAAACCATCCTCACCTCCCCGAGCAGGCCGGCCGCGACGTCCCGACGTATCTGCACCACGCCGGGGCTCCAGCGGTTGTGGAAGTCCACCATGAAGGGGACGGGGTTGCGGCTCAGGGCCTCGCCGATGCGGTCGCAGTCTTCCAGGGTGGTGGCCAGGGGCTTTTCAACCAGGACGGCTTTGCCGGCTTCAACGGCGGCCAGGACGATGTCGGCGTGGGTGAAATCGGGGGTGACCACGGAGACGGCGTCCACGTCGTCCCGCCGCATCATCTCACGGTAGTCGCGGTGTGTGGCCACGGTTCCGGTCCGCGCCGCGGCCTCCTGCAGGCGGTCGGCGTTCATGTCGCACAGGGCGGTGAGGCGGGCGCGCGGGTGGTCCAGGTAGGTCTCCAGGTGCACTTGCCCCCAGGTGCCGAGTCCGATGACGCCGAAACGTGCCCTCTGCATTGCGGCCCTCCCTTGCCGAAGCACAGGTCAGTAGGCGGCCCAGGCGGCCACCTGCAGATGGGCGCCGGCGGCGGAGAGCTTCTTTACGCACCGGCGCTCCAGGATTCCGGAGCTGATGACGTCGGAGATGAGCAGGGCGCCTTCGCCCTTGTCAATGACGGCGTCCACGGCCGGTTCGATGCTCCTGCTCTCGGGACCGCTGCTGTCGGCGCGCATGACGTCGCGGTAAGGGACGCCCAGTTGCCTGGCGACGGCCTCGGCGAGCTGACGGGCCGGATACGTGCGGCCGCCGCCGGCCCCGCCGGGCGCCGGCACGGCGGTGACGAAGTCCACCCAGTTGGTCTCGGCTTTCTCGTCCAGCAGTTTCACGATGTCGTTGCACATCGTCTCGGTCACGACATCGCTCAGCTCGCGTTTCCAGAGCTTGAAAGCCTCCTGCTGGGGTTTGCTCAGGCTCTGCCAGCGGTGCGCGGCGAAGGCGCCGAGGGTCACCCGCGGCACGTGGTAGTAGGTCTCTGTCTCGTCCCCGGCGGTCTCGGGCAGCTTGCCGTGGGCGGTGGCCTCCTTGGCGCTGGTAACGGTCTCGTGCAGCGATGCGCGTTCCGGCACGTAGTCGGCGACGCTGACGCGGGCCTTCAGCGAATGGACCTCGCCGCGCTCGCCCAGGCTCAGCCGATAGTCGGAGACGACCTGCTTGAGGGTATCTGCGAGGGACTCGGCCTCCGAGACGCTGGCGTTCGGCAGGATGACCAGGAACTCGTCCCCCCCTAAGCGCCCGACAATGTAATCCTCTGAGGCGGCCTCGCGGATGAGGCCGGCCAGGTCCTGCAGGACGGCGTCGCCAACCATCTGGCCGTACTCGTAGTTGACGCGGTTGAGGTTCTCCAGGTCAACGTCCACCAGTCGGATTCTCTTGCCGAACTCCTGGGGGCCAAGCTCGTAGCGCTCCAGCGCCGCCACCAGCCCTTTGCGGTTGGGCAGGCCCGTCAGGGTGTCGGTCACGCCGAGTTCGGAGGACTTGCGCCGGGAGTAGCGGCGCGCCTGCCAGTAGGTGCTCACCGCGTAGGCCGCCACCACCAGCGCCCAGACGGGCATCGCCCACAGCAACGCCCTGGGCCAGATACCCAGGGTGTCCGCGCGACCCAGGCCGACCGCTGCCGTCAGCATCATGCCGAACAGCACCAGCAGCGTGAGGGCCGCCCGGCGGGAGTGGCGATGGATGCTGCGCGTTATGACCTCTTCTTCGGTGTCCGACTCATGCCACATCAGACCCATGGTTCGGCCTCCGGAAAACGTGACACACCTACCGCTTCTATGCGGGGCCTTCACAACGTGCCGGTGGGGGTTCTGCTGGCCAGCAACCGCTGAGAGCATAACCGGAAAGGCCCGGATATGCAAGCCGGTTCGGGTGCCGCCCGGGGCATCCAGTGTTTGCGCGCCGATACGAGTCGGCACCCCCCCGCATGGCCGGCCCCGCTGCGGCAGAAACAGGAGGGATTCCGGCGTTACAGCCACTGCGGGGATCAGTTCATGCTGCCGCGGGGCTCGAGGTCTATCTTGATGGCCAGGAACCGCAGCAGGTCACGCAGGCTGAGCATGCCGACGGCCCGGTCGTGTTCCACGACCACGGCCCGGTTCTCGTCGCGCTGCCGCAGGAACGACAGGGCGTCCACCGCGTCCATGTCCGGGTGGATGGTCACGCACTGGTCCAGACCCTTCATCAACTCGTCAACCAGCTTGTCGGCCCATTCTTCCCTGTCCAGTTCCCGGGGGGCGCGGGAGCTGACCATGCCCAGCAGCCGGCCCTCCTCGTCAACCACGGGGTAGTAGCTGAAGCGGTGATGGAAGACGAACTCGTTCACGAAGTCCTGGACGGTCAGATCACGCGGGACCACCACGACGTCGGTGGTCATGAAACGCCGCACGGTCTCCCCCTGAAGCTGCTGGCGGATGACCACCATCTGCAGGCTGCTCATGGCCGCCTGCCGCAGGAAGAAGCCGATGATGATAAACCAGAGCCCGCCCAGTACGTCCACCTGCAGGGTCATGATGACTCCGAGCACGATGAGGGCGATGCCGAAGAACGCCCCGATGTTGGCGGCGACGTTCGTGGCGGCGCGCAGGTTGTTCGTCAGGGCCCACAGCACGCTGCGCACCACGCGTCCGCCGTCCAGCGGGAAGGCCGGCATCAGGTTGAAGGCCGCCAGCACGAAATTGATGATCCACAGGTAGTGGGCCAGCGCGACGATGGCGGGGTCCCAGCCGACCGCGGAGCCCAGAAACCACAGAATCAGAAACCCGATGCCCAGGAAGATGCTGGAAGCCGGCCCGACGATGGCCATGAAGAACTCCGCCGGCGCCGTCGGCGGCTCGTCCTGGAGCTGGCTGACGCCCCCGAAGATAAACAGCGTGATCCCCGCCACCGGCATCCCGGTCCGCCGCGCCACCAGGCTGTGGGCAAGTTCGTGGATCAGCAGGCAGGCAAACAGCCCCATTGTGCCCACAAACCCCAGCAACCACCGCAGCCCCACAGACGGTTCCTCCAGGTGCTGGGGAAACCAGCCCTCGGCCAGCGTAAACATGACCAGCGCGACCAGAAAGAGCCACGACAGGTTCACGTTGACGGGTATGCCGAAAACCTTGAACAGCGTGCGGTCTTTGCCGAAAAATGCCATCAGCCCCTCGCGAGCTTGTGTTCAGGTCCCGGAAAAGTCACCACTATCATTATGGCCTACGGGCCGGGCTGCGCCAAGGGGCGCCGGCGGGCGCCGCCTCCAGCCCTCAGCATCTGCGGGCCTCCGACAAAGCAGGGCCACCGCGGCCCGTGCACGCCGCAGACACCTCCGGGCGGCTGGTGTGCTACGGTTCAGGGGACTCCTTCAGGCGGTCTGCGCCGCGGCGAGGGCCCGGCAGATGGCCCGGCCCGCCCGTAGACCTTCGGCCACGGCCCTCACGGCGGTGGTGCCGCCGTTGACCACGTCCCCTGCGGCGTAGACGCCCGGCCGTGACGTCTGCATCGTTTCGGTCTCGACGGCAACCAGCCCTCGCTCGTTCAGCTCGACGCCCGGCAGCTCGGCCAGCAGTCCGGACGGCCTCTGCCCGATGGCCTCGACGGCCATCTCCACGGCTATGACCGCTTCGCTGTCGGGCATCTCCTCCGGGCGGCGCCGGCCCGAGTCGTCGGGCTCTCCCAGCTCCGTTCGCACGGTGTGCACGCCGCTCAGCCGGCCGTCAGAGACGCGGTAGCCGGTGGGCTGGGTGAGCAGGACGAAGTGCACCCCTTCCCGCAGGGCTGCGTCCCGCTCCTCCGGCCAGGCGGGCATCTCAGTGAAAGAGCGTCGGTAGATGAGGTAAACGTCCCGCGCGCCGCGGCGGCGCGCCACCAGGGCGGCATCCATCGCCGTGTTGCCGCCGCCCAGGACGGCCACGCGGTCCGGCATCGTCGCCTCGGGCGCATCCTTCATGCGCCGCAGGAAGGGCAGCGCCGCCTCGACTCCCTCGATGTTCCGCGCCTCGTCCCCGAGTGTCACGGGTTCCGTCAGGCCCAGGGCCAGCACCACGGCGTCGTGGCCGGCCAGCAGTTCATCCAGGGAGACGTCCTGCCCCAGGGCCGTCTCGAATCGCCACTGCAGCCGGTCTTCGGGGGCCTCGCCCAGGCGGGCCTGCAGTTCGGCTTCCACATCTTCGTCCTGGAGCCGCTCGGAGGGGATGGTTCGGCGCGCCAGGCCGCCGGGTTCCTCGGCGGCCTCGATGATGGTGACCCGGTGGCCGGCCTCCAGTAGTTGAAGGGCGCAGGCCATGCCCGCCGGGCCGGCGCCCACCACGGCAATGCGGCCGTCCGTCGGCTCTTGCGGCAACTGCAGTCCGGCCCAGCCCTGCTTGCGGGCCTCTCGGCAGACGTAGAGCTGGATCTCGCGAATGGGCACCGGATCGCCCGTCATCGTGCCCTCGATGCACTCCCCCTCGCACTGGACCTCGACGGGGCAGATGTAGGCGCAGAGTTCGGGCAACGGGTTGCAGCGCCGCAGCACGTCGTAGGCTTCCCGCAGTCGGCCATCGGCGACGGCCCGCACGAAGGCCGGCACGTCCACGGTGGCCGGGCAGCCCTGCTGGCAGGTGGGGGCCGCGCAGTCCCGGCAGCGCTCGGCCTGCCGGCGGACGGTGTCCGGCGCCAGGCGACGCCCCTGGCGGAACAGCGGGCCATAGACCTCCTTGTCGCGGACGACGCAGCCGGCCGGCTGGCCGTCCCGCATCATCTGGGTGCAGCAACTACAGGTGATGCAGCTCTTCAGCGGCTCCATCCGGCCGTTCTGCAGGATGTCACGGGGGAAGTCCGGATAGGCGAAGCCCTGCCGGCCCAGGCCGATCATCGTGGCCCAGCCCTCCCGCACGACGCCCGCCGCCACGTGGGGCATGAACTGACGCAGGTAGGAGTAGCCGGACCCCAGGGTGACCAGGTCCGGATATGCCTGCTGGATGCGGCGGGCGATGCCGATGATGCGACCGACGCCGACCAACGGGTGCTCCTCGGGCGGGGTGAAGCCGGCGATCGGGTAGTCGTAGGGGCGGTTGTAGTGCGGCTGCCAGTAGGGATTACCGGCGGTCACGTTCAGCAGCGGCGCCCCCTGCCTGCGCAGCATGCCGACCAGCTCCAGCGGCTCGGCCAGGTCCACTGCACTGGGGTCCTGCCGATCCACCCCCCAGCCGTAGGGGTGGGGGATGGCATCGTAGGTGTTGAGCCGGCTTGTGGGGATGAGTTCAGGGAACTCGGCGGCCACCTTCTCATGCACCTCCCGCAGCAGGCGTGTGCGGTCGGCCAGTTCCGGGCCGCCGTAGCGACTGTCGGGGCGGGTGAAGGACTCCAGCAGTTCCGCGATCAGGTAGCCGTGGCATGCCTTCACGTCCACGCCGTCGAAGCCGGCCCGCCGGGCCAGTTCGGCCGTGCGCAGGTAGTCGTCCTGGAGCCGGTCGAGCTCCTCGTCCGTGATCAGGGGGTAGTCTTCGGTCAGGCCGTGCTTGGGTGCCAGGATGGGCGAGTGGTGGGCGATGATGGGCGCAGGCTCGCCCTCGGGGCGGCTGTAGCGGCCGGAGTGCGTCATCTGCAGGATGAGCAGCGGCTCGTGCTCGGGCCCCATGGTGTCGCGAGCGGCCCGGCGGACCTCCTCCAGCAGGCGGCTTATCTCGCCGAGGGTCTTTTCGGTGAGCTGCATCTGGCCGGGGTTGGCGCGGCCCTCGGGCACGACGGCGCAGGCCTCGAACCAGAGCAGCCCCGCCCCGCCGGACGCGAAGCGCAGGTAGCGGCGGCGCGTCAGATCCCCGGGGGCGCCCGCCGGGGTGCAGTCGCAGCCCTCCATGGGCTGTATGGCCAGGCGGTTGGGGGCAAGCCTGTCGCCTATCCGCACCGGCTCGCCCAGCACGTCGAAGTCATCGCTGACGGGCAGTTCGACGCCCAGCGCGTCCAGCTTGCTCAGCAGGTCATCCAGGGTCTTGTAGTGGAATCGCTCGAAGTCGCTCATGGTCTGTCCTGGCAGCGGATTGGGATAGTCAGGGGGGAACGGGCCAGGCAAAGCTCCGGAACAGTCATTCTACCCGCGCACGCCCCGGTGTTCAATAGGGTCGCCCGGGCCCGCGCCCGGCGACGGGCCGGCACACGTCCCGGCAGCAAACGCTCTCATCCGGCCGCCCCTCGGGCGTTGCGTGTTGGGCAACGCGGCAGGCGGCGGCGGATTGACACGCGGATGCCCTTGAAAGGTTGCGGGAGCCGTTGCCCTTTCCGAGGGGCGTCGCGGCCGGTAGAATGCCCTCGTTTCAGGCCACCTGCCGGCGAGAGCCCTCAAGAGGACCGGACCATGCAGATAAGCGCCGCCTTCCCGAGATACGAGTCTTTCTCCCCCCTCGTCCCGGTCTGGTGCGTCACGCCCGGGCGCCCGGGATGCATTCACCGCTTCTTCGACACCTCCCCTGTCAGCCCGTCGGGGCGTTACCTGGCCGTCTTCCAGTTGCCTTACGAGGACCGGCTGCCGACCCCTGGCGACGCCGGCCGCGTGGTGGTCATTGACCTGCAGACCGGCGAGGACCGGCTCGTCACCGAAACGCGCGGCTGGGAGACGCAGATGGGGGCCAACATCAACTGGGGCGGCTCCGATACCGAACTCTACTTCAACGATGTAGATACCGAGACCTGGATCCCCTTCGCCTGGAAGCTCGACCCCCTCTCGGGCCGCAAAACGCGCCTGGAGGGCACCGTTTACCACGCCTCGCCGGACGGCCGCCGGCTCATCTCGGCCAACATGACCACCATGCGCCGCACGCAGCCCGGCTACGGCGTGGTGGTCCCCGACGAGCACGTGCGGCGCAACGTCGGCCCCGCCGGCGACGACGGCTTCCACCTGACCGACACCCGCACCGGCCGGCGGCGCCTGCTGGCCTCCATACGCGAACTGCTGGCCGAGGCTGACCCGCCCGTCCTCATGGACGAGCCCGGCCGGCAGGCCATCTACGGCTTCCACGGCAAGTTCAACCCGGCCGGCGACTGGCTGATGCTGAGCCTGCGCTGGTTCACGGCCCGCGAAGAGCCCGTCTTCGACGCGTTCTCGCGTGACGACGTGGAGGTCCGCTTTGCCTGGGTCACCATGCCGCTGGAGGGAACCCGCAGGCACTGCGCCATCGGCCCCGAGCTGTGGGAGAGGGGCGGGCACCACGCCACGTGGCGTCCGGACGGCCGCCGCATCTCCATGAACCTCAACATAGACCGGGACGTCATGCGTTTCTGCGAGGTCAACGCGGACGGCAGCGGGCTGCGCAAGATGCGCGAGGACCTGACCGGCTCGGGCCACCCGACGGTGCATCGCGACGGACGCCACCTGATAACGGACACCTATACGTGGGAGGAGGTCTCCTTCGGCGACGGCACGGTGCCCCTGCGCTGGGTGGACCTGCGGACCGGGCAGGAACAGGTGGCGGTGCGCATCAACACCCGGCCGCGTAGCGGGATCAGCGCGCTACGCGTGGACCCGCACCCCGCCTGGGACCGCTCATGGCGCTACGTGACGTTCAACGGATTCGTGGACGGCACGCGCCGCGTTTACATCGCGGATATGAGCGGGCTGCTCGGGTGAGCCTGCTCACCCGGGCTGTGGCCCCGCACGATTGAGCAGCCCGCCCCGCATGCAAAGCCCCTGGCAGGGGCGGCTCAGGGAGTATCCGTCTGATTCTCCCCCTCCGGGGGCCATCCCGCGCCCCTTCACTGCGCAGGCGGCGTCAGACGATGTCAGCGGCCGGGGTTGTCTTGCGCCCGCTGATATCTTTCAGCAGGGTGGGTCCGTCCTCCACAAGGGGGTCGGGGCGGCCCCAGCGGGCCTGCATCTGCTCCAGCCACCGGTCCAGGCGGCGTTCCAACTCGGCGGCCACCTCCGGCTCGGTGTGTATCAAGTTGCCCTGCTCCTCGGGGTCCCGGGCCAGGTTGTAGAGTTCCTTCGGCGCGCTGCCGTGCCAGTTGTGGCGGTAGGTGTCGGAGGCCGCGCGGATGAACTTCCACTCCCGCGTGCGCACGCCGCGCTTGACCTGCCAGGTGGCCTCCCCCAGGAAGAGGCTCTCGTGGGGGCCGTCTTCCGGCGCGGGCCCTATGGCCAGCAGGTCGGCGCCTTCCATCGGCTCGGGCACGGGCAGGCCGGCGCGCCTCAGCAGGGTCACCGGCAGGTCGGTCATCTGCGTCAGGCCTTTCACGCGCTCGCCGGCTCGCTCCGCGCCGGGCAGCTTCATGATGAGCGGCACGTGCAGGTTGGCGTCGTAGAGGCCGTGGTGGTCGAAGGCGCCCTCGTGCTCGGTCAACACCTCGCCGTGGTCGGAGAAGGCCACGATGAGCGTCTCGTCGTAGAGGCCGCGCTCTTTGAGCGCCTCGAACAGGCGCCAGAGTTGCTCGCCGTTGTAGGCGATCTCGGCGTCGTACTGGGCCACGACGTAATCGGCGTCGGCAATATCGTCGTCCACCCAGCCAACACCGGGGCTGCCCTGGGCCCGGCAGCGGCGCATCGAACTGTGCCGGGGGTCGGTCGGGTCGCCCTCGTAGTAGAGTCCGTTATAGGGGCCGGGGGGGAAGTACGGCGTGTGGGGGTCCCAGTAGTGCAGGAACACCAGGAAAGGGTCGGCGGCGGACAGTTCGTCCATCAGATCGGTGGCGGCGCCGGTGACCAGTTCGCCGTTTCTTTTCTCTCGCTTCTTTTTGTCGCGGCCCATGTCGGGCCAGGAGTATTGCTCCCACCCGCGGCGGAAGAACTCGGCGTGCCCCTGCAGATTGTCCAGGGCGCAGGTCTGGTAGCCGGCCGCGGCGAAAAGCTCCGGCAGCCACGGGGCCTCCTCGGGCAGCCCGCGCGGGGGTATGACGCCCGCGATGGCGTGCCCGTAGTCGGGCAGACCGGTGAACAGCGAGGTGAAGGATGGGTCGGTGGGGATGGAGGGGGCGAAGAAGTTCTCGAACAGCACGCCGTCCTCGGCCAGCGCCTGAAGGGCCGGGCTGGTCGCCCTCTCGTAGCCGTAGCAGTCCAGGTGGTCGGCACGCAGCGTGTCAACCGCTATAAGAATGATGTTCATAGGCGTTTCCTCTCGGGGTTTGCGATCGGCATGGGGCTCATCTATCGGTGATGCGCTCTCCGCCGGCGGGGATGCTCAGCCCCCCGCAACAGCAGAACATGTCGTCGGGCTTCATCATCAGCCTGTCGGCGAGCATTTCCCAAAGGTCCGGGTGTTCGCTGCACAGGGCGAAGGGGGTGTCCGGGCTGATGCGGCGGGCTTCCTCGATGTAATGGGCGTAAATCTCGGCCCGCACGCCGAGCGGAAAAGGCGCGTGGCGCAGCCCGGCCAGCTCATCCGCCGTCTCGCGCATGCGGCGCATGAAGTCCTGGTCCATGGCGTTCACGTCGAAGATGCGCTCGAACTCCGAGGCCTCCATCATGGCCAGCACCCATCCGCGCAGGACCTCCGGGGTAACCCGGTCAAACAGGAGTTCCAGCATCTGCGTGGTCTGCTCGCGCCAGTCGGCGATGGGGATGATGGGGGAGAAGCCGGCCCGCACCGGGAACCCCTCCCGCTGGCAGAAACGCATGGCCTCGATGCGCCGCTGAAGCGAGGGGGTGCCGGGTTCACTCTGGCGCACCTGCCCGTCCATGCAGAGTGTCCAGTTGATGGGCACGTGCTCGCGATAGGACAGGTCTGCCAGCCATCGCACGTTGTCGCTGCGGGTGTAGAGCAGCAGGTATTTGCCGTGCTCGGCAAAGCAACGAGCCAGCGTCTCGGAAGCGCCGTATTCCGGCTCGAACGCCAGCACGTCGCTGTAAAGGTCATAGCGATAGAGGAGCTGCTCGGGGCGGCGTTCGAACATGGCCGCCAGATGCCGGCAGAAATCCTCGATGTCCAGCATCAGGTTGACCACGAAGCCGTTGCCGCAGTAAGCGCATTTATGCACACAGCCGCTGACTGTGTGCACTCCCCAGCCGCCCTGGCAGACGAAATGGCGGTTGGGGGTCAGCAGCTCGCGTTGGCTGAAGGCGAAGTCCTCCCCGACCCCGCAGAAATGGTTCTGCAGGCGGCGGGCGTGCGGGTTCCTCAGTTGCCGGGGTTGCGGCAGCCGTTCCGACTCGTCCCACACAAAGGTGTTAAACACGATGACCGGGTCGCCGGGCATGTCGAAGTAGCCCTGGCGGACGCGGCCGTGGCCTCCCCCGATTCTCTCCTCCGTGGCAATCTCTTCTGTGGCGCCGGCCGCCTCGATCACCTGCGGCAGATCCTCCAAACCCACGACCGGCACGTCGGCGCGGCTCACACCCATGGCGTCCAGCATGCGCTCCATGCGCTCGACAGCTTCCGGGTTGTCGAAGACGCGTTCATGGGCGAAAAGAGCGGCTGGTTCCAGCTCATACACGGTATCTTGCCTCAGATCGGCAGGCACGGTTGCTCAGTCCGCCGTAGCGTCCGTGGGGCATCCGGTTCTCGGGACCCCTATCAGGGGTGCGAGCCATGCGCCTCCACTCTCTCGATGCCGAAGCCGGCGCGGATGTAGTCGTTGACGGCCCTGGCGGTGTATTGCGGCCGCCAGTTGGCCCTGGACTGCTCGCGCACCTCGGCCACGAACGCCTCGAAAGTCGGCTCCCCGCCCACCGCCGCATTGTAACGGGCGACGGTGCGCTCGGGGTCGGCGAAGCTGACCTCTTGCGCCACGGCTCCCCTCTCCCCGGCCCGCTCGACCCAGCCGTCCAGCCCGTAGCTCTGGTCGCCGATCCTGAACCACCGCTCCGGCTCGCCGACGCCGTGGTATATGTTCTGCGCCAGGCGGTAGGGCGCCAGGTTGCCGGCGGCGTGCACCAGGGCCGCTTCAGTGGCGGTGGACTGAACCACGTTCCGCGAGATCAGGATGCTCTGCTGGCGGGCGCCCCCGGGCAACTGTACCATGGCGGAGGTGCTGTGCAGTCCGTGAATGAGGTTGCCGTGGATGCGCACGTTGCGGGTCGAGCCGCCCCCGACGCGGATGCCGTAGACGTTGCCGACCTCCGGGTTGTCCTGGTGGATGATGCAGTTACCGGCCAGCACCCCTCCGTCCCAATCACTGATGCCGATGTACCAGCCCAGGGTGCGGCCGGTGGGCCGGGTGCGCCCGACGCCGGCCAGGACGTTGTTGATGATGGTGACGTTCTGAAAGCGGAGCGGTTCGTCCGTGTTGCCGCCGATGCCGATGCCGATCTCGCCCTCGACGTAGAGGTTGTCGTCTATCAGCAGGTCGCTCGAGGCGCCGGGATTGTCGGCGCGCCACTTGTTGCCCATGCTGGCCGCGCGCAGGAACATGTTGCCGCGGAAGACGACGTTCCGGCACCGGCTGAAGTAGGTATTATGGTTGAACATCGTGGCGCGGCCTTCGCTGCGATTACGTCCTCCGTCGCCCTGGATGCGCCAGCCGTTATGGTCGAAGATGTTCTCCTCCAGCAGCATTCCGTCCAGCCCGGCGGCAAAGAACCCGTTGGAGTGGCCGGTGACCGAGTAGGTGTTCAGCACCAGGTTACGCCGCACAACCGCGCCCCGGAAACTGCCCCGTCGGGTCTGCATGACCAGGGACCCGAACTCGATGCGGCAGTCTTCCACAAGGATGTGACGGCCGGCGCCGTCGGGGCCTACAAGGAAATGGAAACCGCTGTTGCCGGCGTAGGACTCGAACTCAGGGCTCTCCGTGTCGCGGGTGTGCGCGTGGAAGTGCAGCCCGACGATGGCCATGTTCTCGAACGAGCCGTAGAGGAAGATGGCCCCGCCCACGCGGCCCGTCTTCAACAGGGGGCGGGCCTCATCCGGCCCGTAGGTAGCGAGCAAGAAGCGCTCGGACGGGGAGCGGCCGTCCGGCAGGGAGCGGATCGTCTCGCGCTGATACCATGTGTCGCCGCGCCGCAGCAGCACCCAGTCCGCAGCGCCGGAACGCGCGTGCTCCAGGGCGGCCTCCACGGTGCGGAAGGGGCGGACCTGCCCGGCGGGCAGGAAGGGGTCCGCACCCACGGCGGCGTCCCCCGGTGAGTGGGGGCGGCCCATCTCGTCGTCACCGTGGCTGCTGCTGACGTAGATGAGGCGGGTGTCCCGCGACGGGGTGAACACCGTCCATCCTTCAGCGTCCCTTGCCAGACCTTCGGCCCCCTCGGCAGGGGCGCACAGCACACCGGCGACCAAAAGCGCCGCGAGAGCGCAACCGGGTATCCTCATGTCCTCATCCTCCGTTCAGCAGGGCGCAACGCGGTCGGGGCCCTCCCTGGCACCGACCCGGAGGGCATTGTACGGGCGCCGGGACGGCCGGTCAACGCGCCGTGGGGGGGAGGGCAGGCCCCTCGCCTTCGGTTTGCAGGTATGGCTCCGCGGTGTATCATGGTCACTTACCCCCTCTTTCCGGAGAGACCATGAGACTCAACTGTGCCCGCAGTAGACTGACCCTCTGCGCGGCGGCGCTGATGGCCCTCGTGCTGGCTGCGCCGGTGCGCGCCGACCGCGCCTCCACGCAGGAACGGGACCGCGCCGTGCGCCGGCTGATGCGGGAGCACCTGGAGACGAACCTGATGCTCTGGTGGCTGGAGCACAGCCCGGATTGGCAATATGGCGGGTTCCTGCTGGAGCTGGACCGTTACGGCCGCCCGCGCCGCGGCCGCAAGATGCTGGTCACGCAGACGCGGCAGATATGGTCCTTCGCCCGCCTGTGGCGGGCCGGCTACCGCGACCCCCGCCTGCGGGAAGCCGCCGAGCGGGGGCTGGACTTCCTGGAAGAGCACTTCTGGGACGAGGAGCACGAGGGCTGGTTCCTGCGCACGGACCGGGCGGGCGAGCCGACCCAGACCCAGAAGAGCACCTACGCCCACGCGTTCGTGATCTTTGCCGGGGCCGAGTATTACCGCGCCTTCGGCGACGAGCGGGGGCTGCAGGTGGCCGAGCGGACTTTCCGAGTGCTGGAGGAGCATGCGGCCGACCCGGACCACGTGGGCTACTTCAACGAGTTCCGCCGGGACTGGAGCCCGCCGCGGTGGGGGGGCCGCACCAAGAGCATGAACACCCAGCTCCACCTGATGGAGGCTCTGGCGGAACTCTACCGCGCCACCGGCGATGAGGTCCACGCACAGAGGTTGCGCGAGATACTGGATGCCATGGTCGAGAACGCCTACCTGCCCGAGCACAGGGTCTGCCTTGAATACTTCGGGCCGGACTGGACGCCCGTGACCGAAGGTCGGGCCGGGTGGCGCAACCGCCACACCTCCTACGGGCACAATGTGGAATTCGCCTGGCTGATGCAGGAGGCGGTGGAGGTGCTCGACCTGCCGCCGGAGCCCTATCGGGAGATCGGCCTGGCCCTGGTGGACCGGGCGCTGGAGAGCGCCTGGGAGCCCATGACCGGCGCCCTTTACAACGCCGGTCCCCTGGAGGGCAGGGCCACAGACCACCAGGTGAGCTGGTGGCCGCAGGCGGAGAGCCTGGTGGCGCTGGACTGGGCCTGGCGTACCACGGGCGAGGAGCGCTACCTGACAGCCCTGGAACGCCAGGCACGATGGGTGGTGGACCACCAGGCTGACGGCGTCTACGGCGGCTGGTGGGATACGCTCGCCCCGGACGGCACCGTTATCGGGCCGCGGAAAGCCCACGAATGGCACGGCGCCTACCACGAGGTGCGCGGCGTGCTGAAAGTCGCCGAGGACGTCTGGAACGACGGCGAGAACCGGGCCGAGAGCCGACCCTGACCGGCACGTTTCGCGGCCACTGCCCGCGCCGCTGCCGCCGGCCAACCTTGCCGTGTATAGCCGGCGGCAGTTGGCCGCGCACCGGGCGCCGAAGACTGCATCCCCGCCTGCCCCCGGCCCGCCTCCCGCGGCGGCGGCATTCTTTCCCGCTGGGCAGAGCCGAGCCATTCGGTTAAAATGGATACAGGACGGTCAAGGCTTCAGACAGCACCCACACCCGAAACGGGACGCCCTGATGAATGAAGAAGAGAGACAGAGAAGCACTTTCATGGGGCCGATCGCGCTGGTCTTCTTCGTACTGCTCATCATCGGGACGGTGCTCTACATCGCCCTGGTTCTCCCAGAAGAGGGTTTCCAAGCAGGCGTGCTGCCGACTCCGCGCATCCCCGCCGAGCCGCAGGATACGGACCTGACCATGGAGTACGAATGGCGGGTCTACGACGCCGACGGGGAAGAGCTCGACGTGGGCGCCTTCCGGGGAAAAGCGCTCTTCGTCAACATCTGGGCCACCTGGTCCCCGCTGGCCGTGGAGGAGATACCGGCCATCCAGAGGCTCTATGACCAGGTCGCCGACGAGGAGGGGATCGCCGTGCTGGCCATCGCCATGGACAGCCCGAACTCGGTGCGCCACTTCGCCGAGCGCAACAACATCACCATGCCCGTATACAGCACGCGGCACATCCCGGACAAGCTGGATACCCAGACGATACCGACCACCTACGTGGTGGCGCCGGACGGCCGGGTCGTCTTTGAGCATACCCGCGCGGCAGCATGGGATGAGCCGGTTGTGGTCGAGTTCCTGCGCCAGCTCGCACCGGCACCGTGAGGGCGGACGGCTCAGCGCGACGACATGACGGGCACCACGAACCACACCGGCGGCGGGATGAGGACCCACGGGCGGAGTTTCAACCCCGGCGGGCAGCCTTGTTGTGAACTGCGTGGAGAGTTGGAGGGAGAGGGTCCGAATCCGTCCCTATTGGTGCGGGGGAAGAGCGGACCAGTGACGCAGGAGGACGCCGGATGAAGGTGCAGACGGCCGTTGTGCTGCTTGCCGCCGGGTTGTTGCAGGCGTGCGCGGGCCTGCCGCAAGAGCCCGTCGCGGGGATGGACCTCGAGGCGGAGGCGAGGGGTTTTGTGGAGGAGATGCACGTGGGCGAGTTCGAGGCGGCCGCGCGCCGCTTCGGCCCGGAGATGGACGAGGCCATGCCGCCCGCCCGCCTGCAGGAGAGCTGGAGCCTGCTGACCGGCCAGGTCGGCGCCCTGGAGCGCGTCACGGCCGTCCGGCAGGAGGAGGTGGGACAGTTCCGGGCCGCCATCGTCGCGTCCCGTTTCGAGCGGGCCACCATAGACATCAAAATGGTCTTCGACGCCCGGGGCCACATAACGGGCTTGTGGTTCCTGCCCGGCCTGTCGGAGGATGTGGCCGGGCCGCCGGCCTACGCCGAGCCGGACAGGTTCGAGGAGGTCGAAGTGACCGTCGGCCGGGGCGAGTGGGCCGCGCCCGGCACCCTGTCGCTGCCGGTCGGGGAGGGGCCGTTCCCGGCCGTGGTGCTCGTGCACGGCTCCGGGCCACAGGACCGCGACCAGACAGTCGGCGGCGTCAAGCCGTTCCGCGACCTGGCCTGGGGGCTGGCCTCGCGCGGCGTCGCCGTGCTGCGCTACGAGAAGCGCACCTACGCCCACCGGGACCGGCTCTTCGCCCTGCAGACGGCCATCACGGTGAGGGAGGAGACCATTGACGACGCCCTGGCCGCCGCTGAACTGCTGCGGGGACACGAGCGCGTTGATCGCGACCGCATCTTCTTGCTCGGCCACAGCCTGGGAGCCATGCTGGCACCGCGCATCGCCGCAGAAGACGAGGGGATAGCGGGCTTCATATTGATGGCCGCCCCCGCCCGCCCGCTGGAAGACGCCATCCTGCACCAGACGGCCCACGTGTTCGGGCTGGACGGGGAGCTTTCAGAGACCCAGCAGAGCCACCTGCGGCAGATCGAGCAGCAGGTAGCCCGCATCAAGCGGCTGCGCCCGACGGACGCAGACTCCGGCGAGGTGCTGCTGGGCGCCGCCCCCGCCTACTGGCTGGACCTGCGGGGCTATGACGCCCCCCGCCGCGCCGCCGACATGCGGCGCCCGCTGCTGGTGCTGCATGGGGGGCGCGACTACCAGGTCACGGACGAGGACTTCAGCCGCTGGCACCGCGCCCTGCACCGCCGCGACAACGTCACCCTCAGGGACTACCCTGACCTGAACCACCTGTTCATCTCCGGCGAAGGCCGCAGCACCCCGGCTGAATACCAGCAGCCCGCCAACGTCTCGGAGGTCGTGGTGCGCGACATCGCCCGCTGGATCCGTGAGACCGGAAGGTAAGCGGGACGCCGAGGAGCCCCGCCCCCCTGCGGCGGGAACGCGGAGGACTGCAGACATGCGGCCACCTCATGCCGTCGATCCGCCGCCGCCCGGCAGGCAGATCCAGCGTCTGTGGCTGTCGTCCCTTTTCAGTCCGTCTTCCGGCGGCGAACTTCCTCCAGGAACGGCGTGCGGCCGGTTTCGACGCACCTGGCGGCATAAAGGTACATGGCCGCCGACCAGGTCTGCCAGTCCTGCCCGGCGACCTGCGCGTCCTGGGCGCGGAACCACTCGTTGAAACCGAACTCGACGTCGTGGTCGCGGGCGGGCCTGACCAGCCGGGTCAGGGCCTCGAAGTTCCGCTCAGCGATGCGCGGGCGTCCGGCAGCGACGGCCGCTGCCACGTAGAAGCCGCATATGAACGGCCAGACGCCGCCGTTGTGGTATTCGCCGGGCCGGCCGTAAGTCTCGTAGCGGGGGCGCCAGTCAGGGTCCTCCGGGCGGATGTAGGGGAAGAAATTCGGCGGCAGGTCAAGCGCCAGGTCGCCGCCCGCGCGCAGGACCTTGCACTCGGCCTCGACCCAGGCGATGAGCCGCTGCGCCCGCGTCGGCGAGGCAATGCCCAACAGCACCGCCAGGCTGTTGCCCAGCAGGTCGAACCGCTCGCTGTTGTATGCCTTGTAGGACCAGAGGGCGTAGTAGGGCTTGTGCGGCACCGCCAGCCCCTCGTGCACGTGCCGCTGGCGGCGGCCGCCCCGCACGTCGAACCTGTTCATAAGCGCTCGCAGTCTGTCGGCGCGCTCGTGACAGCCGAACAGCCGCAGGTGCCCGTGCACCAGCGAGTTGACGTAAAGCCCGTAGCCCTGCACCCACTGCTCGTCGCGCCAGTCGCTGGTGGGCTGCTGGGCCACCATAACCTCGTCGTCCGGCGCCTGGTACTCCATCCACCTGAGGGCCTTGCGGGCGGCCTCTTCCAGGAAGCCCCGCTGCCCGGACGCCTGCCGATAGGCGGCCAGGCCGATGAGGAACAGCGGGGTGGTGTCGCTGGCCCCTCGCTCGTCCCGGTCATGGGCCAGGGACGGGATGTGGCCCAGGGGGCTCTGGTTGTGGGCCAGCGCCTCCAGGGTGCGCCGCACGGCGTCGTGCAGCCGTTCACTGTCGCTGGTCAGCATGCCGAGTGCGGCGATCATGATGTCGCGCGTGTAGGGCTCGGGGTATCCCCACCCGGCCGTGCGCGGCAGGCCCCGGCAGGGCCCGCGGGCATTGTGCAGCAGGACCTCCAGCGCCGCCTCTCTGGCTTCTTGGGCGGGGCGGTCGAGCTTCGCCATAGTCAGTCTATCCCCAATCGGTCGGAAATGATCTCGGTAAAACGCCTGGCCACGGCGCGGTAGTCGTATCTCTCGGCGGCCCTCCTGCGGCCGGCCTCGCCCATGCGGCGGCGCAGTTGCGGGTCTTCCATCAGTTTCAGCAGGTAGTCGGCCAGGTCGTGGACGCTGGCGCGGTAATCGGCCGTGCGGGGCGGGTCGAACACGATGCGGTGTTCCCGCTCATAGCCGGACTCCTCCCCCACGACGGCCTCGCCGACGCGGATTTCCTGGGCGATGCCGGCCAGGAACGCCGTCTCCCCGTGCACCAGGGTGTCCAGCATGGCCATCGCCCGTATGCCGAGCACGGGCCGGCCGCAGGCGCCGGCCTCCACCTGCGGCATGCCGAACCCCTCCAGCCGCGAGGGCCCGGCGTAGATGTCACACGCAGCCAGCAGGTAGGGCATGAAGGTGCGGGAGAACATACCGGCCGTGTAAACGACGTTCTTGTCAATGCCGAGCTGGGTGGCCAGATGCATGTCATAGAGGTTCTGCTGGACGGTTCGAGGCTGGGGCCAGACCTTGCAGACGTACTTCCAGTCGGGCGCGCGGGTGTCTATCAGGGCGAGCGCCTGCATGACCTCCTGGGCGCCTTTGCTGGCGGCGTCCCCCCCGACGGTCAGGATCATGATCTGGTCCGGCCCGATGCCCAGCGTATCGCGCACGGCCGCAACCTTCGGGTCGCTACGTTCCCGCGGTGTGAACGAGTCCGTGTCGCAGCCCACCGGCAGGACCTCCAGGATGTCCTCCTTCAGGCCGTCGCGCACGTAGACCTCCTTGACCCAGTTGCTGGTCACCAGGATGAGCGGCAGGTTGTTGAGCACTTCCATGTAGTTGGCTATGTAGCCGTCGGCCACCAGCCAGGGCACGGGGCGGGCGCCGTAACGCTGAGGGTGCAGCACCAGGTGCGGCGTATGGCCCCAGTAGCCGACCCCCACCACCACGTCCGGCTCGAACCAGCGGTAGTACCACTCCTTCTCCTGGCTGGACTCGAAGTGGGCCGCCTGCGCCTCGACCCCCATCTCCCGCAGACCCCGGTAGAGCAGGTCGCCCTGCGTGGCCAGCCCGCCCGGTGAGGGCGGGTAGTCGTAGAGCATCAGCACTTTCATCGCTCCGTCCCCCTTTCCTTCTGCCATGTGCGCAAGCTTCCCGGCGAGTCGAAGGCGAAAAACGCCTCGATGCCGGGGGTGGTCCGCGCCTCGAAACTTCCGGGTCCGAACCCGTACACCTCGGTGACTATGCGCCGTTTCTCCCGCCGGACCGGCTCGGGCAGCCTCAGCTTCGCATGGGCCGACGGCTCGGCCCGCGGCAGGCGCCGGCCCCCGGCGTCCGCGTAGGCGAACAGCCGCAGGGCCCGGGCCGTCAGGTCACCCGCCTGCCAGAGCGAGGTCACCGCGCGGCTGACCTCTTCGTGGCGCCGGTGGCGGGTGTATTCACCGCGCGGGCCGTGGGTGAACACCACGTCGAAGCGCCGCCCCCCGAGCAACCTCACGACGGCCTCCTCGACCGCAGCAGGCTCCAGTGGCGTCTGCTGCGGCCCGTCATCCAGGTCTTCCATCCGCCCCTCAGCCCCCAGGGCCTCGAGCGCGCGGCCGAACCTGGGCGCCCGGTCCGGGTCGCCGGCCCGACACAGCGTCACTATCCACCAGCGGCATTGCGGGTGCAGCAGAACCGTCCCGCCGACCCAGAGTGTCTCGTCGTCCGGATGGGCCACCACCACCGCGCCCTCCGAAGTCCCCTCCGGCATGACCTTCCTGTGGTCCGCTGCCATGGCGTTCCCCCCGGCCGTCCGTAGGCCCGCGTGCAACAATCCCCATGATATCACAAGCCCCGCCACTGCAACACGGATTTAGCCCGGGTCCCCGGTTTTCGGAACCCGGGGTTCCGGGGCCCGCCGCGCAGGGGGCTCAGAGCGGCGGCAGCGTGAGCTCGTCGGCGACTTCCTCCTGCCAGGCGCGTATGCGCTCGGCGAGCCGCCGCATAAGCGGCCGCATCTCGGCCGAGACGGCCAGGTTGCGCGTCTCGCCGGGGTCTTCCTGCAGGTTGTAGAGTTCGTGGTCGCCCCGCATGCTCCAGTTCAGCTTCCAGCCGTCGGGGGTGATGACAGTGCGGACGGGGTCGGAGGCGGCCTCCTCGGCTTCCTCAATGGTGGCGATTTCGGCCAGGGGTTCGGGCAGTTCGTCCTCCGCCGCCACCCGTCCCATGATGCTGGCGTTGGCGCCGTTCCACGCAATACAGACGTCCTGCCGGGGCGGGGCGGCGCCCTCCTTGAGCGCGCCCCTCAGGCTGACCCCCTCCAGGTGGTCGGGCGCCGGGTGGCCCATCAGGTCCAGCAGGGTGGGCACCAGGTCCACCTGGCTGACGGGCCGGGCGATGCGCCGCGCCGTGGACTGGCCCGGCAGACGAACCAGCAGGGGCACCCTGACCGCCTCCTGGAACATCACGCACTTGGCCAGAAGCTGGTGGCTGCCCATCATATCCCCATGGTCGGAGGTATAGACCACGATGGTGTTTTCGTCCAGCCCGCAGTCCTCCAGTGTGGCCAGGATGTCGCCCACGTAGGTGTCCACCAGGCTGCACAACCCCCAGTAGTTGGCGATCAGGCGGCGCCAGTCGGCCTCCGTCTTCAGCGGCAGCCCGCTGTGACCGTAGATGCGGTAGGCGCGCTGCATCAGGCGCACAAGCAGGGGCTGGTCCTCGGTGGGGACGGCCTCGAAGTTGTCTGGCAACCTGACCTCGGACGGCTCATGCTGCTCGTCGCGGGGGCCGTAGAACGGACTGTGCGGTTCCAGGAAGTTGACGTAGGCCACCCACGGCCGGCCGCGGTTCTGGCGTATCCAGCGACACGTTTCCCGCGCCAGGAAGGCCGGCTTGCTGTACTGCTCCGGCAGGCGCGCCGTCTGGCCCCGCCCGAAGACCGTCCCGTTCTTCGGCTCGAACCCGTTCTCCACCAGGAAGTGGTGGTATGAGGAGCGCGCCTCCCGGTCCCGTCCTTCGCTGTAGTGGGGGATGTACATGTCCTCGATGCTCACCCACTGCTCGAAACCGTGCTGAGGGAATATCTCGTCCCCCAGGTGCCACTTGCCGAAGTAGCCGGTGGCATATTCCCCCTGCGGCAGCATCTCCGGCAGGCAGGGCACGTCTTCGGGCAAGGGGATGTTATTCGCCACGCAGCCGTTCGTGTGCGGGTATAGCCCCGTCATGATGGTGGAACGGGAGGGGGTGCAGACGGGCTGGGTCACGTAGGCGTTCTCGAAAACCGCGCTTTCCCGGCCCAGGCGGTTCAGGTTCGGCGTCTCGATGCGGTCGTTGCCGTAGGCGGCCATGGTGTCGGCGCGCTGCTCATCGGTAAACAGGAAAAGCACGTTCGTCTTCGCCATCGGTCGGGCTCCTTCGGGGGAAACACCACGGTTCCCGGACGGCTAACATCCTACCGCCCGCTCCTGCGAACGCAACGCGCAGCCGGCCGGCGGCCCGTGACGACCTCATTGCCCGGACAGTGAGTGCCGGGCTCGCTGGAGTTCACGGGCGCGGTCGCCGAGTTGCTCGGCGCGAACCGGGCCTCGCTCCGTGACGATCTCAGAGACAAGATCGGCGGGGACGGTCTCGAAGCAGGGGTTCCGCACGTTCACCCCGGGCAGGCTCTCGCCGAGCTCGGAAGGATCCATCGTCTCCATCTCGGGACGGTGGCCGACGGGCAGCACCTTGCTCTCGGAGGCCACGACCAGCGTCCGTGCCCCGCCCCACGCGGCGCCGCAGCAGAGGGCGAAAGTGCCCGTCTTGTTCACCACGGAGCCGTCCGGCAGGAGGCTGTCCGCGCCGGTGAGCACGAGGTCGGCCTCAGCGGCGGTGCGCACGGCGGCGGCGTCGGTGACGAGTTCGGCGGGGATGGCGAAGGAAGCAGCCAGCTCAGCCGTGCGCCGGCCCTCGCGCGCGGGTCGGGATTCCGCGACGCTCAGCCGTCCGATGCGACCGGCGGCCCCGCGCAGAGTGGCCAGCACCGAGAAGGAGTAGCTCAGAGTGACGACGTGGCTTCCGTCGGGGATACGCCCTGCGGCACACTCCGCTGCGCGAAGGGGGGCCAGCTCCCGCCGGGCGATCAGGTCCTCCAGCGCCTGGACCAGCCCCCCGCCCCGGCCGGTGTCGCGGGCAAGGGCCCCGGCCTCCAGCCCCGCGCTCAGCACGGGCGCCATGCTGGGGCGCAGGGAGAGCGCGGCGCGGCACAGTTCGCGGAAGCGTTCCCGGGGGCCTTCGGCCGCCCACCTGAGCGCCGTCAGGGTCCGGAGCCCCAGCTCCTCGGCGCCGTGTTCGCGGTCGGCCCGCACCTGCTGGAAGACCGCCCCGGGGTCCGGCCGGCCGTCATGCCGGGCTACCGCCTGCCAGGTCTCGGTCAGTCGGGGGACGGTCTCCCGTTGCGGGATGTGGTCCGGCTCGGTCCAATCGAAGCGGATGTGCTCCCAGTCACGCCGCACCCGTTCGGGGGCCAGGCAGCGGAAGCGGTAGGGATGGACCACCCAGAGGGTGTTCAGGTCCCAGTCGGCGGACCGGACCGGCAGCCCTTCGGCTGCCAGTTCGACGTCGGAGCGCCGCAGCCCGGTCTCCTCCTTGATCTCGCGGAATGCCTGCTTGCGGGGCCCGGCCTCCTCGACGGATCCGCTCACGGCGGCCCACCGGCCGGGGTAGGTGCCCACGTCCTCGCTTCGCTCGCCGAGCAGGACCCGTCCGTCCCCGGGGCGCACCAGAAAGCACGTAACCACGTGGCGGAGTTCCATGAGGCGTGGGGGTCAGAACTCGGGGGGGATGTCTATGGGGCGGCCTTCGTGGACCTCGGCGTTGGCGGCGCGGTAAGCCTCGTAGTACTGGCCCGCTATGACCTCCCAGCTCACCACGTCCATCAGGTAGCGGTAGAGCCTGAAGCCGAGTTCCCAGCGCAGCCCCTCGTCGGTGGCGAGCCTGACGATATTCTCGTGAAGCATACGGCGGTTTGTGAACAACAGACCGCCGCCGTTCTCGAGCGTCTGGGCCGTCAGCCCCTCCAGGGGCGCCGTGGTGACGTAAGGCTTGTTCAGCGCAATAATGCGGGCCAGCGTGCCGGACTGCGTCTCGTCCACCGTGGGCAGGACGATGAAGTCGCAGATGCCCATCACCTTGTAATAGACGTCCCCGCGGGGCGTGAAACGGTAGAAGTGCCCTATGCCCTTCTCCTCCAGCAACCTGACGCCGCTGACGTAGCGCTGGAACTCGTCGCGGTCGTTCGGGTCGCGGATGTCGCCGGCCCCCAGCAGGACCCAGTCCTGGCCGGTCTCGGCGTGGATCTCCTCATAGAGGTCGTTCCACATGCTGGTGACGATGTCCCACCGCTTGTTGGCCTGTATCCAGCCGACCAGTCCTATCAGGTGCTTGCCGCGCAGGTGGCCGAGACCGAGTTCGTCCTTCAGCCCCTCGACCTCGTCAATGGAGAAGCGCCGGTCCGGCCGAGCCCCGTGCGGGATGATCATGATGTTGCGGGGGCGCTCCCAGTTGTGGCGGGAGAAGTTCCAGTCCAGCCGCCACTTCTGGTAGTGGCACTTGAACAACAGCACGTTGCAGCGCTCGGCGACCCGGCGGATGAACCGCTCCTCGTGGTTCTTCATGCGGCCGTGCACGGTGTGCGGCTCGACAACGGTGGGGTAGTCTTCGAGCCGTTCCAGCATCCGCAGAAAACCCTCGTTCCCGTCGCCCTCCCCGTTCTCGTCCACGTGCTCGTAGAGGCCGTACTCGTGCTGTATGTGGACGGCGTAAGGGTCGAGTTCGCGGACTCGCTCGACGACCGGCTCGTACCAGTCCGCCCGGCCTATGTCCATCAGCGGAAAGACGTTATCACCGCGGCCATCAGTGTGGGAGATGACGAAAGTGGGCCGGCGGGAATCGTGCTTCTGGATGAACTCCAGGGCCTCCTCGGCGAAGGTGCCGATGCCGCACTTGCGCGGCGGCCAGCTGCCGATCATCACGACGGGTTTCTGCACGGACACTCTGCTCACCTTCTTATGGGGTAGTCAACAGGGCCTCGCAACAGCCGGCGCCCACGGGAGTGTGGACGGAGCGGCCGAGACCGGCCTCGAGTTGCACTACGCATACGAACATTTCCTCGAAGCCTCGACCTCCCCCGGCGGGGCGCCGGGCCCGCACTGTCGGGAAGGCTATGAACACCATTACCAGAAGATACCGAATACCGGCCGGAAAAGCAAAAGGATGCGCCTGCGGGCGGGTTCCTCGCCGGCGCCGCCCGCATCGTGAGCGCCAAAACCAGGGGAACCACCACGAGCGCTTCTTCAGCTGGTCAAGGAACAAATGGATTCGTTTCGCAGAAACGCCACGGTGCATCCCATTCGGACAGCAGCGCCCGAATGGGCCCCCTCACAGGGGGCGGTGTGTATCCGCGTCGTCACGTAATCTGCCGGGGACCTCCGGTGCGCTGCCGGTTTCTGCTGCCCGGCCGGGCCCGCCAACGGGGTGTGCGGTGCCGATGGCCTGACGGCATAATATGCTATACGTGCATAGTGCTGTTTTCAAGGGGCCCCCGGCATCCTTTCTGTCGCGGATATCGAGCTACGGAGACCCGCAAAAGCAATGTTCAGTCGGGAAGAACGCTGTCATTCTGAGGAGGGGCGGAGCCCTGAGGAAGAATCTTTGCGCCGGAGTCGATTGCGCCCCTGTGGGCGGAGATGGATTGGCCAACCCGGAGGGCGCGGTGGAGCCGCTCAGAGCCTCCTGGCCAGGGCGTGCCCCCAGCGGCTGGCTGTCCCCTTGGCGATGCGGTCCTGTTCGCTGAATATCTCCATCAGCGTCAGCAGGGCCAGCAGGAAGGAGAGGGTGCTCTCGGCGCCCTCGTTGGCGTTGACGCCGCCCGCCCCCAGGCCGTCGCCGCAGCCGCCGCTCTTGAAGTCGTAGAGCGGCTGGCCGAGGTCATTGGCTCCCAGGAACCAGTCGAATGCCTTGCGCATGCACAGCAGGTAGCGCCGCTCGCCCGTCAGGCGGAAGGCCACTTTGCAGGTCTCCACCAGCCCGCAGGCGTCTATGGGCTGCTGGTCGAAGGCGGCCGGTTCCTCCTCTCCGCGAACGTGCCAGCCCTCGTTGCCGACCAGCGATATGTGGTTGCCCCGGTCGCACATCTCGAGGATGAAGTCCAGGGCCTTGCGCGCCGTCTCCAGGTACTCTTCCCGTCCGGTCACCTCGTAAGCCACAAACAGCGCCACAGGTATGACGGCGTTGTCGTAGCTGACGACCTCCTCGAACCATGGCCAGTCCGGCCGGCTCGCCTCGCGGTATTGTTTCATGTGGGTCCGGGCCAGCCACTCCATCTTCTCGATGACGTCGTCGGCCTCGGGGAAACGCTGCAGGTAATAATAGAGCCCGAGCGTGGCGTAGGAGCGTCCCCTGAGGTTGAGCGTCTTCAGGTTGATAAGGGCCTTCTCGAATATCTCCTTGGCCAGGTCGAAGTGGGCGGACGGGCCGCGGTACATCGTGTAGCCCAGCCCCCACAGGGCGCGGCCGTAGCAGTCGTCGCTGCCCACCTCGTCCTCGAAACCGCGATCATAGCTCATGAAGTTGTGGAACATGCCGTCGGAGCGCTGCGCGTAGGCGATGAACGAGAGGTAGGTGGTGAGCAGGCGCGCGGCGCGCGGCTCCCTGAACTGGTCGTAGTACTTGGCGGCGACGACCAGTCCGCGGGCGTTGTCGTCGGTGCAGTAGCCGTGGGTGCGGTCCGGCACCGTGTAGCGGGCGTGCTGCAACAAGCCGGTGTCGTCGCTCATGCGCTCCAGGTGGTCCAGCTTCGCCTGGGGCAGGCCGGTGATCGGCAGCGTGTGGCGCATGCTGACGTCGGGCATCGAGGCCCTCACGCGGGCCGTGGAGATGGCCTCGCGAAAGGCCTCCAGGTAATCCTGCCCCACCTCACGCCAGGTCATGCGCCGGCTGTACTCGTAGGCGCGCGCCCTTATCTCCGCCAGCCGTCCCGGATTGCCCAGCAGTTCGAGGAAGGCCTCGGACATCCCCTCCGGGTCCTTGAAGTCCACCAGCACGCCGCGCCCGTCGGCCAGCAGGTCCCGGGCGTACCAGTAGGGCGTGCTCACGATGGGCTTGCCGGCTCCCAGGGCGTAGGCCAGCGTGCCGCTGGTGATCTGCTCCTTGCTCAGGTAGGGGGTCACGTAGATGTCGGCCGCCTTCAGGTACTCGCACAGTTCCTCGCGGCTGACGAACCTGTCGGTGAACAGCACGTTCCTCTGCAGCCCCAGGTCGCGGGCCAGGCGCTGCAGCGTCAGACGGTAGCTTTCCCCGTGCTCTCGCAGGATGTTGGGGTGGGTGGCGCCCAGCACGATATAGCAAAGATTGGGGTAGCGTTCGACCACGGGCGGCAGCGCCTGCAGGGCGTACTCGATGCCCTTGCCGGGGCTGAGCAGGCCGAAGGTCAGGATGACCTCCCGCCCCTCCATCTCGAACTGACCCTTGTAGGCGTCCGGCTCCACCAGCGGGATTTCGGGCACGCCGTGGTGGATGAGGCGGATCTTCTCGGCCGGCGCATCGTAGACCTCCTGCAGAAACTGCACCGCCTTCTCCGTCATCACCACCAGCAGATTGCTCAGCACGATGAGTTCGTTCATCACCTCGCGCTGAGACTCGCCGGGCGTCTCCAGGATGGTGTGGAAGGTGGTGACGACGGGGCAGCGCAACTCGCGCAGCAGGTCCAGGACGTAGGCGCCGTCGCGGCCGCCGAAGATCCCGAACTCGTGCTGCACCGAGACGGCCCGCACGTTGCTGTAGTTGAGGAACTCGGCCGCCCGCACGTAAGCCGTGTTGTCGTGCTGATTCAGCACGTACTCGACCTCGTCCGGGTATTCCAGCTCCTCGTCGGCCGGTTCGTTCAGCGCCACAACCAGCGAGCGCAGCCGGCCGTCCATGTTCATGCCCACGGCGCGGACCACGTCGGCCGTGAACGTGCCGATGCCGCATTGGCGCGGCGGGTAGGTGGCTGTGAAGGCGATCGCGTCCCTGAGGTCTTCTGAGGCCACAAAAGCACTCCTGAGAGCGTAGCAAATGGCCCGCACGCCCGCGGTTCATGCGATTATAACCACACAGCCGAAGGCGTTCAAACAGCCCGCGCGGGGTGGGGCCTCAAGCACCTGCGGGCGGCTCGTAGCCCTCCCGTCCCATCAGGCCGTAGGTGTACTGCTTGCCCAGTTCGACGCCCGGCTGGTCGAAGGTATTCACCCCGTAGAGGCATCCGCTGTAGCTGACGGCGTACTCGAAGAACATGAACAGCTCGCCCATCTGCCGGGGGCCGACGCGCGGCAGCCGGATGGTCATATTCGGCCGCTGCTTGTCGGTCAGGGCGCAGCGGGTGGCCGTCAGCTCCGCCCCGAAAAGCGCCCCGAACGTGTGCGCGGCCAGGTAGGCAAGCTCAGCTTCGGCCTGCCCCTCGCAGATGGGCGGGCCGCCACCGGGGCCGGCCGGTTCCTCGACCTCCACGAGGGTGAGCACTTTGTCGAACTTGCCGTCCTGGTAGAGCTGCATCACCGAGTGCTGGTCCGTCACGCCGACCGACGCCACGGGCGTAGGGCCGACGAAGACGTCCTCGGCTTCCAGCCCGTCCCGCTTGCCCAGGCTCTCGGCCCAGAGCTGGCAGTACCAGTCCCCCAGGCGCTGCAGGCGGGCGCTGTAGGGCATCAGGACGGTGATGGGCTTGCCCCGGCGGTAGAACAGGTACAGGATGGCGGCGTAGAGGGCGGCCGGGTTCTCGTCGGTGGTCTGCGCCCGGCACCGGGCGTCCATGGCCGCCGCCCCGGCCAGCAGTTCGTCGATATCTATGCCACCCACGGCCGCGCTGAGCAGGCCGACGGCGCTCAGCACGCTGAAGCGCCCGCCGACGTTGTCCGGTATGGGCAGCGTCCAATATCCGTCTTCCTGCGCGATGCGCCGCAACAGGCTCTTTTCGGGCCGAGGGTCGGTGGTGGCGATGATCTGGCGCGCCGGATCGCCGCCCCGGCTGCGCAGGCGGTCTCTCACGTGCAGAAACTGACTCATCGTCTCCGCCGTCGAGCCGGACTTAGTGATGACGTTGAACGCGGTTTCCTCCAGTTCGTCGCCCACCACGTCGAAGAAGTCTCCCAGGAGGGCCGGGTCCACGTTGTCCAGCACGAAGATACGGGGCGCGCCGTTGCGGGCGGGGTGCTCGGCGGGCAGCAGGTTGTGGAAGCAGTGGTTCAGCGCGCCGTGCGTGGCGATGTTGCCGAGGGCGGAGCCGCCGATGCCGAGCACCACGAAGTTCTTGCACCAGCCCCGCAGTTGCCCGGCCTTCTCTTTTACGCGCGCGGCCAGCGCCTCGTCGTACGGCAGCTCCATGAACCCGACGTCCTTGCCGCGCCTTCCTTCGATGTCCCTGTTGCACAGCTTGATGCGGCGTTTCAGGTTGGCCACCTCGCCGCGGGGCAGCCCGTGCGTCTCGCCGATGCGATCCTGGAAGACGTTGTCCACGTCCAGCCGTAAAACACTTCCCTTCCCGCTCATCCTGATACTCCCGGGTTCCTGCGTGTGGTGGTTGGTTCGGTGTGGTCTGCCGGCGTCCCCCCATCGTCCTCTATTATGGCCATTCGGTACGGCGATTCAACCGGACGGGATACGGCCGGCCACAGCGGAGCGTGGCCCTGCGACTTGACCGGCGGGCGCGCCGGC
>PUMJ01000197.1 GCA_003551305.1 Candidatus Brocadiaceae bacterium
CACCGCGATGCGTTTTGCCGCCAGCGTGTTGAACATGGCGCTGAGCATCGTGTTCACGATGCGGCTTTTCTGGAATTCGTTCATGGCGACGACCTGTTCCCAGTAGCGCGCGACCTCCGGCAGGCCGTGGTGCTCGCACAGGTAGGCAAGGTTGAGGATGTCCTTCTGGAAGCAGGAGCCGCCGAATCCCGGCCCCGCGCGCAGAAACCGGGGCCCGATGCGTTCGTCCATGCCGACGGCGTGGGCGACTTCGCGCACGTCCGCGCCCGTCTGCTCGCAGAGGGCGGAAATGGCGTTGATGCTGGAGACCCGCTGAGCCAGCAGGGCGTTGGCGCTCAATTTGGCCAGTTCGCTGGACCAGAGGCCGGTGGTGATGATGCGCTCGCGCGGGACCCAGTGCTCGTAGAGTTGGACGATCTGTCGGAGCGCTTCACGGCCCGAAGGCGTGTCATGACCGCCGATCAGCACGCGGTCGGGCTTCTCCAGGTTCTCGATAGCCGTCCCCTCGGCCAGAAACTCGGGGTTGGAGACGACCTCGAAGTCGAGGCCGTCTGCATTGCTGCGCAGGATGGCTTCTATGGCTTCGGCCGTGCGCACGGGCAGCGTGCTTTTCTCAACCACGATCTTCGGCCGGGTGCTGTGCCGGGCTATCGTCCGGGCGGTGCGCTCCCAGTACTGAAGGTCGGCCGCCTTGCCGGCCCCCTTGCCGAAGCTCTTGGTGGGGGTGTTGACGCTGACGAAGATGATGTCGGCTCCGTCGATGCGCCCTTCGACGTCGTCGTAGAAGAACAGGTTGCGCCCCCGCACCTGCTCGACGACCTCCTTCAGCCCCGGTTCGTAGATGGGCAGGTCCTCGGAGTTCCATGCGGCGATCTTCGCCGCGTCTATGTCCACCACTTCCACGCGATACTCGGGGCAGTGCCTGGCGATCACCGACATCGTGGGCCCGCCCACGTAGCCGGCGCCTATGCACAGTATCGTCTTCATCGGTTTCCCTCCCTTCGTGGCTGCCTCGTCCGGCCCGCGCCGGACCACCGGTAGGATACCATTCCCGGCGGGGCATTTGGAACTGCTTTCCCGTGCCACGCAGCCCCCTTCCCCGGTTCGTCTCTCACGGCAGTCATCAGGTCTCCCGGGCGGACAGCACAAGGGGCCTCAACCCCCGACCGAACTTGCCCTCGCACCGGCCGAAGGATAGCATAGGGCCCCGAGAAGGAAACTCGCCCTGGGCCGGAAAGGACCGAACGTATGACCGACTGGACCGAGGAGAACGAGCGCGAGGTGCTGGAACTGGTGATGCGCCTGATGGCGGTGCCCGGCGTATCCTGCGAGGAGAACCGCATCGCGGACACCGTCCGGGATATCCTCCTGGAGAACGGCGTGCAGGAGGAGCACATCCACCAGGACAACGCCCACGAGCAGAGCCCCTGCGGGGGGGAGTGCGGCAACCTGATCGTCAACATACCCGGCAACAGGGATATGCCGCGGCGGCTGCTCTCGGCGCACATGGACACGGTGTCGGTCCACCTCGGCGCCGAACCGGTAAGCGACGGTGACCGCATAGTCTCCGCGTCCGGGACCGGCGTGGCCAGCGACGACCGCGCCGGCGTGGCGGCCGTCCTCTACGCCGCGCTGCGCGTGCTTCGGGAGGGGCTGCCGCACCCGCCCCTGACGCTGCTGTTCACCGTGCAGGAGGAGATCGGCTCCCAGGGCGCCCACTTCGCTGAAATTGACCACTTCGGCCGGCCGGAGATGTGCTTCTGCTGGGACGGCCCGGACGTGGACACCGTCGGGCGGGGCGGACGCGGCAAGTCCTACATGAAGATAGATATACGTGGCCAGAAGGCGAAGTTCTTCGGCCCGGACCAGCCCGGCATCTCCACGCCGATGGTGTTCGCCCGCGCCGTATGCGACCTCGACGCCGGTGGCTGGATGGGCATGGTGGAGAAGGACGGGCGGAAGGGCTCCAGCAACGTCATCATCGTGGACGGCTCCGGGCGGGGTTACGAGACCAACGTGGTGATGGCGCACATGCTGGTGAGGGCCGAGGCGAGAGAACTGGGCTCGCCCGGCTTTAACCGCGAGATCGCCGAGATGTTCCGCCAGGCGTTCGAGGACGCCGCGGCCCGCACGGTCAACTGCCGGGGCGAAAGCGCCCACGTGGACTTCACCCTCATGTCCGAGCGCGAGACGTGCATGGTGCCGGAGGATGCCCCCGTTATGCGCGAGGCAGCCCGGGCGCTCGAACACGTGGGGCTGGAGACCGGCCGCTACCGGGTGGGCTTCCTGGACATCGGGCGTCTGATTCCGCGCGGCTACGCGGCCGTCAACCTCGGGGTCGGTGGCGCCAATGCCCACGAGGTCGACAACTACCTCAAGATACCGGACTTCTTGCTGACCAGCCGCATGGCCCTGTTTCTGGCCACCGCCGGCAGCGACGGCTGAGGCACCATGAGCAGACACAGGCGCAGAGACTACCTGGACGAGACCACCGGCTACGGTCCTTACGACACCGCGGGCGGCGGGGAGCGTCCGTCCGTCTTCCTCGTCTCGGTGGACATGATGCCCCCGGACGTCTACGGCCCGGGCCGCTACGCGGACGTCGTCCGCACACCGAACCTGGACGCGCTCCGGGCCGACGGCGTGTGGTTCGACAACGCCTTCTGCAACTCACCGCTCTGCGGCCCATCGCGGGCATCCTACCTGACCGGTCGCTATACCTACCTGATGGTGAACGAGGAGCGCGCGCACGAGGGCTTCCCGACCGAGTTGCGCGCTGACGACCCCATCTTCCCCGAATACCTTCGGGCCGAGGGCTACGTTGCCCGCCACGTCGGCAAATGCCATGTCGGCGCGGGCAAGTTCGTCCGGGCCTTCGGTGAGAACGCCACGCCCTGGAACCGCTGGGCGCCTCCCGTCCACGACGATGACGAGTATCGCGCCTACCTGCGCTCGCTCGGGGTGGAGGGCTTCAGGTTCCGGGAGGAGATCCGTGGCCTGATGCCGGACCGCCGCACGCCGGGCAACAGCTACGGGGGCCGCATCGAGCAGCCCGACGGGGCGGCCTTCCCGCCCGAGGCCGCCTACCCGTCCTTCCTGGCCCGCAAGGCAGCGGGCACGGTGCGCACGCTGGCCGAGCGCTCTGAGGCCGGCGCGCCGATCTACCTGCAGCTCGACTTCTTCGCCCCACACCAGCCGTTTTTCATCCCGGCGGGCTTCCAGCAGAGGGCGGCCGAGCTGCGCCGCGTCGTGGAACTGCCGGAAAGCTACGAGGAACTCAGGGCGCGCGACTTCCAGCCGGCCCCGGGCGAGCCGCCCGTCTACCGGACCTACGCCCGAAACTGGGGGCTCTACGAGCCCGACACCCTGCGTGACTACATCGTCGCCAACCTGCTGACCGTCGAACTGCTCGACCGCGCCCTCGGCGTCTTCCTCGATGCGCTGCGGGAAACGGGTCTCTACGATTCGTCGCTCATCGTGTTTCTGGGAGACCACGGCGAGATGAACGGCGAGAAGGGGCTCATAGACAAGGGGGTTTACGGCCATCCACGCGTCGTTCGCGTGCCGCTGCTGCTGAAGATGCCGGACGGGGCCGGCGCGGGCCGGACCGCCCCGGACCCCGTCTGCCTGCTCGACCTGGCGCCCACTGTCTTCGATATCGCCGGGGTGCGGCCCGCCGCGCGACTGGACGGTGTCAGCCTGCTGCCGGCCGTGCGCGGAAGGCCGGTCTGGCGGCAGAAGCCGTTCCTCTTCGAGGCCGGGTGGCACGTGACGGCCAACCCGGCCGTGGCCATCGTGGACGGGGTGCCGGGACAGGGACTGTTCCTCTACACGTACAATGTCGCATCCTGGTGCGATGAACTCTACCGGCTCGAAGACCCGGACTGCCGCAACCTGGCCGGCGAGGAGGAGTGGCAGGAGGCACGCGGTCACATGATACGCCGCCTGGCCGGCGTCCTGTCCGCCGAACGACGCTGGCGCTGCTACTGGCACGCCTTCCGGCTGGACAGGTTCGAATGGCTCGACGTCGAGGGCGGCGACGCGCAGATGTTCGTACCTGAGTAGCTCCGACATCCCCTGCTGGGGAACCGACGCCGGGTGCCGGGCGCGGGCTCCCGCGTTTGCGCCTGTCAGGGGGGCCCGGGGGAGACCTCGGCCCGCGGGCACCTCCTGGTCCGTGATGACGTAGCTCAGCAGCGTTCCCGGCGGGCCGGCTCCTGCGAGATGCCGCAGCCTTTGACCGCCGGCGCAAGAATACTTACAATACGCTGCGGTTCAGAGAAGAGGACTCTGCTATGCTGCACGAAGCACTGGAGACCCTGCTGGAAGGACGGGATCTTACCGAAGAGCAGGCATACCGCACCATGTCCGCCATCATGAGCGGGGAGGCCACCGACGCACAAATCGCCGGTTTTCTGGTGGCCCTGCGCATCAAGGGCGAGACGGTGGCGGAGATCACCGGCTGCGCGCGCGCCATGCGGGAGGCGGCCACCGGCATAGCGGTGGGCGATCTGGACGTGGTGGACACCTGCGGCACCGGCGGCACGCACAAGGGGACCTTCAACGTCTCGACCGCCTCCGCGCTGGTGACCGCCGGCGCGGGCGTTCCCGTGGCCAAGCACGGCAACCGGGGCGCCTCCAGCGCCTTCGGCAGCGCCGACGTGCTGCAGGTGCTGGGGGTCAACATCGAGGCTCCGCCGGAGGTCGTCGAGCGGTGCGTGCGAGAGGCGGGCATCGGATTCCTGTTCGCCCCGCTGTTGCACACGGCGATGAAGTATGCCATCGGCCCGCGCCGCGAACTCGCCGTGCGCACCGTCTTCAACATCCTGGGGCCGCTGACGAACCCGGCCGGCGCCCGCCGTCAGGTGCTGGGCGTCTTTGCCGAGCAACTGGTCGAACCGATCGCCGGTGTGCTGAGCAACCTCGGCGCGGTACGGGCCATGGTCGTCCACAGCGCCGACGGGATGGACGAGATAAGCATCTGCGACCGGACGCTGGTGGGGCGGGTGGAGGACGGCCGCGTCCGGACCCGGTGGCTGGCCCCGGAGGATCTGGGGCTCCAGAGACGAGCCCGCCAGGAGCTGAGCGCCGCCAGCGCGCAGGAGAGCGCCGCCGTCATCCGGGCGGTGCTGGACGGGCGGGAGGGCGCCCCCCGCGAAATGGTGCTGCTCAATGCCGGCGCCGCCATACACGTGGGCGGCGAAGCGGAGTCCCACCGCCAGGGGATGGACATGGCGGCCGAGGCCATTGACTCGGGCCGGGCCGCGCAGACGCTCCAGCACCTGGTCGAGGTCTCCCACGGGTCTTAGCCGCGGGGGGCCCGTCAGTCTTCCTGGCTCTCGTCAATGAGCTGGCGACGCAGTTGCTCTGCGGCGGGAAAGCGGTGGTATATCTGCAGGGCCGTCTCAAGGGCGGTCATCGCCCGCTCGCGCTCGCCGCGCCGCAGGTAGGCGCGGGCGACAACCAGCAGGGCCTCGAAGTTGCGGGGTTCGGCCTCGAGGGCCCGGCGGCAGGCTTCCAACGCGTCTTGCGGCCTGTCCTGGGCCAGGTGCACCTCAGCCTTCATGCGGTAGAGGTCCGGCGGGGCCGAGCCGGGCAGCCGCTCGACACTTCGGAATATCTCCAGCGCCTCATCGAGCCGGCCGGCGTTCCAGGCGGCCAGCCCCTCGTGAAAGCCCTCGGTGGCCGCCACGCTCTCGCTGGTGCGCCAGATGCCCAGCAGCGCCTCGCGGCTCTTGACGGAGACGACCACGTCTTCGTCGTTCAGCCGCCGCAGGAGCGCTTCCCGCAGGCGGGCCTTCAGCTCCGCCGGCATGCGCAGGTACCTGTCGGCTTCCAGCGGGTCGCCCACCTCGAGGGCGACCTGGATGGCCACCGCGCGCCGCTCGGTCACCTCCCCACTTTCCAGCAGGTGCAGGCGGCTGACCATCAACTCCTCCAGCTCCGCCGCCGTCATCCCGTAGCCGAGTTCGATCTGCTCACCCCGCTCGGCCACCTCCAGGCGGGAAAGCTGCGGGCCGCTTTCCACCAGCTCCGCCGGCCTGTCGTCACCCAGCCAGATATGCAGGATCACCAGCAGCAGGAAGGCGCCTGCAACCAACAGGACAACTCCGGGCCGAACTGCATAGCCGGACATCTGCCAGCCTTTCCCCATCGCGGGACGTTAAACAGTGATTCGCCTTGCTTCACACATTATGCAGGGCCGCCGTAGTGCTTTGCAAGGCCGGTCGCCGCCGGTTCACACTCGTGCCGCGGCGTGCGGCGCGGTCGGCAGTTGACGCATACGGCCTTATCCCTTACACATGGCGCACGACGGGTCTGCCGGGACGGTACCCTCTCAACAGCCGGGGAATTGATGATGAACGCCTGGATCCTCAATGTCGCAGCCTTTCTGCTGATTCTGATGGCTTTCGCCGGTGGGCCGGCGACGGCCTCCACTCTTTACGTGGCCAACGCCGGGGACGACGCGGCCGACGGCCTTACCCCCCAGACCGCCCTGAGGACCATCCGGGCGGCGGCCGAGCGCGTCCGGGAGGGCGACCGCGTGCTGCTGCGGCGCGGGGACGTCTTCCGCGAGTCGGTCGAGTTTGAAACCCCCCGCATAGAGATCAACGCCTACGGTCCGCACGAGGCCGACCTGCCCGTCGTGGCCGGCAGCGTGGCCGTGACGGGCTGGCGACCCCACGAGGACGCCATCCACGTGGCCGAAACCGACGCCGACGTGGGTTACCTGTTCGTGGACGGTGAGTTTATGACCATCGCTCGCTACCCGAACGAAGGCTGGCTGCGCACGGTGGAGTGGGAAGAGAGGGGCGAGCCGCGCGGCAGGCGCGGCCGACCGTCGGGGCCCACCGTCCTTCACTGCCCCGCGCTGGCCGACCACCCGCGCAACGCCGACGGTTACTGGGAGGGCGCCACCATCCGCTGGCGTCACCATAGCTGGTGGTACGAGACGCGCCCGGTCATCGCATACGACGCCTCCGGCGTTCTGACGCTGGGGGACCGCAGCTTCCGCCAGCAGGGACCGCACTCGCACGAGAGGATAGGCTGGGGCTTCTTCCTGGACGGCAAGCTGGAAGAGCTGGACGCACCGGGCCAGTGGTACTTCGACGCGGACGAGGGGAGGGTCTACCTGTGGGCGCCCGGCGACGCCGACCCCAACGAGCTGCTGGTCGAGGGGTCGGCCAGGTCAACCGGGCTCAGCGTGACAGACTCGGTGGTGAAAAACGTCGCCTTTCGCCACCAAGCGGACATCGGCCTGCGCATCAACGGCCGCAGCGTCGTTGAGGGCTGCCGCTTCGAGGGCATCGGGCGTGACGCCACCGTCAGCGAGGGACAGGCGGGCGGGGCGGCACTGCGCGCCGAGCGGGAGACGCACAACGCAAGCGTGCGCCACAACCTGTTCCGCAATAACTTCAACCTGGGCATCACCTGGCAGGCCGACCCCGAAGGCCCCGGCTCCTCGGTCATCGAACGCAACGTCCTGGAGAACACGGGCACCTTCCCGGGCTACGGCGGCAGCGGCGCCTGGCACGCGGTGGCCGTCCGCATCGCCACCGGCACAAACGTGCACGTCCAGTACAACCGCATCCACGGTTCCGGCTACGCGGGCATACTGTTCGGCACGGACGGCAACTTCGCCGAATACAACCTCATCACCAACGCGATGGCGACGCTCAACGACGGCGGCGCCATCTACACCAACTGCTCACGCAGCACCATCCGCCACAACATCATCCGGGACACGCGCGGCGGCATGGAGTCCTCCGGCAGCTGGGCCAACATCAGCCACGGCATCTGGCCGGAGTTCCTGCGCGACTACCGGGAGAACGTCATCGAGGGCAACACGGTCATCAATTCGGGCGCCGACGGCATCTTCCTGCCCAATAACTTCGACTGCATCGTGCGGGACAACGTGCTCTACGACAATGACCGTTACCAGCTGTTGCTCACGGGTATGAGGGACCGCCACCCCGACGGCTCCCGGCAGAACCACCTCATCACTCACAACATCCTCTACGCCACCGACCCCGGCCAGAATCTCCTCTACTTCGACCCCCTCCACCACTACGGCACCCTCAAAGGGAACTACTACCTGCATCCCTACCGGGAGGACGTCATCGCCGAGGGGCGCCAGTGGCCGGGCCACGGCGCGCACGGGTCCCACACCCTGGAGCAGTGGCGGACGCAGCACGACTGGGCGGACGAAGACCCGCGCACCGGCGTGCTCAGACTCCAGCGCGGCGAGGAAGACCCTTCCGAGATATTCGTCAACGAAACCGAAGAGCCCCGCGTCATAGAATTGGACGGCGCTTACAGCGACCTGGAGGGCCGCCCCGTCGAGGGCAGCATCCGGCTGGCGCCTTTCTCCAGCGTCATACTGCTCAGGGCGCAACAGGCGCCGTGACGACTCAGCCCGTCTTGCCCGCCCGGCGCAGGGCGGCCACTATCTTGGCGGCCAGGTCCTTGGCCAGCAGGGTGGTGTCCTCGGCGAAGGACATCGAGCGCAGCAGCTCGGTGCATGCCTGGGCGACGATCAGGTTGACCCCGCGTTCCTGGCTCTCGCGATAGTCGGTGCGCACGCCGATGATGGGCATGCCGCGCTCGTAGGCCACGCCCAGTTCCAGGGCGGTGCCGCTGTCCACGTCGGGCCCGTCCAGCACGGCGACCACGACGTCCGCCTCGCGCAGGGTCCGCAGGCAGGTCTCGAAGATCTTCGGGAAATCCCGGGGGTCGTTGAAGGAGTTGTCGAACGTGAAGTCCTGGGGCAGGATGACCTCGGCGCCCGTCATGCGGTCTTCCAGGGCGGCCGCAAGCTGGCGGTTCCAGCGGCGTTCGGCTTCCGTGAACAGGGGGCCCGACAGGTATATCCTCACCTCACTGCGCCTCCGCCTGCCACTGCTTCAGCTTCTGCATGATGGCCACCCGGGGGATGCTTATCTCGGCCACGGTGACCGTTCCCGCCCACGACCCGGCGGCCGGGCGGCTCAGCCCCAGCTTGTTGACGGCGAACGTGACGGTCCTTGCAGCCCGGACGGCGATGCCCAGGGGCTCTCCGGTATCACAATCCAGGCCGGACGGGATGTCCACCGCCAACACCGGGGCGCCGTGCCGGTTCAGGGCCTCGATGGCGGCTCGAAACGGCTCCCGCACCGGCCCGCTCAGGCCCGTGCCCAGCAGAGCGTCCACCAGCAGGTCCGCCCCGGCGTGGGCCCGCACGGCCCGCGCCACCGCATCCGGCGTTTCCAACTCCTCGATACGCAGTCCCATCTTGCGGATGATGCGCAGGTTGATGGCCGTCTCGCCCCCGCGCTCCAGCACCCGGGCGGCGCCCGCCAGCAGCAGGACGGTTACGTCCGCGCCGGCGTTGGCCAGGTGGCGGGCCACGACGAAGCCATCTCCACCGTTATTGCCCCGCCCGCACAGGACGGCGACGCAGCGGTCGGCGCCCTCCCCTTCGAGCATCCGGCGGGCCTCTTCGGCACAGGCCCGGCCGGCGTTCTCCATGAGGATGACGCCGGGCACATCGTATTCTTCGATGGCGATGCGGTCCAGTTCCCGGATCTGCTCGCGGTTCACGGCGAAGGCGTCATCCATCCGCCAGGCTCCGGTCATCGGCAGGGGGCGTGCGGGCGTCCTGGTCAAGAACGGAGTCCGCCAGTTGCGCGGCGGCCTCCAGGATGCCTTCAGCCCTTTCGCGGGCGGACTGCAGCCGCCGCCACATCTCGGGCACGAGCGCGTCGGCGTCGGCCCGCAGCAGGGCGTCCCGCGCCTCGTCGTATTCCTCCATCGCGTCCTCCAGCTCCGAGCGGTAATCCTGAAGTCGGCTGACGGACCGGGCCAGCAACTCCCGTCGACTCTCGAACTCGGCGACGCTTATCTCGGCGCGGTTATGCCTCCGGTGCAGTTCATCCACGACGTCACAGAGAGGCTCGACAAACACGTTCCAGCGTATGCGGGTATGGAACCGGAAGCCCTCGAGTCGGTGGGCGCGCCCGCGGGCGTAACCGAGGGGCGCTTCGATAGTGAAACGCAACGCGCGGCAATCCTCCCCCAGTCTGCCGGGAGTCACGGGCACACGCCAGACGTATTGATCGGCGTCGGGTTCCACCTGCAG
>PUMJ01000142.1 GCA_003551305.1 Candidatus Brocadiaceae bacterium
ATGCCCGCAGGTGGCCAGCCTTCGCTGGAGGCGAAGGTTGGAAGGTGGCGCTACGTGGGGAGCCGCGTTCGCGCCGTCGTTTGCAGCGCCGGCATCCCGCCTGCTTCCACTGAAGCAGGGCCGGTCACGCGGGGGCATCCCTGCCCCTGCGAACCGCCGGTTCCAATACACTCTAAACAGGTACCGGGCGGCTGTGCCCCGTGCGCACAGCCCCCGGCCCGTGCGCGGAACACCCCCGGTGATTATACTGTTCTTACGGGTCTGCCCCCGGGCGAGACCGATTTCTGGGAAGACGGGCGAGGAGACTTGCGTTATGAGGCGGCTGGTGATCGGCGTGCTGGCAGGTGTTTTTCTGTTTTCGGCGGCTGCTCAGGGCGCCCAGCAGCGCCCGCAGGAACGACCCTACCTGTTCTTCTCCCGCCGGGACGTGCCGGCGCTCCGTGCGCGACTGGAGCAGGAACCTTTCAAGGACCGCTGGGAGCGCTTCATACGCCACGCCGACAACCTGCTGACCCGCGGCACGCCCGCCCCCCGCAGGGTCCGGCGCAACTCGCGGCAGTCCCTCGGCGTGGCCGGCACCACGGCCTTCGCCCACGTGATGACCGGCGACAGGCGCTACGGCGAGCGCGCCATCCAGGAGCTTGAGGCGCTGCTGGCCGCCCCTCGCTGGGACAACCCCGTCCACTGGAACCGCGGCAGCGACCTGAGCACCGCGGAGCTGAGCGTCGCCGGCGCCCTCGTCTACGACTGGTGCCAGCACCTGATGACACCCGAACAGAGGCGGCGCATCGCTGAGGGCCTGGTCGAGAAGGGCATCGAGCCTTACCTGGCCTCCGTCGAGGAGTACAACGACTGGTGGGTCACCAATGACGTGACCAACTGGGCCGGCGTCTGCCACGGCGGCGGCGGGCTGCTGGGGCTGGCGCTCTACCACGAGTCGCCCCGCGCGCGCCGGGCCGCCGACGCCGCCCGGGAGCACCTGCAGCGCTACATGGGCCGGCTCATCCTCGAAGACGGCGGCCTGCACGAGGGTGTCATGTATGCGCGCTACGCCGTCACCTACGGCCTCTACATGACGGTCGCCGCAGAGCGCTTTTACGGCGACGACGGGGGACTGTTCGAGAAGTTCACCGACCGGCTGGCCGGCTACTGGGATGTCTACATGCTGGGTCCCGACCTGCGCTACGCCAACTTCAACACCATGGGCCTGAACACGTATTCCGGTCTCTACGGGGGGCCGGAGCACCGGGCGGAGGGTGGCCCCAACGCCTGCGGGAACGCCTTCTTCGAGTCCCTGGTTCCCGGCGGCGACCCCCTGCTGCTCTGGGCGGCGGACAGGGGTTCGGACCGCTTCTACTGGCCCAGCACCTCGCCGTTCTACTTCATCTGGCGGCGGGACGCGCCCCCGGCCGGCCAGCGGCCCGAACTGCAGGACACAGTGTTGTTCCGCGGCTCAGGCCACGCCATACTCAGCTCCCCCCGCCTCTGGCTGGCCTATTCCGGGGGCTGGACCAGCAACCGCTCGCACCACCAGTGTAACCTCGGCTCGTTCGTCCTTGTGGTGGACGATGAGCGCTTTGTCTACGACCCGGGCTCCGGCTCCGGCGCGAGCGACACGGAGAACCACTCGACCATCCTGGTCAACGGCCAGGGGCAGCCCCGGAACGTCCGGGGCCGCTACCTGCGCTTCGGCGCGGCCGACGGCTTCTCCTACTTCGCCTCCGACCTGTCCGAATGCTACCCGGACACGAACCTGGCCCGATTCGTGCGCCACGTAGTCATGGTGCGGGGCGAGTACCTGGTCATCCTGGACGACCTGGCCGCCGAGGGCGAGGCGGAGTTCGAGTGGCGCCTGCAGAGCCACCGGCCCGCGGCCGACAGGGCAGAACGCCGCGTGACCCTGCGGGGCGATAGCAACGACCTGCACGTCATCTCCGCATCGCCCCCGTACGCCGACATCGGGGTGAGCGCCAACCGCGGCCCATTCCGGTTCACCACGGTCACCGTCCGGCCCGGCGCCCCCCGGGCGGAGACAGTCCTGGTGACGGTACTCTACCCGGCCGAGCGGGGCGGGGCGGCGCCGGCCGTGCGCGTGGAGCGCGGCGGCGTGCTGCGCGTGCGCACCGGCGAGCGGGAGGACGTCATCGCCTTCGCCAGGGGCGGGGGCCGCATGGAACTGCGCTCCGTCAACGGCGAGGACACATCCGGCATCGGCACCGGCCAGGAGCGCACCCTGGTGCCCCTTCGCTGAGGGGGGCACGCTCCGGCCGGCACGGCCGGTCCGGGCGTCCGCAGAGCCCTGACACTTGCAGGAGACTTCAGGATGCAACGTTTTCTGGTGAGCATGATAGCTGGTCTTGCACTGCTGCCGGCGGCGCTCGCCGACGGCGCCCCCGAGCGGGCGCATCAGCGGCCCTACCTGTTCTTCTCCCGGGAGGACGTGCCCGGCCTGCGCGAGCGGCTCCAGAGAGAACCTTTCAAGGACCGCTGGGAACGCTTCATGGCGCACGCGGAGAACCTGCTGACGCGCGGCACGCCCGCCCCCGACCGGGTTGTGCAGAACTCGCGCCACTCCCTGGGCGTGGCGGGGACCACGGCGTTCGCCTACGTGATGACCGGTGAGGAGCGTTACGGCGAGCGCGCCATCCGGGAGCTCGAGGCTCTGCTGGAAGCACCGCGCTGGGACAACCCGAGGTACGGCTGGAACCGCGGCACCGACCTCGACGCCGCGGAGCTGAGCGTCGCCGGCGCCCTCGTCTATGACTGGTGTTATGACCTGATGACGCCCGAACAGAGGCGGCGCATCCGCGACGGCTTGCTGGAGAAGGGTATCGAACTCTACCTCATCTCGATCGGGGACCGACCCGACGGGTGGGTCCACAACCCCGTGAGCAACTGGGCCGGCGTCTGCCACGGCGGCGGGGGGCTGCTGGGGCTGGCGTTCTACCACGAGTCGTCCCGCGCGCGCCGGGCCGCCGACGCTGCCCGGGAGCACCTGCAGCGCCACCTGCGCGAGGTCGTCCTGGAAGACGGCGGGGGACACGAGGGCGTCATGTACTGGCGCTACGGCGTCAGCTACGGGCTCTACATGGCTGTAGCCGGCGCGCGCTTCCACGGCGACGACGAGGGCCTCTTCCAGGACCTCACCGACCGGCTGGCCGGCTACTGGGATATCTACATGCAGGGGCCGGACCTGCGCTACGCCAACTTCAACACCATGGGTCCGAACGTGTTCGCCGGTCTCTACGGCGGCCCGGAGCACCGCTTCCAGGGCGGCCCGGCCGCAGCGGTGAACGCCTTCTTCGAATCGCAGGTGCCCGAGGGCGACCAGCTGCTGCTGTGGGGGGCCGACAGGGGTTCGGACCGCTTCTACTGGCCCAGCACCTCGCCGTTCTACTTCATCTGGCGGCGCGACGTGCCCCCGGCCGGCCCGCGGCCCGAACTGCAGGACGCCGTCCTGTTCCGCGGCTCCGGCCACGCCATACTCCGCTCGCCCCGCCTCTGGCTGGCCTATTCCGGGGGCTGGACCAGCAACCGCTCGCACAGCGAGCGCAGCCTCGGCTCGTTCGTCCTCGTGGTGGACGATGAGCGCTTCGTCCACAACCCCGGCTCCGGCTCCGGCTCCGGCGACACGGAGAACCACTCGACCATCCTGGTCAACGGCCAGGGGCAGCCCCGCGACGTGCGGGGCCGCTTCCTGCGCTTTGGGCAGGCGGAAGGCTACTCCTACCTGGCCTCGGACCTGTCCGAATGCTACCCGGACACGGGCCTGGCCCGCTTCGTGCGCCACGTGGTCATGGTGCGCGGCGAGTACCTGGTCATCCTGGACGACCTGGCCGCCGAGAGCGAGGCGGAGTTCGAGTGGCGCCTGCAGAGCTGGCGACCGGCCGCCGACCGCGGCGAACGGCGCGTGACACTGCGGGCCGAGCGCAACGACCTGCACGTCATCTCCGCATCGCCCCCGTACATGGACGTCGGCGTGACGCCCGACCACGGGCCGTTCGAGTTCACGATGATCACCGTCGGGCCGGACGGCCCCCGCCCGGAGACGACGCTCGTAACGGTCCTCTTCCCCACGGAGCGCGGCCGCGCAGCACCTGCGGCGCGCATGGACGATGACGGCGTCCTGCGGGTGAGTGCCGCGGATGAGGAAGACGTCATCACCTTCCGCCGGAACGACGCGAGGTGGGAACTGCACTCGGTCAACGGCGAGGACACATCCGGCATCGGCACCGGCCAGGAGCGCACCCTGGTGCCCTTCCGCTGAGGGGGGGAGGCCGCGGGCGCGACCCCAACGAACCCGCACGGTCAGCACTTCCCGGCGGGTAGGTGCCATGCCCTGGCAAAGCAACCTGGCCGGCTTGACATACCGGCCCGCTCTGCCTATTGTGGCTCATGGAGTTGGGCCGCACGTCGGCGGCCGACCCGGGAGCGCCGGCGAAGAGGCCGAACCGATACGACAGGGGATGTTGCCATGAGGAAGTGCCTGGCCGTAGTGTTGTTGTGTTTGCTGTTCATGGGCGCCTCCGTCCGCGCGGACGAGGCCATCTGGATAGAGGGCGAGGAGCCCACCTCTCACACGTTCAACCGCCACAGGTGGTATTCCAGCGAAGGAGTGGACACCTCGGTGCTGAGCGGGGGTGACTGGCTGGCGCACTACCACGAGAGTCAGCCGGCGCAGGCTCACTACTTTTTCCAGGTCAGGCAGGGCGGCACCTACACCCTGTGGATCCGCTGCAACCCTTACCAGATCGAACACGAAATCTCCATCCGCAATCACCCGACCAGGACGCTGGACCCCGCTACGGCGCAGGACACCAGGCCCGTGCTCGAAGAGGGCGAGAGAGACATCCGCCGGATCGGTTGGTTCGAGGTGGGAGAGTATGACCTCGAACCCGGCCGCTATGTGCTGACCATAGGGGTGGAGGCCGGCGCGGGCGAATCCCACGCTGGCATTGACGCCATCGCCCTGGTGAACTTCCCATGGGTGCCGGAGGGCGCCGAGCGTCCTGAAGTCGGCCCCGCCGCCGGCGACAGCCCCACCGGGGCGCACGTGTGGATAGAAGGTCAGGACCCCGCGCGACATAACTTCAACGAGCATGGCTGGTACAGCAGCACTGACGTCAACCGCGACTTGCTCAGCGGCGGAGACTGGCTGGCCCACTACAGCAGTGACCAGTCCGCCATGGCCGAGTACCACTTCACCATCCCCGAGAGCGGCACCTACACGTGGTGGCTCCGCCTGAACCCGCGCAACAGGGAGCAGCGCTACTCCCTGGACGGCGGGCGGACCTGGGAGCGGATACCGCTCGACGACGTGCGCGAACGCAACAACCTCCTGACAGAGGGGATAGACATACGCTTCATCGGCTGGGTCAGGGTCGGCTCCTTTGACTTCGAAGCCGGCCGTCAGGCGGTCCTGCTGGAGGTGAGCCCGCGGAACGGCGAAGCCCACACGGGCATAGACTGCATGGCGTTCGTCAGCTTCCCGTGGGCGCCCAGCGGCCTGGCCCGGCCCGAACCGCCCGAGCCCGCAGCCCCCGACACGTGGTTCCCGTTCTTCCCCGCCGACGATGAGTTCTCCGAAGACTCCATCATAGACATGACGTCTCTGATCGAGCGGACCACCGGCATCCCGGCCGGCGCGCACGGCTTCGTGCGCCGGGACCGGGACCGCTTCATCCTGAGCGATCGGCCCGATGAGCCGGTCAAGTTCTGGGGCACCTGCGCCAGCCCCGCTCCAACCCCCGAACTGCAACACCAGCAGGCCCGCTTCTACGTCAAGCACGGCATTAACCTCGTGCGGCGCCACACCGTGCAGGCGGAGATCGGGCTGCTGCAGACCGACCCCGAAACCGGGGAGCGCCATTTCGACCCGGACCGGCTCGACCGGTTCGACAAGTGGTTCTCCATCCTGAAAGAACACGGCATCTACATGTGCTGGTCTTCCTTCTACCCGCACGTTATCACGCCGGAGGACGGCTATCCGCCCGAACTCTACGAGGAATTGTCCGACCGCGGGGAGGGCAAGAGCACAACCGGGATGGTCAACTTCATGCCCGAACTGCAGGACGCCCAGTGGGAGTGGCTCAAGACGCTGCTGCAGCACAGGAATCCCTACACCGGCAACCGTTACATAGACGAACCGGCGCTGGCCATCGTCGAGACGCACAACGAGGACTGCATCTTCTTCCACAGCCCTCTGAACCAACTGGCCGAGGGGGACCGCATGCCCCGCCACACGGCCATCCTGCAGCGCAAGTGGGCCGAATGGCTGCAGGAGCGCTACGGCGACGACGATGCCCTGCGCGAGGCGTGGGGGGACGGCATGCGGAGCGGGGACTCCATCCACAACGAGAGCATGGGCATCTACGGCGCCTGGCAGATGGGCCCCGAGGGCCCGATCATCGGCGAGACCGTGCGCGAGCGGGAACGGCAACGCGTGGGCGACTTCATCCGCTTCCTGGCCGAAACGCAGCGATCCTTCTACGAGAGGCGCGAGCGGCGCCTGCGGGACCTCGGCTTCAAGGCGACCACCATCTCGACGGCCTGGCGGGCCGGGGGGCCGGCCGCCGACCCGGCCAACATCTGGGCCGACGATGCCCAGGAGGTCATCAGCCGGCACAACTACTTCGGCGGCGGCGCCGGAGGGCACGACATCCGCGTCGGCCACGTCAACAACGAGTCCCACATGCCCACTCCCGGAAGCCGCATCCTATCCACCGGCATGTACCAGGTCGAAGACAAGCCGTTCATGAAGACGGAATGGACGCAGTTGCCGCCGAACCAGTGGAAGGCGGAGGCGGCGCCGCTTTTCGCCTTCTACGGCATGGGCCTGCAGGGTTGGGACGCCTCTACCCACTTCGCCGGCAGCACGCCGCGCATGGGCAGCGGGTGGCCACGCATGCGCTCCTACGTCACCGAGACCCCCCACTACCTGGGGCAGTTCCCGGCGCTCGCCTTCAGCATCCACAATAACCACGTCCGGGAGGCGCCCATCGCCGCCGCCCGGCGCCTGCAACTGGAGGACATCTTCCAGGGCATTGACGCCCTGAACCAGGACTTCACCGGCGGCGGCTATGACCAGAAAGAACTGGTCGGCAGCCTCGAGACGCCCAGGGAAGCGCTGGCCATCGGGCGCGTGACGGTCAAAGTCGATGAGGACGTTGACCCGCCCGAGAAGGTGGACTGGGACGACTACTGGGACCGCAGCAGCCGGGTGGTCGAGAGCATAACCGGCGACCTGGTCTGGGACTACGCCAACGAGGTCGTCACCGTGCGCTCGGAGAAGACCCAGGGCATCATCGGTTTTGCCGACGGGCAGAGTTTCGAGTTGCCCGCCCTGCAGGCCGAGGTCCGCACGCCGTTCGTGAGCCTCATCTTCACGCCGCTGGACAACCGGCCGCTGGTCGAGTCCGAGCACATCCTCATAACGGCCATGGCGCGGGACAAGCAGACGGGCGCCCGCTACAACGAAGACGGCACCGAGCTGCTGGAGGCCGGCGCCCCGCCGCTTCTGATGGAGCCCGTACAGGCGACCATCACGCTGGACGGCTCGCCCATCGAGTCCCTCCGCGTGGTGGACATCTTTGGCGTGCCCACCGAGCGCGAGGTCCGACGCACGGGCAACACCTTCGACATAGACGGACGCTACGCCACCTACTACTACGAGATCAGACGGTAGCGACGGCGTCCGGCAGCTCAGCAGCCTGCAGAAGGCGTCGGAAGGCGCCGCGCACGGGCCCCATGCAAGATGCGCTGACGCAGGCGATACGCGGTGTTTCGTCTTCGTCGCGGAAGGGTCCCGCAGATTCTTGCGACGAAAACCCCCTTGCTGCCGGCCGTCCGGGTAAGCGGCAACGCACCGCCCGGGCTGGCCGCTTCTCAGAATTCCCGGAACATTCTCCGCCCTCGCGCCACACATATCGTAGGAGACATGAAGAGGCAACAGCGATAAGGGAAGGGAGTGTGGTTCGCATAGCGCACGCCATCGCCAGTTCGTGGTGTTGTCAGGGACGTAGCGACAGGAGTTTTCTCCAGATAGAGCCCGCAGGTAAGACGGTTCGCCTGCGAACAGTAACATGCGCAGAACAGATGCTCCCGACAGCGAGAGGCTGGGGGGGGCTATGGGCGGCGTTCCGCCGTCAGCCTGCACGGCTGTAAACTTGAACATGTGCTTCACAGGAGTGAGAGATGCGAAGGCTGACAGCTTTGACAGTTGTTGTTGTGATGGGCCTTTTCGCCGGGTTGCTGGTGATGGGGGCCACGGTAGGATGCGAGCCCGAGCCGGAATTCACACCACCGCCGGCCGAACAGCCACCCGAGGTGGACCCCTGGGAACCTGAACCTGAACCGGAACCGGAACCGCAAGAGTTCGAACCTCAGCCGGAACCGCAGGAAGAAGAACTCCCCCTGCCCTGGGAGGAGTAATTCAGTGCAGGCGGGCCTCTCAAGCCGAGAGGCCCGCTTTCTTGTTCGTCTAATCCATTATTTGGGAGTGTCTGATGACCGTTCTTAGCAAGTGGTACAAGGTAGCCGTGGTGTTTGCCCTTCTGTTGGGGCTCAGCGCCGCGGTCAGTCACTACGCCGGCGCCCAGCAGGCCGAGGGCGAGGCGGCAGTGCGGGTGGGGACTTACGACCCCGAGGCCGTCTTCCAGCAGTATCCCGGCTACGCCGAACTGATGGAGGCCGTCCAGACCGCGCAGCAGGAGCTCGAGGGAGCGGACCAGCAGGCCATCATGCAGGCTCAGCAGCGGATACAGGAACTGCAGGCCGAAGTCATTCGCGATTTCCAGGCGGATGTCGACAGGGCCCTGCCTGACGTGGCCCGCAACGCGGAACTCCAGCTGGTCGCCATCGAGGTCGCCTACGCGACCGACGGGATTGAGACGGTAGACATTACGGCGCAACTCGCCGAGGCCGTCAGCGATGCGGAAGCCCCGGCCGAAGAACCGGCGCCGCCCGTCCCCGGATGGCCCGCCGAGTAACGTAGCTGAACACCAAAACATTACCAGGCGCCGCCTACCGGTCCTGACCGACCGGGGCGGCGTCTTTCCCTGTACGCGGCTGGCGCCCCCCAGCGCTTGCGCGGGGCGGCGCCAGGGGTTAGGGTATTTTCCTGCCGGTGTTCTCCGCATGGGCAAGCACCGGCCCCGGGGGCCTCGTTCCGGCGCACACGCGCCCCTCCCCCGGCAACAGGCAGAGTATGGCGACCCGCAACTCGGAGGTCCGACATGGCAGACTTGAAAAAGAAGGCACGTGATCTGATACGACAGTTCAAGGGTGACTCCTACGCGTTCGGGCCCGGCGCCATCGCCCGTGCGGGCGAGATGGCCGGCCGCCTCGGGCAGAGGTTTTTCGTGGTACGCGGCCGCTCCTGCGAGGAAAACGGCATGCTGGAGGGGCTGAAGTCGGCCTTCCAGGCCGCCGGGCTCAACATCGCGGGCGAATGTCTCGGTGCCGCCCCCAACTCCCCGGTCGAGGACGTCGAGCGCGTGCGCGACGAGATGCTGCGCGCCGAACCCGATGCCGTCGTCGGGCTCGGCGGCGGCAGCCTGATTGACGCCCTGAAGGGCTCGATAACACTGGCGACGCTCGGCGGCACCTGCGAGGACTACTACGGGGTGGACAAGGTCAGGCAGAAGCTGGAGGCGACCGGACTGGAACTGCTGCCGATGATGGCCGTGCAGACGGCCAGCGCCTCCGCCGCGCACCTGACCAAGTACGCCAACATCACGAACACGGCCACCATGCAGAAGAAGCTGTTCATAGACGAGGCCCTCGTCCCCCCCGTGGCGCTGTTCGACTACCTGGCGACCCTCACCATGCCGGAGAAGTTCACCAAGGTCGGCGCATTCGACGGCATATGCCACCTTCTGGAGGTCTACTTCGGCGTGCCCGAGACCCACCCCGGCGCGGACGCCGTCGCCCAAATCGGCCCCACGGGGCTCGAACTCATCATCGGCGCCCTGCCCCGCGCCGTGGAGAATCCCGATGACCAAGGCGCGCGCGAGGCCATCGGCCTCGGCACAGACCTGGGCGGCTATGCCATTATGGTCGGCAGCACCAACGGACCGCACCTGAACAGCTTCTCCCTGGTGGACGTGATGGACCACGGGCAGGCCACCGCCCTGCTGCTGCCCTACTACACGGCCTACTTCGCCCCCGCCATCCAGGACCGCCTGCTCGTGGTGGGCGACATCTACCGCCGGCACGACTACCTGGACCGCGGCATCAAGCTGGAGGAACTACCCGGCTCCGAGCTGGGTTCAGCCGTCGGCCGGGCCATGGCGCGGCTGGCAGACGACGTGGGCTTCCCCACGAAGCTTGACGACGTCGAGGGCTTCGGCGATGAGCACGTGGAGCGGATGCTGACGGCCGCCAAAGACCCCTCCCTGGCCTCGAAGCTCCAGGGCATGCCCATACCCATGGAGCCCGAGGAGGTGGACCGCTACATGGGCTCGGTGCTGGAGGCCGCCCGCACCGGGGACTTCTCCCGCATCGTCCCGCACGAGGACTACAGCTAACGGCTGCCGCACGGCGGGGCCGCCTCTTGAGTGAAGGAACCTGACCCCATGAAGATAGCGCGCATCGAGACTTTCCTGAAGAACGATGTGCCCGTCTGTCGCGTCACCACTGACACGGGTGAGGTCGGCACGGGCCAGTGCTCCACCTTCGGCGGGGCCGTGACCGTCAAGACGCTTCATGAGATGGTGGCGCCGCTGGTGCTGGGCCGTGACCCCCTCAAGATAGAGGCCCTCACCGACCGCGTCATAGACCGCACCATGAAGTTCCCCGGCACGTTCGTGCGACGCGCCCTCAGCGGCATAGACACCGCCCTGTGGGACCTGAAAGGCAAGCTTTTCGGCCGGTCCGTGGCGCAGCTGCTCGGCGGGCCGGTCCGCGAGCGCGTACCCATGTACGCCTCCAGCATGCAGAGGCAAATCACCCCGGAGGACGAAGCGGCGCGGCTCAAGCGCCTGGTGCGGGAGCAGGGCTTCGGCGCGGTCAAGGTGCGCATAGGCGCCGGCCCCGGCGCGCCGATGGGCAGCGACAGCGACGCCTGGCCGGGGCGGACCGAGAGGCTGGTCGAGACCGTGCGGCGGGAACTGGGCGAAGAGGTGCGCATCAACGTGGACGCCAACAGCAGCTTCACCGCCGCGCGCGCCATCCGCGTGGGCCGCATGCTGGAGAGATTCAACGTGTTCCACTTCGAGGAGCCCTGCCCCTACCCGGACATCGAGTCCACGCGCCGCGTCACCGAGGCGCTGGACGTCTACGTCGCCGGCGGTGAGCAGGACAACATCATGTCCCAGTTCCGCCGGATGGTCGCCATGCGGGCTGTGGACATCGTGCAGCCGGACATCCTCTACCTGGGCGGCATCTGCCGCGCGCGGCGCGTGGCCATGCTGGCGCGGGAGTTCGGGCTGGTTTGCACCCCTCACGCCGCCAACCGCAGCATGGTGCAGCTCTTTACCCTGCACCTGGCCGCCGCCATGCCCAACTGCCTCTACGAGCAGGAGTGGACGATCGAGTCCACCGGGTGGACGGACGGGCTGCTGGAGCAGACGCTGCGCATCGAGGACGGCGCCGTGGCCGTGCCGGACGGGCCGGGCTGGGGCCTGGAGGTGAGCGCCGACTGGCTGGCCGACTGCGACCATCAGGTCAGCGAAGGGAAATGAGTCGGTCCGAGAATGAGCCCGGCGTGCCCCCCCGGGAGCCCGGGACGGCAGGTCCCTTGCCGGTCCCGGAGCCCCTGGAAGGTGTGATTCGGTCGCAGAACCTCAGCCCTGTGCGCGCTCCTGCAGCCACTGCTGCACGCGGCCGTCGGCCTCGCTGACGCCTTCGCTGAGTTCCTTCTTGTAGTCGGCCAGTCGCTGGCGGAGGTCGGCGTCCCCGACGGCCAGCATCTGAGCGGCCAGCACAGCGGCGTTGCGCGCACCCGAGCTGCCCAGCCCGACGCAGGCGACGGGCACGCCGGACGGCATCTGAACCGTTGAGAGCAACGAGTCCATTCCGCCCATGCGGCTGGGGGGGATGGGCAGCCCGACGATCGGCACCGTGGTGTTGGCGGCCAGCACACCGGCCAGGTGGGCGGCGCCCCCGGCGGCGGCGATGATGACTTCCAGCCCCCGCTGGCGCGCGGTGCGAGCGAACTCCTCGACGGCGTCCGGCGAGCGATGGGCGCTCATCACGCGCAGCTCGAACGCCACGCCGAGGGTCTCGAGGGTCTCCACGGTGTTTTCGACAACAGGTAGGTCGGAATCGCTGCCCATCAGGACGGCCACTCTCGGTTTGCCCGGCATGTCAACCTCCTCTGTGCTGCAGGATACAGAAACGGTACCAGTTCAACATGTCTGGCAGCGGGCGGGGGTCTCAGTCCGCGGGCGCTTCGGCGCGCCGGACGCCGCTCAGTCCCCCTCTTTCTCCTGTTTCTTTCGGGTGATGATCTCGTCCTGGATGTGCGGAGGCACCACCTCGTAATGGGAGAACTCGAGCGTGAAGGTGCCCTCCCCGCCCGTCATGCTTTTCAGCTCCGTGCTGTAGCGGGCAACCTCCGCCATGGGTATGGTGGCCTGGATGACCTGCATACGGCCCTGTTGGTCCATGCCCTGGATGCGGCCCCGGTGGCCGGTCAGGTTGCCGGTCACGTCGCCCATGTACTCGGCCGGGATGGCCACCTCCATCCGCGCAATCGGCTCAAGCAGCACGGGGCGGGCCTGCTCGAAGGCCTCCTGGAAGGCGCGGGCGCCGGCGATCTTGAAAGCCGCCTCCGAGGAGTCCACGCTGTGGTGAGAGCCGTCGTAGGCGGCGGCCTTCAGGTCCACTATGGGGTAGCCGGCCAGCAGGCCGCGCTCCAGCTCCCCGCGGATGCCCTTCTCGACGGCGGGGATAAACTGGCGCGGGATGACACCGCCGACGACCTCGTCCAGGAACTCGAACCCCTCGCCGCGCTCGGCCGGCTCCAGCCGCAGGTAGACCTCGCCGTACTGGCCCCGACCGCCCGTCTGCTTCTTGTGCCGGTAACGGGCGTCGGCGTTGCGCGTGATGGTCTCCCGGTAGGGCACCGAGGGGGGACGCGTCGAGACGGAGACGTCGTAGCGCCGTTTCAGCTTCGAGAGCATGACGTCCAGGTGGAGGTTGCTCATGCCGGTGATGACCAGTTCGCCGGTCTGCGCGTCGCGTTCTATCGTGAAGGTCGGGTCGCCGGCGGCCAGGTCCTGCAGGCCACCGCTTATCTTCTCCTCGTCTTCGCGGCTCTGCGGCTCCACGGCCAGGGACATCATCGGCTTCGGGTACTGCACCTGCGGCAGGGTGAGCCGGAGGTCCGTGTCGCACAGGGTGTCGCCGCGCTGCAGCTCCTCCACCTTCGTGACGCACAGGATGTCGCCGGGGGCGCCCTGGTCGGTCTCCTCCAGCTCCTGGCCCTGCACGGTGTAGATGTGGCCCAGGCGGATGTTGCGGCCGGTGCGGGCAAGCTGCACGCTCAGCTCGTCGGAGAGGGTGCCGTTGTAGATGCGGAAGAAGGTGAGCTGGCCCACGTGCACGTCCGTGGCCGTCTTGAAGACGCGCGCGCAGAAGGGGCCGTCCGGGTCAGCCGCAAGCTCGACCTCCGCGCCGTCTTCGTCCGTGGCAGCGCGGCTGACGCCCTCGGCGGGCGCGGGGGCGCAGGAGGCGATGAACCTGACGGTCTCCTTCACGCCGACGTCTTTCTTGGCCGCGCAGCAGAGTATGGGCACAAGCATGCCCTCGGCGACGGCGCGGGTGAGCGTCTCAAGCAGTTCGGGCGTGCCGATGGCCTCCCCTTCCAGGTAGCGTTCCATCAGGGCGTCATCACATTCGATGATGGACTCACGCAGGCGCTCACGGGCGGCATCGAAGTCGCCCACCACGCCCTCGGGCGCCTGCTCGGCCTCCAGCAGGTTCGCAACGCCGCTGCAGTCGCCGCCCAGCCCGACGGGCAGAAAGGCCGGCTGGCACTCGCTGCCGAAGGCGTCCTGGATGTCGCCGACGACGTCCTCGAAGTTCACGTTATCGGCGTCGAGCCTGGTGATGAGCACCAGGCGGGCCAGCCCTTCCCGACCGGCGGCGTCCCACATGCGGCGCGTGTTGAGTTGCACGCCGTCATGGGCGCTCACGGTCACAACGGCCGTCTCCACCACGGGCAGCGCGCCCACGGCGGGGCCGCTGAAGTCGAGGTAGCCGGGCGTGTCAATCAGGTTGAAGGCCCTCTCATGGGCCTCGAACTGGAAGATGGCGCTGTTTATCGAGAACTGACGCTCCTTCTCGTCGGGGTCGTAGTCGCTCAGCGAGGTGCCGGCGTCCACGTCGCCCGCCCGCTTCGTGAAGCCGACCGCGCGCAGCGCATGGTCCACGAACGTGGTCTTGCCCGCCCCGCCGTGACCGACCATCGCTACGTTACAGATGTTGGATGCCGTTCTGCTGGCCATTGCCTTTCCTCCAGCGGTGTTGTCCTTTGATTCGGTGTGACCCGGCAGTTCCACCAGCCGGGTCGTACGCTTCGTATCTCATTTCTGCGGCGTCTCCTGCAGCCGCGAGGGGAACTGCGAGGCGACCTCGAGGACCTCGCTCAGCTCGATGAGGCCCTCATAGAGGGCCTTGCCGATGACGACAGCGTCGGCGCCGCAGGTGCCCAAGCGCCGCACGTCCTGGACGGAGGCCACACCGCCCGACGCAATGACGGGCACGTCCACCGCCTCCAGCAGCGCCTCGACCCCCTCGAAGTGGGGCCGGGTCAGCATGCCGTCTCGCGCCACGTCGGTGTAGAGGAAGGCCGCCGGGCGGCCTTCGGCCAGCCTCCTGGCCAGTTCCGTCGGACCGACCTCGGTTAGTTTCTGCCAGCCTTCCACGGCCACGCGCCCCTCGCGCGCGTCCACCGCGAAGACAACCCTGTCCGGCAGTTGGCGGCACAGCTCGACGGCCCAGTCGGGGTCGCGGGCGGCCCTGGTGCCGATGACGGCGCGGGCGGCGCCGGCCTGCAGCACCCGGCGCACGGCGGCGGCGCTGCGCAGCCCTCCGGCCACCTGGACGGGTATGCGCAGGGCGCCCAGTATCTGCTGCACGGCTCCGGGGTTGCTGTCCCGGGCGAGGGCGCCGTCCAGGTCCACCACGTGCAGTGCCCTGGCGCCGGCCTGCTGCCAGTGCAGGGCCGCGGCGGCGGGGCTGTCCCAGTAGACCGTCTCGTCCTGCGGTCTCCCCTGCAGCAACCGCACGCACCGCCCCTTCGCTATGTCCACGGCCGGGTAAACGAGCATGTGGCGCTGCGGTCTCCTTCGTCGGGAGCTGAGGCGCGGGCCCTCCGCGCCGCGCGTTACCGCGTGAGCGCTCAGGGCGTCAGGGGAACCGGGCCGGGCCGCCGCGAGGGCTCCCCAGGCCAGGGGCAACGCGGGCGGTCCTCAGCGTGCGAAGACCCGCGCGAGCACCCACCCGCGATGCAAAAAAGTATAGGTCGCAAGGGGCCGCCTGTCAAAGGGAAGCAACGCCTCTTCGCGCGTCTCACCGCCCTCGCGCCTCCTCGACGACGGCGGGGGAGGACCCGGGCGGTCCGGACGGCATGAGAGCGCCCGGGGCAAGACCCTTGCGGATTGGCACGACCGGTTGAGACACACGCCCCCCGTGCCTCACAGGGGCGAAAAGCGCCCGAAATCCGGCTGGTCGCCCTCGGGCACGTAGTCCAGGTGGTGGGGGTGCAGCCTGTAACCGCAGGCCGGCCCGTGGGTGACGATCGCGCGGAGGGCCTCGGCCACGTAGTCCACCTCATCCCGCGTGTTGTAGAGGCCGGGGCTAATACGCACAAGGCCCGGCACCCTGGTGTGGTCTCCGGCGGCCAGCCGGCGCACAATGGTGCTCATCTCCGCGGTGGGAATGCCCAGCAACTGCCGCACATAGGGCTGGGCGCAGAAGCAGCCGTTCCTGACGCCTATGCCCCACTCGTGACCGAGCGCGGCGGCCAGGAGCCCGTGCTCCAGTCCCTCCGCCTCGATGGCGAAGATGGGGTTGCGGTCAACGCCCACCCGGCGGTCACGGCGGCCGAATACGCGCAGCCCCTCGATGCTCAGGAACTGGTCGAGGCCGTAGGCGGCCATCTCCCGCTCATGGGCGGCCACCTCGTCCATGCCCATCTGCTGCAGCAATTGCGCGGCCCGGGCCAGTGTGACGGCGCCGTTGACGTTCGGCGTCCCGGCCTCTTCCTTCTCCGGCAAGTTGTTCCAGATGACTTCCCCGGGTGTGACCGCATGCACCGTGCCTCCGCCCGTCTCGTCGGGCGGCCCCTCACAAAAGACCTCGCGCCGGCCGACCAGCGCCCCCCCGCCGAAGGGAGCATACATCTTGTGGCCGCTGAACGCCAGGAAGTCAACACGCTCCGGGTCGTCAGGAGCCCCCATCTCCACCCGGCGATGGGCTACGAGCTGCGTGGCGTCCAGCACGAACCATGCCCCGGCCTCGTGCGCCAGCCGGGCCAGGCGTCTGATGGGCGGTATCTCGCCGGTCACGTTGGAGGCGGCCGTCACCGCCACCACCCGGACGCGCGGCGCGTGCCGGCGCAACAGCGCCTCCAGGTGCTCCTCGTCCAGGCTGCCGTCCTGGGGGCGCACCCGCGCGAATACCGTCTCGCAGGGCTGCTGCCGCCAGGGCAGCATGTTGGAGTGGTGCTCCATCAGCGTGCTGACCACCACGTCCCCGGCGGTCAGAGACAGGCGACGGGCCAGTTTATTCAGCGCCTGCGTGGCATTCCGGGTGAAGACGACAACGTGGTGCTCGGCGTCGGCCCCGACGAAACCCGCAACTATCCGCCGGGCCTGCTCGAAGACGTGCGTGGAGAGCAGCGATTTGAAACCCGTCCCCCGGTGGACGCTGGAGTAGTGACGCTGGAAGCGATTCAAACAATCCAGGACTGGCACAAGAGACGGCGTCGTCGCCGCGTTGTCCATGTTGACATAGGGACGTTCCGCACCCCCATGGACGGGGACGCGGACATCCAGGCCGGCGACCAAGCGGTGGGCATCCTGAACCCGAAGCCCGCGCTGAGCCGTCCTCCGTTCCGTTTCGATGTCGAATGCCTGGAGCATAGGGGCCGCCGTTCAGGAGGAAGGGACCGTCGCCGTTGCAGGTTCGCCCTCGTACTTGCGCGCGATGCGTCGCTGGATGTCTTTTTTGACCAGGGACCAGGCGCAGACGGGCACGAGCCCGAGCTGCTCGCTGTCGGGGTCCAGGTAGGCGAAGGCCGCCCGACAGTCGCGCAGCCTTTGGCTCTCCACCGAATGGTACTCTTCGAACGGCAACACCACCATGCGCAGAACCCTGCCGACACAGGTATAGGCGCGCAGGGCATCCTTCAGCTTGCGGCCACGCAGCAGCAGCCCCAGCACGCCGATGGGGCCGGCCACGGGGCGGCCCTTGAACAGCCGCCGCCAGTTAATGAACCCCAGAAGTGAGGGGCCAATCGCGCCGGCACACCGCAGAAAGCCGAGCGCCCGGTGGGCGGGCCGGTCGGGGTTCAACCGCGACAGGAAAGGCTCCAGTTCCAGGGCAGCGTCCACAAGGCCGGCCAGCAGCTCATCCAGAGGGCCGTTGGTGAAATCGGAGATGGGACGGTATTGCTCGCCGTTGGAGAGCAGGTAGGTGCTGGACTCGCAGTTGGGATGCACACCCCCGAAGGTCAGCCCTGCACTGGTCGTGAAGTTGGCCACCCGCGCCAGCCGTCCCGGCAGCCCGGCCGGCCAGAACTCGACACGCCCGTCGTCGTAGGCGTTGTCCACGATGCGTTCGACGTCCTCGATAGTCGTGGTGACATCCGCCTCGAACTCCCCCTCTTCCCACGTCTCGGTCAGCGGGATGAGGTGCATGGCGCGGAATGCCTCGCCGTGCTCATGGCAGAAACGTATCAGCCGGCCCATGTGGTCCTCGTTGATCTGACGGGCCACGCAGACCATGAGGGTGTTGCGGCGCTTGCTGTACTTGACCACGTTCTCAAGCGCCCGCATCTTCTTCTCGAAAGCCCCGGGGTTTCGCCGCAACCTCTCATAGACGTCCGCGCTCAGGCCGTCCAGCGACAACAGAAGCGGCACTTTCAGAGCCGTGATCTTGCGGCAGTAGTCCTCGTCGGCCAATCGGAGCCCGTTGGTGACGATGCGGGGCCTGAGCCCGCAACGCCGGGCGGCCGCCAGGATCTCGGGCAGGTCGTCTCGCACGGTTGGTTCCCCGCCGAACAGGTTGACCCGCGGTCGCGGCTCCATCCGCGAGAGCGCCTCGAACACGGCCTCGAAGTAGCTGAGCGGCGGCTCGAACTGGAACCCCATTGCCGGGATGTTGGCAATACAGATGGGGCAGTTCATGTTGCACCGGTTCGTCACGTCCACGAAGACCATGGCGGGGTGGTGGGCGTGCCCGCACCCGGTGCAGATCAGGCTGCACGCGGGGCCTTCGTCCTCATCATACTGCCAGATGTCGCGTTTGCGTTGCCACGTGTCGGCGTCCGTGCTCACTACGGACTCGGACGGCCCGCACCCCGGGCACTCTTTACGCAGATAAACCCTGCCCCCACGGATGACGTGCCCGGCGGGAACCGGCATCCGGCAGACAGAACATATGGCGAGATTTCCCCCGGACATGAGGTCCCCTCTTGCCACGCTAATGGACGTCGTCTCCCATGGGGTCAAGGGTGAACCAGCCGAGCAGGAAGTCGGCCAGTTCCCCGAACCGGCAGTTGAGCGTCAGACCCACGAAGCCCAGGTGCAGTATCTTGGGGCAGTTCAGCACCTGTCCCCGCGGCGGTCTCGGGCCTTCGGCCAGGCCCATCAGCCCCACCCGCCAGGCCTCGGGCTCGCCCCCGTTAGCAGGGCTAAATTCCCCGTAGGCGAACTGCTCGGTGCCCCAAAGAACCAGTCCGGTGGCGTGTTGGCGAGCGGGCATACCGCCCACGTTCCGATCCCCGATGCCCACCAGTGTGCCGTCAAAGTTTGAGTAACCGATGCTCAGCACGTTCAGAAATCCGGCGTAGAGCCCGAACTGCGGTGTGGACGACCCGGTGACGCCGACATCGAATATGTCGAGAGCGTCGTTGCCACGGTTCGCCCAGTAAGCGGTGCTGCAACCGGAGAAGAAAAACAGCGAAACGCCCATCATGCCCAGCAGGCAAATCCTCAGAAGCTTTGACATATGTCAGCCTCCGCACTGATAGGTGCAATGTAAACGCCAGCAACCCGCCCCCGAGTAAAACTCTACCTCAACTCCGCCACGCCTGTCAAGCCGCCCGGGTTACTTTGCCAGGACATGGTACCCACCCACCGGGGTGTGCTGATCGTGTAGATTCAGTGGGGGCGCCCCCCTGGTGACAGGGAGGGCAAAAACCCGTGCAATCATCCGCGTTCTCGTCGTCGTGGTCGTGGTGTAACGCCATTCGCCTCAGGGCGAACGGGCAAGCGTCGCGGTTGCTCCGGTTTCTGCGCTCACAATCCCGGTCACCACGGCGAGGCACCTGAGAGGACCGAACGGCTGCTTTGACAGCGCCCTGGCTGCGGAACTAAAATGGCCAGGGTTGGAAGATCGCCGGTTTCAGCAAAGAGGTAACGGCTGTGAACACCGATGAGCAGAGGCCCCCGGCCGGCACCGGAGGTCTGACCGCCGGGGCCGAGCTTGCGGGAGTGGTCCTCAACGAGTTGCTGGCCGGTGACGAGTTCTGCTCGCTGTGGTTGACCGACCCCTACGAGGAAGGGCAGGCCGAAGCCTGTATGCGCGTCATCCCCGCCGCCCACCTGCAGACGGACGACGGGGTCGAGCGTTTCCAGCGGGAACTGAACTTCTGGGAGGAGCTCGACGCCGAGCACCTCCTCCACCTCTACCAACACGGCGAGCAGGACGGTTACTGCTTCGCGCTGATGGAGTACGTCCGCAGCGGTTCCCTGGAGGATCAGGCACGTGCCGAAACGGTGGGCGACCTTGCGGAGCTGGCCGTGCACGCCGCTGACAGCCTCTGCAGGCTGCACGCCGGGCCGGGACCGCACGGCAACCTGAAACCGACCAACGTGTTCGCCGTTCCGGGAGGGGGAGTGCGCTTCAGTGACTTTCTGCTGCCGCTGTGGCTGGACGAGTTCGAGGCCGGGTGCCGGGCCCTGGGGCCGCGCCTGAGGCACCGCTACCGCGCCCCCGAGCAACGCGCCGACATGCGTGACTACGACCAGCGATCGGACATCTACTCCCTGGCCATGACGCTGCTGCGGTGCCTGACGGGCCGGGTGCCGGAGCCGGGCGCCGACGGGCGCAAGGCCGCCTGGCCCCCTGCCCTGGCGTCCGTTATGCATCGCTGCCTGAAGCCGGACCCGGCTGACCGGTTCGCCGACGCCCAGGAACTCTACGACGCCTTGGGCGAGGACCGCGAACCCACAACTCACTTCGTGCAACTGCTGGTGGACGACGACCTGGACGAGCCCGCCCCAGAGAACGAATCGCCCGACGAGGTGGGCGGGGGCGCCCTGCAGGAGATCCTCGGCCAGGCGGAGGGCTGCCTCGAACAGGGGCGCCTGGAGGACGCCGTGGACATGCTGGAGTCCATACCCGCCGAAGAGCCCCGCGTGCAGGAGTTGCTGGACCGGATCGTGCAGCAGCAGGAGGCCAGCGAGCGGCTGGCCCAGGAAGCTGTCCGACTGGCCGAGATGGGACATGAAGACGCGGCGCAGGAAACACTGGCCGAGGCGGAGGGACTGTGGCAGAGCAACTCGACCGTCTCCGCCGTTAAAGAGGAACTCGCGCTGACCGGCGGCGGCCCCGCTGACCAGGAAAGAGGTGTGCCCCGCCCGCTGCTGGCCGCGCTGGAGAATGAACGCTACGCCGCCGCCCGCCCTTTGCTGGAGACGCTCGTGGGCGAAAAGCCGATGAGCGAGGAGATTCGCCAGGTGGTCGAACGCTTCAAGCGGGGGCGGGCGCGACACGCCTTCCTGGACAACGTGCGCATGGCGCGGCGGCTCTACCTGGCCGGTGAGCACCAGGAGGCCCGGAGCCACTGGCTGGAGGCGGCGCGCTGGCTGCCTCGTGGGCCGCACAGGGAGAGGCTGCGCCGCATTGCGGCGGCGGCCGCCAGCGGGGCCCTGGTGCTCGAACCGGAGCAACTCGGCCTCAACGGAGACGAACCCGACGCCGCCGAAGAACCGGATTTCGAGCTTGCCCACGGGCAGCCGCGCCCCGCGGGTCTGCACAAGGCGCCGATAGTGCTGGCGGCCATCGCGCTGCTGGCGGCCATACTGGCGGTCGTCGCCGTCCTTATCCTTACCTGACGCGCCCTCTGCCGCAGTTCGCCGGGGGCGTCCGGGTCACGCCGCAGTCAGGCCGCCACCAGGAACAGAGGTCCGATGACCGAGGTCGCGCAGACAAAGGTCTCAGCCCCGGGGGGCGTCCCCGTCCGGATGCTCTGGGGGCGCGCGATGGGCTGGGCCCTTTACGACTTCGCCAACACCATATACTCGGCCCTCGTAGTCTCCTACGCCATCGCCCTGCACGTGCGCGAGTTCACCGGCGTGGAGCGGTGGACCTTCCTGACGCTGGGGCTTTCCCTGGCCACCAGCGGCATCTTCTTGCCGGTGGCGGGAGAGGTGGTTGACCGGACCGGACACGCCAAGCGTTACCTGATCATACTGACCGTGGTGAGCTGTCTCTGCTGTGTGGCCATCACGTTCGCCGGCTCGGCGTGGTTGATCCTGCTGCTTTTCTTCGTGGCCAACTTCTGCTACCACTCCTCTCTGCCGTTTTGCGACAGCCTGATGCCGGTGTTGGCGCCGCGGGAGCGGCTGGGCATGCTGAGCGGGCTGGGCGTGGCGATGGGCTACGTGGGGGTGGCCTTCGCCCTGCCGCTGGGGTGGCTGACCGTGAACCTCTACATGCGCACCGAGCCGGCCCACCCTCGCACGCCCCTTTTCGCCCTGGCCGGGGTGCTCTACTTCCTGTTCAGCCTGCCTCTCATGCTTTTCGTGCCGGAGCGACCGGCCAGCAAGCCGGTGCGCCCCGGCACGCGCCTGGTGCGGCTGGCCTACCGGCGTGTGATGGTCACGCTCAGGCTGCTGCCCCGGCACAAGGCGGTGCTGCTCTTTCTGCTGGGCAACTTCTTCCTGGTGGACTCGCTCAACACGGGCATCGTCGCGGCCACGCCCTACATGGTGCACGTGTTCGGGCTGGATGAGCAGCAGGCGATGCTCTGGCTCATCCCTTTCAGCCTCGGAGCGGGGCTGCTGGGAGTGACGGGCGGACGGCTGACCGACGCGGTCGGGCCGCGCCGCATGCTGCTGGCGGCGGGCGGCTGCGTGGCGGTCGCCATCACGGTGGCAGGCCTGACGAGGAGCTTTGCGCTTTTCATGACGGTGTTCGTGATCCTGGGCGGCTTCGGCCTGGCCAACATCTGGGTGGCGGGGCGCAAGCTCCTGCTGGAACTCGCCCCGCCCGGGCAGGTGGGCAAGTACTTCGGCCTCTACAACGTCGGGCACAAGCTGTCCATGATCGGGGCGGTCACGTTCGGGCTGCTGGCCGACATAAGGGTGCCCGGCGTGCCGGCCGGGGGATACCGGCTGGGGCTGCTGTTCCAGCTCGTGCTGCTCTCTGTCGGCATGGTGTGCATCTACAAGGTGAGGCCGGCTGATGCTTGAGGCAGTGGAGGGCGGCTGGCCGGAGAAGCTGGGCACGCTGCTCCTGCACCCCTACTTCGCCACATTCCACCGGTTGTGCTGGTCGGGCACCGAGGAGCTGCCCCCGAGGGGGCCGGCCATTCTGGCGGCCAACCATCAGAGCTACTTCGACCCGGTGGCCATCGGGCTGGCCGCGCGCAGGCGCATCAACTACCTGGCGCTGGAGGCATACTACCGGGCGCCTGTGCTGGGGCGGTGCATGCGCCTTTTCGATACGGTGCCGGTCAGCGAACACGAGCCCTCCCCCGGCGCGCTGGGCCGCATGCTGGCCGCCCTGGAAGCGGGCGGCTTCGTGGGCATATTCCCCGAGGGCGGCCGCACCCCGGACGGACTGATCACCAAGCCTCGCGAGGGCGTGGCCGTGCTGGCGCTGCGCACGCGGGCGCCGGTGGTGCCGGTGACCATCAGCGGCGCATGGGCCGCCTGGCCCAAGGGCCGCATGCTGCCCCGCCCGGCGCCCATCGCGCTGCATTTCGGCCGGCCGATGCGCTTCGGCGGCCGGTCCACACAGCAGCGCCGCCGGGAAGTGACCTACCGGGTGATGCTGGCCGTGGCCGAGGGGTTCCGGCGGCTCGGCCGGCCGGAGCTGGCCGCGCGCTCCGAGCAGCGCCTCCGCCGCTGGCGGGAAGGCTGAGCGGCGCCCCCGCCGGGGACGGGTGCGCCGGCGCATGACGGCAAGTATCCGCAGCGGGGCGGACGCCACAGAAGCCGCCGGGGCTTGACGAGCCGGACGGAATGCGAGAATATGTGAGTGGATAATCACGAACTCACGGAATGTGGAGGCCGCCGGCGATGGACGCGCAAGAGCGGAAGCTGTACGAGATGCAGGCCGAGGTGCTGAAGGCGCTGGCCCACCCCCTGCGGCTCGCCATCGCCGACTACCTGCGCGGCGGGGAGCAGTGTGTCTGCGGCATCGCCGAGCACGTCGGTGCCGAGCGCTCCAACGTCTCCCGCCACCTCGGCCTGATGCAGGACGCCGGCGTGCTTGAGTCCCGCAAGGACGGTGTCCTGGTCTTCTACAGCCTGCGCACCCCCTGCGTGCTGAACTTCTTCTCCTGCGTGGGCAACGTCCTGCGCGAGCGGCTGGAGGCCGAGACGGAGGTTCTCGACCGGCTCTGAGCCTTCCAGCGGCGGTTTCGCTTTTTACCTTATCCGTGATCAAATGCGCATATACTCAATGATGCAGCCGCCGCAATGAAGGGCGAGTGGAAAAAACTGCTGCTCCTTGTGGGGGCGTTCCTGGTGGCGTTCTGGCTACCGGTCGGGCGGCCCCGCTTCCAGGCCGCCGTGATGGAGGCGCTGCACCTGGTCCGATGGTATGCGCGCGAACACGTGGTGCTCTGCCTGGTGCCAGCCTTCTTTATCGCCGGGGCCATCGCGGTCTTCGTCAGCCAGGCATCGGTGATGAAGTACCTGGGCGCCGGGGCCAACAAGGTCCTGGCCTACGGAGTGGCCTCGGTGTCGGGCACCATCCTGGCGGTCTGTTCGTGCACGGTGCTGCCGCTGTTTGCGGGCATCCACCGGATGGGGGCGGGGTTGGGGCCGGCGACCGCCTTCCTCTACAGCGGGCCGGCCATCAACGTGCTGGCCATCGTGCTGACGGCGCGCGTGCTGGGGCTGGAGCTCGGCGCCGCCCGCGCCATAGGCGCCGTCATCTTCAGCATCGTCATCGGGCTGCTGATGCACCTGATATTCATGAAGGAGGAGGTCGAGAAGGCCAACGGGCAGATGGCGATGCCGGAGCCGGAAATCAAACGGCCCCTGTGGCAGAACGTGCTGTATTTCGCCTCGATGGTCGGGGTTCTGGTGTTCGCCAACTGGGGGGCGCCCGCCGAACCCAGGGGCCTTTGGGCGGCCGTCCACGGGGCGAAGTGGTGGCTGGCGTCGGCCTGCGCGGTGGCCCTCGCGGCCATACTGGTCCGATGGTTCGGCCAGCCGTGGTGGAAGCTGCTGGCCGGGGCGGCGGCCGTGGCGCTGGTAGCCGTACTGGCTCCCGGCGAGCCGATGGTCCCCTTCGCTGTCGGCGCCGTCGCCCTGTCGGTGGTGCTCGCCACGGGCGCAGGCGCCGGCCGGGACTGGCTTGACCAGACCTGGGGCTTCACCAAGCAGATACTGCCCCTGCTGCTGCTGGGCGTGCTGATTGCGGGCGCCCTGCTGGGCCGGCCGGGCCACGAAGGGCTGATACCGTCCGGCTGGGTGGCGTCGGCCGTCGGCGGCAACAGCCTGCGGGCGAACCTCTTCGCCAGCATTGCAGGCGCGTTCATGTACTTCGCCACGCTGACGGAAGTGCCCATCCTGGAAGGGCTTATCGGCGCGGGCATGGGCAAGGGGCCGGCGCTGGCGCTGCTGCTGGCCGGCCCGGCGCTCAGCCTGCCGAACATGCTGGTGATCCGCAGCGTCATCGGCACGAAGAAAACCCTCGTTTTCGTCGCCCTGGTGGTCGTCATGGCCACGGCCAGCGGCATGCTCTACGGGACGTTTTTCTGATGGGAGCGGGATGAGACGCCTGATCACGACATTCGCCGAGGAGGCGGCCTGCCGGGCGGCCCGCCGCGCCCTGGACGAACCGGGGATACCTCATAAGTTCGTCCCGGCGGCGCCGGGCTACGCCCGCGTCGGGGCCGGGGCGCTCGTCATCGAGGAACAGGCGCGCCGCGACCTGGCGGCCGCCACCGGCGCCGACCTGCTATGCTCCGGATGGGTCGAGCACCGCCCGGCGCGTATCGAGGTGCCGCAGACGGCTCCGCCGGAGTTCGAGGAAGACGTTTTCGGCCGGGCGGCCGTCATGGTGCTGGGCGCGTGCACGACGGACGGGGCCCGCATACGCATAGTCGCCCACATATCGGGCGACCTGACGGAGGTCCTGCCCTACCTGAATGCCCGGATGCCGGCCGCCTGCTACAACCCCGACGGGCCGACGCTCACGTACATGGACGCTTACAGGATGGTGTCGGTCTACGCCCGGCGCATCGCCGTGGCGAAGGCGGACGAGATAGTGGACGCCTGGCGCGTGCTGGAGCAGGTGCGCCGCCGGGCCAACGAGGTCTGGGCCCGGCGCTCGCACATCGAGCCGTGCCACCAGCGGCGCGCACGCCCGCCGGCCCTGGAGATATTCAGGCGCCTTCCAGGGACGAACTGCGGTGAGTGCGGTGAAGCGACCTGCCTGGCCTTCGCGGTGAAGGTACACGGCGGACACCTGCCCGCATCGCGGTGTCACCCCGTCTTTGGCGGCGCATACGGGCACATGAGAGAAGCCCTGGAGCAGGTCTGCTCAGCCCTCGGAGTGACCATTTGACCCTGTTCTTCCGCATGAGGAGGTCGGTCATGAAAGTGCAGATACTGGGCACCGGATGTCCGAAATGCAAGAAGCTGGCGACCAACGCCGAAGCGGCCGCCCGCGAACTCGAACTGGACTGCGAACTGGAGAAGGTCACAGACGTCAACGAGATCATGAAGTTCGGCGTCATGATGACGCCCGCGCTGGCCGTGGACGGCGAGGTGAAACTGGCCGGCAAGGTGCCCCCCGTCGCAGAGATCAAGAAACTCCTCCAGTAGCGGGACGGGCTGGAAGCGGTCAGTCCCTGCGGGTGCGTGGTCCTGACAGGCCCGGCAGAACCGCGCGATGGTCACAGCCAGGGTGCCGGAGGCCCGGCCGGTCCCAGCAACCCCTCGATGCCAGTCGTCTGTTCTTGACAGTGGGTCCGGGACCGGATATATTTCGATATATGGCGAAACATGCATACATAGAGATCGACGATGTCCAAAGGGTGGCGCGAGCCCTGGCCGACCCCACGCGCCTGCGGGTGCTGAACGCCCTGCGGGACGGCGAGTTGTGCGTCTGCCAGGTCACCGAGCTGGTCGAGCTGGCCCCTTCGACTGTCTCGCGCCACATGTCCCTGCTCGGCGAAGCGGGGCTGGTGGAGGCTCGCAAGGACGGGCGCTGGGTCTATTACCGGCTGGCGGCGCGTGACGCTACGCCGGCCGGCCGCGCCCTGAGCTGGGCACTGGAGGCCCTGGAGGAGACCGGGCAGGCCCGCAGGGACCGCGAACGGCTGGAAAGAATCGTGGCCTGCGAGCCGGAGGAACTCTGCCGGCGGCAGAGGACGGGCTGAGGGGTCGCTCCACGGTTTCCGCCTGAACCGATACGGAGGATGCACCGATGGGCTGCTGTGACGCAGAAGGACGGAAAGAGGACGTGCGGACGACGGTCCGGCGCGGCTGCGCCCGGATAGCCGATGGGGGCGGCTCCTGCTGCGGGGAGGACTCTTGCTGCAGCCCGGCGCCCGGGCCGGAAGCCCTCGCGCGGAAGGTCGGCTACCGAGAAGAAGAGCTGGCCGGCCTGCCCGAAGGCGCCAACATGGGGCTCTCCTGCGGCAACCCGACCGCTATGGCGTCCCTGGAACCCGGCGAGACGGTGCTCGACCTCGGCTCGGGGGGCGGCTTCGACGTCTTCATCGCTGCCCGCAGGGTCGGGCCGCAGGGACGCGCCATCGGCGTGGACATGACGCCCGAGATGGTCTCGAAAGCACGGCACAACCTGGAAGCGTTCCGCGCCTCCGGCGGGCCGGACAACGTCGAGTTCCGCCTCGGGGAGATAGAGCACCTGCCCCTCGCCGACAGGTCCGTGGACTGCGTTATCTCCAACTGCGTCATCAACCTGTCGCCGGACAAGCCACAGGTCTGGCGGGAGGTAGCGCGGGTGCTGAGGCCCGGTGGGCGCGTGGCCGTCTCCGACCTCGCCCTGCTCCGGGAGCTGCCGGAGGCCGTGCGGGAGTCCGCCGAGGCCCTGGTCAGTTGCATCGCCGGGGCAGCCCTCGTCGGAGATACCGAACGCATGGCGCGGGAAGCGGGGCTAACGGACGTGACAACGGAGACCCGCCCCGTCTTCGGCGACGAAGGCGCGTACGGGTCGTTTGCCGAACTGCTGCCCAAGGGGACCACGCTGAGCGACTACATCGTGAGCATGGACCTGCGCGCCCGCCGGCCGAGCGCGGCGCGGGCGACAACCTGACACGGCAAACCCCATACGGAGCAAAGAGAAAGATGACAGCCAGAGAGCAAGGCAAGCACGAAACAGGGAAAGGCCCCCCGAGTGCTCCTCACGAGCACGCCGTTGAGCGGGATGGGCGAGGGCTTGGCTTCTTCGAGAAGTACCTGACGGTCTGGGTCGGGCTCTGCATCCTCCTGGGGCTGGCGCTGGGACAGGTCTTCCCCCAGCTGACGGGGGTCTTCGAAGCCTTCGAGGTTTTCGGCTATCCTGTGCCGGTGGCCATCGTTCTGTTCCTGATGATATATCCCATCATGGTACAGACGGACTTTCAGGAGATCATCAAGGCCGGCAAGTCCGCCAGACCCATCACGGCCACCCTGGTTCTGAACTGGGCGGTCAAGCCGTTCACGATGGCCTTCATCGCGTGGCTGTTTTTCCGGGTCATCTGGGCGCCGCTGCTGGACGACTACGAGCTGGCCGGCGAGTTGATGGCCGGGATGATTCTGCTCGGGGTCGCCCCCTGCACGGCGATGGTGCTGGTCTGGGGCTACCTGTCCAAGGCCAACATGGGCCACGTGGTGGTCATGGTGGCCATCAACTCGCTGTCCATGGTCGTGCTCTACGGGCCGCTTGCGGTGCTGCTGCTGCCCGTGGCGGACGTGCCCGTGCCGATGGCCCGGGTGGCGTTCGGCGTGCTGGCCTACGTGGGGCTGCCGCTGGTGGCCGGCTACTTCACCAGGAAGATACTGCTGGAGAGGAAGGGCAGGGAGTGGTTCGAGGCGTTCACCGAGAAGCTCCACTACGTGTCGGTGACGGCGCTGCTGGTGACCATCGTCGTGATCGTGACGCCGCAGTCGGGCGTGGTTCTGGCCAACCCGACGCTCGTCTTCTTCGTGCTGGTGGCGTTGAGCATCCAGATTCTCGCGATCTTCGCTATCGGCTACGGGGTTTCAAAGAAGATCGGCCTCTCCTACGAGGACGCCGCGCCGACAGCCCAGATAGCGGCCAGCAACCACTTCGAGGTGGCCATAGCGATGGCGATCACTCTGTTCGGGTTCGAGTCCGGGGCCACCCTGGCGGCCGTGACGGGCATGCTGATAGAGGTGCCCATCATGCTGCTGCTGGTGCAGATATGCCTGCGGACCCGCCACTGGTTCCGGCCCGCCGGAGCGGGACTCGAAGCCGAGCTGCCCGGCACGGACTGAGCGCCTTCTCCCCCCCCGGGAGGTACAGAAGACATGGCGAACAAGGACAAGAGGCTCAGAGTGCTGTTTCTGTGCACCGGCAACTCCTGCCGCAGCCAGATGGCCGAGGGCTGGGCCCGCCACTTGAAGGCCGACGACGTGGAGCCCTCCTCCGCCGGGGTGGATCCCCACGGACTGGACCCGCGGGCCGTGCAGGTGATGCGCGAAGCCGGCGTGGACATCAGCGGCCAGACCTCGAAGCACGTGGACGAACTCGACGGAGAGTTCGACTACGTGGTGACCGTCTGCGACGACGCCCGCGAGCAGTGCCCCCTCTTCCCCGGCCCGACGAAGGTGGTGCACGTCGGCTTCGAAGACCCGCCCCGGCTGGCGCGGGACGCCGAGAGCGAAAAGGAAGCCCTGGCCCACTACCGGCGCGTGCGGGACGAGATACGGGAGTTCGTCGAGACACTACCCGACGTCCTGGCCGGGCACGGAGACTGAAGCCCGAGGGGATGGAGAGGTCCGGCGGCATCGTCCGCGTTCTCGTCGTCGTCCTCGATGGTCCGGCTCGACCCTCAGCGGACGTGGTGGCGCACGCGACGCAGGGACTTGCTGAGCTGCCGGCGCTGCAGGTATTTCCACATCCGCAGTTCCCTGTCCAGCAGCCAGCGCATGTGGAAGCGCACGATGGTGCTGAGGGCGACCACGCGGCGCGGGGCGAGGGGCTCCGGTTCGGCGCCGGAGGCCAGCCGGTGCAGCGCCTGCAGGTAGTCCGCCCGCACGGGCAGGGTGCGGCCGCGTTCGGGCGCTTCGCAGCAGGGGCAGAGCGGCCCGCCGTCGGGGGGGCTGAAGGTGACCGGCCCGCGCCCGGGCAGCTCTCCGCCGCATTCGATGCAGTGGTCGAAGGCGGGGCAGGCGCCGTGCTCCTGCAGGACACCCAGCTCCAGCACCAGGACGTTCATGCCGAGGAACTGCCCCGCGGCGAACCGGCGCAGCGCCTCGGTCATCAGCCGGTAGAGGCCGGGGCAGGGGTAGCCCTCGATGGTGAAGTTCAGGGCCAGCTCGGCCGCGTAGTAGCCGCACAGGATGCTGCGGAGGCTGTGCCGGATGCCGTGGAAGTCCTCCCGCAGCCACTGGTAAGTGAGGTTCTGCAGCGCGCCGGGCCGCCGGGGGGTGTAGAGTATCTCGTAGCGGCCCAGCAGGTCGAAGCCGGTGCGGATGCCTTTTTTCGGGGCGCGGGTGACGCCCTTGGCCATGAAGGAGAGGCGCCCGGAGTCCGGAGTCAGGAAGGAGGCCACCTGGCTGGTGTTGCTGTAGGCCAACCGGCGCAGGCAGATGCCCTCTGTGCGGAGGTAGTTTGCCACGGGGCTTGTCTCTCCCGGTCCGGGGAACGGCTCAGCCGGCCTGCTCGTCTTCCTCGAAGCGTTTGATGAAGATGCGCTGCACGCGGCGGGTGTCGCTCTGCAGGACGCGGATCAGCAGGCCGTCGGTGCGGAACTCCTCCCCCGGCTCGGGCACGCGGGCGAAGACGCTGGTGACGTAGCCGCCGATGGTGTCGTAGCCCTCGTCCTCGGGCAGGTCGAGTCCGAACTCCTCGTTCAGCTCGTCTATGCGCACGCGCGCGCCGGCGACGATGCCGCCGCTGGAGCGCAGGCGGATGCCGCTCGCCCCGTCCTCGGGGTCGTATTCGTCTTCTATCTCGCCGACGATCTCCTCCATGATATCTTCCACGCTGACGACGCCGCTGACGCCGCCGTACTCGTCCAGGACGACGGCTATCTGGACGCGCTCGGCCTGGAAGTGCTGCAAGAGGGGTCCGAGGGTGCGCGTCTCGGGTGTGAAGACCGGCTCCCGCATCACGTCCCGCAGGGTCTTGCCCTCGTTGTCGGCCTCCCGGATGGCTGCCAGCAGGTCTTTCACGTAGACAATGCCCACCACGTTGTCCAGGGTTCCCTCGTAGACCGGGATGCGGCTGTGGTGAAACCGTTTGAGCTCATCGATGGCCTCAGGGAGGGGTGTTTCGGCTTCCAGGCTCTCGATGTCGGTGCGGGGGGTCATGACCTGGGCGACGTCGACCTGGCGGAACTTGAGGATGCCCTCGATCATCTCTTTCTGTTCCGCCTGCAAGGCGCCTTCGGTGGCGCCGTCTTCGATGGCGACCCGGATCTCCTCCTCGGCGGCCTCGACGACGCCCGGCTCCGGTTCAGGCGGCTGCTCGGCGTCTCGACCGGCGGGCCACAGCAGGCGCACCGGCAGCACGGCCACGTAGAGGACCGGCAGGCAGGCGCCGAGGAGGGCCGCCGACCAACGGCGCCCCGCGTAACGAGCGGCCAGCTCCGCCAGAAGGATGACGGCCCCGGCCCCCAGCATTGAAGGCAACGCCGGCCCCGGCTCCTCGGCAGCCGCGGCGGCTATGAACGCCACCATCGTCACCACCGCCGCCACCCGCAGCACGACGCAGAGGGCGGACATCGAACGGGTATAGTGCAGGTAGCGGGCGTAGCGCTCCCGCGCGGTGCGCCCCTCCAGTTCATCCTCGAGGCGCGACCAGGAAAGATAGGTGATGGCCGACTCGGCCAGAGCCGCCAGAAACACCAGCGCCCACAGAACGGGCAACTCAGCGCCGGCAAGTAACAAGGCGATGCCCTCCGCAAATAAGATCAGTAGTGCGCCTGGAAGCCGGCGGCGTTCAGCACCTGCTGCTCGCGTCGGCGCATCCGGCGGGTCTGTTCGGGGTCATGGTCATCGTAGCCCAGTATGTGCAGCAGCCCGTGGGCCACGTAGAGCAGCAGTTCCTCCCGGGGGCCATGCTTGCGCCCCTCGGCTTCCCGGACGGCCAGCTCGGCATTGACGACGATCTCCCCTTCGACCTTCGGCCCGGCGCTCTCGTAGGGGAAGGCCAGCACGTCCGTGACGCCCTCTCGCCCCAGGAACTGCCGGTTCAGCCGGGCCATGCCCTCATCGTCCACCAGGGCGATGCTCAGTTCCGCGTGGCACCTCTCCAGGCGCAGTGCGGCCTGCACGACGCGGCGTATGCCGTCGGTCGGGCACTCTACGCTATTCTGCTTGTTGCAGATCGCCAGTTTCATCGTGCTGTTGTGGCTGTCCGGAACCGGCCTGCGCGGCAGCGGCTTCGACCTCGTCCTGTCCGGGATAGCGGATGCGGTTGTGGTATATGGCCATGACGCCGTGCACGAGGCTGTCCTGCAGCCGCTTCAGGTCGGTTAAGGACAGACCGGACTCGTCCAGCTGCCCGTCGTGGAGCCTGTCGAAGATGATTTTGGTGACAAGCGAGCGGATCTGCCCGGGGTCGGGGGAGTCCAGCGACCGGGTGGCGCTTTCGACGGCGTCGCAGAGCATGACGATGGCGGCCTCTTTGGAGCGGGGCTTGGGCAGACGGTAGCGGAAGTCGTGCTTTTTGGCCGGGACGCCGCGCTCGTCTCGCTCCCGGGCCTTGTCCCAGAAGTACTTCAGCACGCTGGAGCCGTGGGACTGGAGGATGATGTCGCGCACCTCGCGGGGCAGGCCGTACTGCTCGGCCATCTGCGCGCCGTCCTTGGGGTGGGCGGTGATGATGAGGCTGCTCATCGTGGGTGTCAGCTCCTGGTGGGGGTTCTTCTCGTTTTCGGGGATGTTCTCGCTGAAGTATTCGGGCTTTTTCAACTTGCCGACATCGTGAAAGTAGGCGCTGACACGGGCCAGCAGGGGGTTGGCGCCGATGGCCTCGGCGGCGTCGGCGGCCAGGCTGCCCACCAGCATGCTGTGGTGGTAGGAGCCGGGGGCGTCCAGCAGCAGCCGCTGCAGCAGGGGCTGATTCGGGTCGCTCCATTCGAGCAGACGGATGTCGGTGGTCACCCCGAAGAGACGCTCGACGGCGGGCAGCGCCCCGCTGACGATGAACCCGCTGAGAAAGCCGTTGGCCAGCGCGATCAGGGAGTCGGCCAGCAGGGGGGAGCGCCAGAACTGCAGCGGCACCTCAACGCCCTGCGGGGCGCCCACCAGCCCCAGCCCCCAGACGCCGACAAGCTGGGCGATACCCGCCAGCAACCCGGCCTTCACCAGGGCGCCGCGGGTGCGCACCTGTCCGGTCAGCAGGGCCGTCAGCACTCCCCCCAGCAGCAGCACCGCGAACGGCACGTCCGCCTCCGGGCTGACCAGCCGCACCAACAGGGCGAAAAAAACGGCCGTGCCCAACCCGAAAGGCTGCCCGTAGGCCAGGCACATGACCATGACCATCATCGGCACCGGCACCCACAGCAGCGTCAGGCCCTGCACCACGCAGAGGCGGGCCAGGGCCAATAGCAGCACGGTGATAAGCAGGAACAGAACCATCTGCACGCGGTTGCCGGTTAGGTCCGGTTTGTAGCGACGCACGTATATCAGCCCGGTCACGGCCAGGATCACCACCAGAAGGCCCACGCCCAGCAGCCTCTGGATCATAACCGCCCGCCCGGCGGGGCTGGCCCAGTATTCGGCCCTCTCCTGCCGCAGGTCCTCGATGTGCTGTCGGCGCACCTCCGTGCCCTGCGACAGGACCATGCGGTCGGCCTCGACCGTCTTCAGGTGCAGCGGCACTGCTGCGGCCGCCTGCTGGGCGGCGTCGCGACTCAACTCCACCTCCAGGGCCAGCGGAGGGGTCAGCAACGCCGCCAGCACCTGCCGGGCCAGTGCCGCCCGCTCCGGCCGCATCCCCTCCAGGGCCGGCTCCAGCACGTCCCGCACGGGCACGGCATCGGCCGCAAACGGCCTGATCTCGGAGAGCCGGACCTGCCGCTGCTCGTCCGTGGCCGTTATGATCTTCGCCCGGGGCGTGGTCTTGTCCGCAACGAGGGGATCTTCCAGGGCCTCGGGCGAGACCAGGTATGCGCCGCAGAGGTCCAGCAGGGCCTGCTCGACGGCCTCAGCGCGGGCTTGAAGCTCAGCCACAACCTCGGACAGCTCCTCCGGCTCAAGCTCGGCGCGGACCGCCCCGGGCAGGGCCTGCGGCCCCTGCCCGATGGAGGCCGCCGCCAGTTCGGCGCTGTCGCGGCAGGCGGACCGGCGCTGCCGGA
>PUMJ01000181.1 GCA_003551305.1 Candidatus Brocadiaceae bacterium
CATCAACATCATCCCGACCACGACGGGCGCCGCGGCCGCCATCGGCGATGCCATCCCCGAGCTGAACGGCAAACTGGACGGCATGGCCATGCGCGTTCCCGTGCCCGACGGTTCCGTGGTGGATTTGGTGGCCGAGTGTGAGCAAGAGGTCACCGTCGAGGCCGTCAACGCGGCGATGAAGAAGGCCGCCGACGGCCCCATGAAGGGTATCATGGCCTATACCGAGGACCCCATCGTCAGCACCGACTGCATACATGACCCTCACAGCGCCATCTTCGCCGCGGAGAACACCGGCGTCGTGGGCGACACCATGGTCAAGGTCATCGCTTTCTACGACAACGAGTGGGGCTACTCCAGCCGGGTCGTTGACCTGATGGACAAGGCGGCTAATATGTGAAGCCGTCCGAACCGTGACGACGAGAAGAATACGACGGGGTGTCTTCACCGAGGAGAGCACCCCGCTTCTCCGCATCCGCTCGGGAGACAAGCCATGAAGACCATCCGCGACATGGCCGACCGGTTGGCCGGCAAGAAAGTGCTGATGCGCGTGGACTTCAACGTGCCCAGGGACAAGCAGACGGGCCGCATCACCAACGACCTGCGCATCCGCAGGGCTCTGCCGACCATCAACTTCGCCCGCGAAAACGGCGGCCGTGTCATCCTGATGAGCCATCTGGGTCGGCCCGACGGGCAGGTGGTCGAGAGCATGAGCCTGCGCCCCGTGGCCCAACGCCTGGCCGAGCTGCTGGGAGCGGATGTCGCCTTCGCCGCGGACTGTGTCGGCCCGGAGGCCGAAGAGGCCGCAGCAGCCCTCAAGGACGGCGAGGTGCTGATGCTGGAGAACACCCGCTTCCACGCCGGAGAAGAGGACAACGACCCCGAGTTCGCCCGGCGGCTTGCCGCGCTGGGGGATGTATACGTCAACGACGCCTTCGGCACCGCCCACCGGGCGCACGCCTCCACGGCCGGCGTGGCCGAGCACCTGCCGGCGGCGGCGGGCTTCCTCATCGAGAAAGAGGTCGAGTACCTCTCCCGCGCCACCGAGAATCCCGAGCATCCCTACGTGGCCGTGATGGGCGGGGCCAAGGTCTCCGACAAGATACAGGTTATCAAGAATCTGCTGGACAAGGTGGACGCCATGCTCATCGGCGGCGCCATGGCCTACACGTTCCTGAAGCAGCAGGGCGTTGGCGTCGGCAACTCCCTGGTCGAGGACGACCGCCTGGAGGTGGCCGCCGAGCTGCTCGAGCAGGCAGGGGACAAGATCATCCTGCCGGTGGACCACGTCTGCGGCCGTGAGATCGAGCCCGAGACGGAGGCGCAGACCTTCGACGAGGAGGTGCCGGACGGCTGGATCGGCCTGGACATCGGCCCGAAGACAGCGCAGTTGTTTGCCGACAAGATCAAAGACGCCGCGCTGGTGACCTGGAACGGACCGGTCGGCTACTTCGAGATTGACCGGTTCGCCGAAGGGACGAAGACCGTGGCGCAGGCCATGGCCGACTCCGAGGCGACCACCATCGTAGGTGGCGGGGAGACAGCGGAGGCCGTCGAGGTGCTCGGGCTGGAGGAGCGGATATCACACGTCTCCACCGGCGGCGGCGCCTCGCTGGAGTTCCTCGGCGGCGAAGAACTGCCGGGCATCGCCGTCCTTCAGTAGGCCAGACTCCGTCGGGCTCTTATGGAACCGCGTATAAACGCAGATGAACACAGATAAGGCTCACAGACTGGGGAGACACCGCTTGCCGAGCTGTTATCTGCGTCTATCAGCGTTCATCAGCGGTTGCAGGTTGTCGAACCGCGGATAAACGCAGATGAACGCTGATGAACTCAACAGCCTGACCGAACAGATCATCGGCTGTGCGTATGTCGTTTCGAACGGGTTGGGCTGCGGGTTCCTCGAAAAGGTGTACGAGAATGCTCTTGACCACGAACTGCGGAAAGCCGGCCTGGAGGTGCAGCGACAGTTCCCGATACAGGTTCGCTATGACGGAGAGGTTGTCGGTGAGTACACAGCAGACCTTCTTGTCGAAGGCGATGTCCTGGTGGAACTGAAGGCCGTGAAGGACTTCGATGACGTACACATGGCTCAGTGCCTGAACTACCTGAAAGCAACAGGGTTGAAGCTGTGTCTGCTGTTGAACTTCGGCAAACCACGCGTCGACGTAAAGCGTGTCGTGAATAAACTCTAACTGGCCGTTATCAGCGGTTGCAGGTTGCCGTCTTGGAACCGCGGATAAACGCGGATGAGCACAGATAGAACGGACAGCTTGAAAATATGGTTGTTGGCGCTCTGTTATCTGCGTTTATCAGCGTTCATCAGCGGTTGCAGGTTGCCGTTTTGGAACCGCGGGTAAACGCGGATGAACACGGATAGAACGGACGGCTTGAAAATGTGGTTGTTGCCGGTAAGCCATCTGCGTCTATCAGCGTTCATCTGCGGTTGCCTGTCTATGCGAGGATGTTTCGGTCATGCAGATAAAGATCGCACCCTCCATACTGGACTGCGACCTGACCCAATTGCGTCAGTCTGTTGCGGAAGTTGAGGAGGCCGGGGCGGAACTGCTTCACGTGGACGTTGCGGACGGGCACTTTGTGCCCAACATCATGTCAGGCCCGCGACTGACGGCGGCGGTCAAACAGGTCGCCACCGTGCCGGTCGACGTCCACCTGATGATAACCGACCCTGCTGAGTACGCCCCGGCCTTCATTCGCGCGGGCGCCGACATCGTCCTTTTCCACGTCGAGGCGGTTGACGATGCGCCCGAGCTGGTCCGCTTTCTGCAGGGCCAGGGCGTGCAGGCCGGCGTGGTGGTGAAGCCGGATACGCCGGCCTCCGCCGTCGAGCCCGTGGCGGGGCTGGCCGATTGCCTGATGGCCATGACGGTGCAACCGGGCTTCAGCGGACAGAGCTTCATGGAATCAGGCTGCGCGAAGATCCCGCAATTGCGCCAAATGTTCGGATCGGATATAGATATCTACGTTGACGGCGGCATAGGACCGGAGACGGCGCCTGTGGCCGTCCGCTATGGGGCGAACGTGCTGGCCGCCTCCTCGGCCGTCTTCAACGCCGACGTCCCGCCCGGCGAGGCGATCGCGCGGCTGCGCGAGACCGCGCTGGAGGCGCTCGGCGAGGGCAAGAGCCCGGCTTAGCCGGCCCACCTGGAACCGCCGATTGGAAGGCCCCTATGCTTCGGCCCCGTCGGAAGAAGAAAGACGTCCCCGGTGGTCTGTTCGTCAAGTGTGACGGCTGCGGGGAGATGGTCTACCGCCGGAACGTCCAGGAGCGGCTCCAGATCTGCCCCGAGTGCAACTACCATTTTCGCATCGGGGCCAGGGAGCGGGTCCGGCTCCACACGGACGAAGGCAGCTTCGACGAGCGCGACGCCGACATGGCCGCCTGCGACCCCCTGCACTTCGTGGCCGCCAAGGCCTACGCCGACCAGATCAAGTCCTACATGCAGCGCACCGGCCTGAACGAGGCCGCCATCTACGGCACCTGCCGCATCGAGGACCGGCCGGCCGTGTTCGCCGCCATGGACTTCCGTTTCGCCGGCGGCAGCATGGGCAGCGTCGTGGGGGAGAAGATAACGCGCGCCGCCGAGCTGGCCCTGGCAGAGGGGCTGCCGCTGGTGACGACAGCCGCCTCGGGTGGGGCACGCATGCAGGAGAGCGCCTATTCGCTGATGCAGATGGCCAAGACCTGCGCCGCGTTGAAACGCCTCAGCGACGCCGGCGGCGCCTACATCAGCATCATGACCCACCCCACCACCGGCGGCGTCACGGCAAGCTGGGCCTCCATGGGCGACGTCATCATCGCCGAGCCGGGGGCGCTCATCGGCTTCGCCGGCCGCCGGGTCATCGAGCAGACCATAAACCAGGAACTGCCCGCCGACTTCCAGACCGCCGAGTTCCTCCTCGAACACGGCTTCCTGGACATCATCGTCGAACGCGGCCAGATAAAGCAGACCCTGGCCCGCCTTATCGGCTACCTCTCGTAAGCCCCGCCGCCGTGTTGTCGCAAAGGCGCATGAACCAGCCGCAACGCCACAACCGGGACGACGCAGAGGCGGGAACGGCAGAGAGCAATCAAAGCGGAACGCAGCTTCCGCACAGCAGCAGCCCTCTTAAGTCGCAATCCTTCCAGCCTATCAACCACCAATGCACGCCGCGCGGCAGGAACGAGGTACGCCGTTTACTGGACGGCCCCGGCGCCAGGGGGTAAGCTCTGCCTGGATGTGAAACGTTCCGTCAGCCGCAAAAGGACACAACGGGATGCTGGCTGAAGACGTGCAGTCGGTGCTGCGGGATGCACAGGTGTGCCGGCTGGGCCTGGCACTGGAAGGCGAGCCTTACGTTGTGCCGCTCGTGTTCGGCCACCAGGACGACGCCGTCTATCTGCACTCGGGGCTGCGCGGGCGCAAGCTGGAGGTGCTGCGTCGCAACGACCGCGTCTGCCTCGAGTTCGAGACGGACGTCGAGATCGTCCCCGCCGCGCAGGCGTGCAGGTGGGCCGTCAACTACCGCAGCGTCATCGCGTTCGGACGCGCCGCCATCCTGGATGACCCCGAGGAGAAGGCCCACGGGCTCAACGTCATGATGCGGCACTACTCCGGCCGCTCGTGGGCCTTCTCCGAGCAAGCCCTCGCCCGCACGACCGTCGTGCGGGTGGATGTCGAATCGGCCACGTACAAGGAATCAAAACGCTCTGCGCACCCTTAGCGCCGCCGCGGGGTGCGCCGGGCCGCTGACCTCTGGAAGCTGAGATGGACAGATACCTGGACGACCTGGAGAGTCGCATCGAGCCGGAGGTGGAGTGCGCCCTCCACGCGGAATGGGTGCGCTTCACCGATGGGCGCTTCGACGGCGACGTCTTCACGCCGGGACGGCCCGCGCCCGCGCCTCCGCGCGTCGAGTGGCCCGCCGTGCGGGTGAACGAGACGCTGGACGACTTCGACAGTATGGCGCTGCAGCAGTTCGCGCGCTGCTCGGCCACGCTGGCCGAGGGCGGCGGGAACCTGTTGTGCGTCCGCTGCAACTACGGCACCGGCATCCTGCCCTCCCTGTTCGGACCGGATTTGTTCATGATGCCGGACGAGATGAACACCCTGCCGACCACCCGCCCGCTGGCCGGCGGCAAGGAGGCCGTCAGGAAACTGCTGGGACGCGGCGTGCCGGATGTGCGCGGCGGGCTGGCCGGCCGCGTCTTCGAGATGGCCGGGCGCTTCCTCGACATCATGGACAGCTACCCCCGAATCGGCGCCCACGTCCACCTATACCATCCGGACGCCCAGGGGCCGATGGACATCTGCGAGTTGCTGTGGGGCAGCGACCTGTTCCTCGACGTGGTGGACGAACCGCAGCTCGTCCATGACCTGCTCGCGCTCGTGACCGAGACCTACATCCGCTTCATGAACGAGTGGCGGGAGCTGGTGCCTTTCCAAGACGATCACAACCCCCACTGGGGCATGATGCACGGGGGACGCATCATGCTGCGGGACGACAGCGCCATGAACTTCTCCCCGCGGATGTTCGAGGAGTTCATCCGCCCCTACGATCAGCGGTTGCTGGACGAGTTCGGCGGCGGGGCGGTGCACTTCTGCGGACGCGGCGACCACTATATCCACATCCTGGCGCAGATGCGCGGCGTGCGTGCCGTGCACATGTCCCAGCCCGAGTGCAATGACATGGAGACGATACTGCGGCATACGGTCGATCGGGACGTCAGGCTGATCGGCCTGCGCCCGGACGCGGCCTGCGAGGCAGTGGAGCACGGCCGTGAACTGCACGGCAACGTCCACGCCACAGCCGAACCCACCCCTTGACCCGAAACAGACAGGAGCAACACCCCGCAATGGCCCTCACGCAAGAAGAGAAGACGTTGCTGCGCGATCTGGCCAGGCGTGTTCGTGACATCGCCGCCCTGCCCGTGATGGCCGAGCGGCGCCGTATGTGGAAGCGGCACAACTCGCTGGACCCCGTCCGGCCGATGATCCTCGTCTTCCCCGAGGGTTCGTGGACGGAACTCCTGCCCGACGCTGCCCTGGAGTGCGAGGACCGGCAGGCGCGCCGCTGGGAGCACGAGCTGCGAAGCCGCATTTACTACCACGAACACATCCGCGACGACACCGTCATCGAGGACGAACTGGTCGTCCCGCGCCTCGTGCGCAGCACCGGGTGGGGGCTCGAGCCGCGCCGCGTTGACTCCAGCGAGGCCCGCGGCGCCTGGGGGTTCGACCCGGTGCTGGAGGGACCGGAGGATCTGAAGAAGCTGCGCCTGCCGGAGATCAGCGTTGATGAGGAGGCCACGCAGCGGAACCTGCAGCGGGCGCAGGACGTCTTCGGTGACATCCTGCAGGTCAGGCTGAAAGGCGTGACCCACGTCTCCTTCCATCCGATGGCCATCCTGGCCAGGCTGCGGGGGCTGGGCAACCTGATGATGGACATGGCCGCCCGGCCCGGGTTCGTGCACGAAGCGATGAGCATCCTCGAGGAGGGTTTCCAGGGCATCGTGCGGCAGTACGTCGAGCAGGACCTGCTGAGCCTGAACAACGACGGCAGCTATCATTCCTCAGGCGGCGTGGGCTACACGGACGAACTGCCCCAGCCGGACTTCGACGGCGAGCACGTGCGCCCGTGCGACATGTGGGCCTCGGCGGAGGCGCAGGAGCTTGCGCAGGTCTCCCCCCGGATGCACGCGGAGTTCGCCCTGCAGTACGAGAAGCGCCTGCTGGAGCCCTTCGGGCTGAACGGCTACGGCTGCTGCGAGGACCTGACGCACAAGCTCGACTACGTCTTCGAAATACCCAACATGCGCCGCATCTCCATCTCCCCTTTCGCGGACGTGGAGGCGTGCGCCGAGCGGCTCGGGCGCGACTACATCTTCTCCTGGAAGCCCCACCCGGCGCACCTGTGCGGCCAGTTCAGCCCCGAGCGCATCCGCCGCTACATCCGGCATACGCTCGACGTGGCGGGCGACTGCGTGCTGGAGATGATCCTGAAGGACACGCACACCTGCGACAACAGGCCCGAGCGCTTCACCGCCTGGACCGAGATAGCGCGCGAACTCGTCTGCGCAGTGGGCAGCACCTGAGGGGGGACGTGTCGGTTGCCGCGGGGGCCTGACGGTGTTACCCTGAAGGTAGAAAGGGGAAGAGGGGGAAACTCAGGGGGAGCCGGGACGATGCACAGGGCTACGCTTGTGGTCGCGGCGCTGATCGGGTTTATCGCGGTCGCCGCGGGGTTGGAGGACTATAACGGCGTTTTGCTGGTTGATGACTTCGAGGGTGAGGTCACAGAGGAGGGGCTGCCGAAGGGGTGGGAACCGCTTCACTTCGACGGGATACCCCGCCACACCGTTTACAGCGTGCGGCGGGACGAGGAGGACAACGCCTACCTTCATGCCGAAGCCGAGGCCGCCGCGAGCGGCCTGGTCAAGGAGACGGAGTTCGACCTTGAAGACTATCCCGTGCTCGCCTGGCGGTGGCGCATCGGCAGTACGCTCGAGAAGGGAGATGCCCGTACGAAGGCCGGCGACGACTACGCGGCCCGCGTTTACGTGAACTTCGAGTACGATCCCGAGCGTGTGGGCCTGCTGACGCGGGCCAGGTACGCGCTTGCCCGCCGGCGCCACGGGGAATACCCGCCGCTGCACACCCGGAACTACATCTGGGCGAACCGGCTCGACGTGGGCACCTTCCTGCCGAATGCCTACACCGACCGAGCCATGATGGTGGCCGTGCAGAGCGGTGATGAGCGGGCCGGCGAGTGGATCCAAGAGCGGCGCAACGTGTACGAGGACTACAAGGAGGCTTTCGGCGAGGAGCCCACGCGGGTCATAGGCGTCGCCGTCATGACCGACACCGACGACACCGGCGAGACGACGTGGGGCGCCTACGACGACATCCGGTTCCTGACCCTCGAGGCGGCAAGGCGACTGGACGATTAGCTCAGCGCTCTGCCTCCGCCCGGGAGCTTGCTCTTGCGGTGGATGTCCGGCACGCGAGGTCAGCCACCTCACGGGGCGTTCGGGTCGATGCCGCTGCGGCGCAGGTAGGCCAGGGTGTAGGGGCAGCAGGCGATGCACATGCCGCAGATGGTGATGTCGTCCCCGGCGCGCTGTTGCCGCTCGCGCATGTGGCGGGCGCAGGCGAAGGCGTCGAATATCTCGGGGCGCTCCATGCCGGCCCGCCAGTTCACGCCCTGCGGGGCCTCCCCGGGGCAGATGTCCACGCACGCGGCGCACTCCCCGCAGCGGGACTCGTCCACGGGCTCGCCCACCGGCAGGTCGGCGTCTGTCAGGATGCTGGCGAAACGCACCGCCGAGCCCCAGCGCTCCGTGACCAGCAGGGCGCACTTGCCCACCCAGCCCAGGCCGGCCCGCGTGGCCAGCGTCTTGTGCTGGGTGCGCACCGACAGCGTCCCTCGGTCAATGCCGCCGGTGGCCCGCCAGGCTTCGGCGCGGTCTCCCCGCTCCCGCAGGAATGCCGCGCCGGCCTCGGCCAGCTCCGTCAGGAGCGCGTTGCTCCGGCGGTAGAGTTCCATGTACTTGGCCGTGGGGCCGTTGCGTATGCCCGCGATGATGGGTGGGTCCAGGGCGAGGGCGAGGCTCACCCCGCGCGGCAGCCCGGCACGCACCTCGGCGGGCAACGGGCTCAGGTCCGCGTAGCCCACCAGCGTCGCGCCGTGTTCGGTCAGCATATCACGCAGTTCATCCATTGGCATCTCCCTGGCATTCAGCATACACGGTCGGCGGGGCGGTGTCGCCGGTGGGGCTCGGCTGCGCCCGCTCGACCGAGGAGTAGCACCGGCGGGCACGAGCGCACACCGCGTGGTGTCAGGCGCCTTCCAACCCCGCCAGAAATCCCGTCACACAGGCACCGATGGTCTCCAGGTCGTAGCCGCCTTCCTGCACCACGAGCGTCGGCAGGTCGGCCCGGCGCACCTGCCGCCCCAGCCGGCGGAATGCGCCCACGTCCATCCCAAACCCGCCGAAGCGGTCGTTGCCCGCCATGTCCGTGCCGAGGGAGACCACCAAATGGTCCGCGGCGAAATCGGCGACGGCTTCCAGGGCCATGTCCACGGCTGCCCTGTGGTCGTCCTGCGTGGCGTCTGGCGGCAGGGGCAGGTTCAGGTTGCACCCGGTTCCGGCGCCGCTCCCCCGCTCCCCGGCGAACCCCCAGTAGTAGGGATACGCCGCGCGCGGGTCGGCGTGCACGGAGGCGTAGAGCACATCCGGGGACTCATAGAAGATGTCCTGCGTCCCGTTGCCGTGGTGATAGTCGAGGTCCAGCACCGCGACGCGGCCGTGTTCGCCAGCGCTGAAGCGCAGAGTCTCGGCGGCGAGCGCCGCGTTGTTCAGATAGCAGTAGCCACCGGCGTACGCCGGCCCGGCGTGATGGCCCGGCGGTCGGCAGAGGGCATAGGCCGTGCGGCGCCCCTCCGTGAGCATCTCGGCTCCGGTCAGGGCGCAGGCGGCCGCGGCAACGGCCGCCTCGAACGTGCCGGCGCCGATGGGCGTCTCCGTGTCAAAACAGAACCGGCCGGCCTGAGCTTTCACCGACTGCCAGGCGCCGCGCAGGGCGTGCCGGGGGAACGCGCCCGGGATGACACCGTCCGGCGACATGCCGGCCTCGGTCCAGCACGCGTGGGCCTGCCGCAGGTAGGCGACGAACGCAGCCTCGTGCACCGACTCCAGCGCGCCAGCCCCGAGCGGGTGGGCGGGGACGACGTCATGGCCGGCCTCCCGGACAGCCTCCGCGATGCGTTCCGCCCGGGCGGGGGTTTCCGCGTTGGGCAGCTCCACCCCCCCGGCAAAGGCGCGAACGGGTGCGTGCAGGGCGTGTCTCTCGCTGTAGATGACCCGCATACATGTGCTCTCGTGCAGGGACCGGACGGCGGCCGGCAGTCTATGGCCGGCGCCCCC
>PUMJ01000183.1 GCA_003551305.1 Candidatus Brocadiaceae bacterium
AAGGGCCGGCAGCGCCTCCGCCCGCGGCGAGCCGCTCCGCGCGGGCCAGGGTCGGCATACTCATGCCCGAGACCGACCGCGCCGGCGCCGACAGGGCGATGCGCCGGCTCAATGAGACCCGGGCCCGCGCCGGGGAAGGCGAGATCCGTTTCGGAACCGCCGTCTTCCCCGACGACGGCACCCGCCCCGACGAACTCATACAGACGGCCGTCACGTGGAGCCATAGCCGGCCTGAGTGATGGCGTGTGATTCAGCGTAAGGAGACCGTGTTGCGAAGCCATCGTGCTTATACCGGGACTTTGACCCTGAGAACATGCTTGCCCCGATTGCATGTGGGGGCCATTCTTACAGGATCGGTCGTATAGCGCTTATGCTGAGTATTAGAGGGTCACACCGACGCGATGGCATGCCCGTTGAAGATTCTACCGCGAGGGACAAAAAAGCGTTCGCAAATGGACTGGGATATGTCGGATATGGGCAAGGGTTGCCCCCGCATCGCGCTCCGTTCCGGAAGCTGGCTCAGTGGTGGGCCGAAAGCCTGGTGAATGAAAGGCAGATGAAAGGTTCTGCTGACCAAAAAGTTGTGGGTCGTTCAGGGAAGCATGCCCCGGATCTCGGCTGCCAGGAGTTTCGCCGGCAGTCTGAGAAGGTATCTGCGACGCAGCCGGACCGCTCGGCGCAGTTTGGGGTCGTGCTCGACCCCGTGCGTTGACGTGGGCCGACGGTGCCTCATTGGCACCTGAAAGAGCGTAAGATACTGACTGACCTTAGCTTACAGAGTTTTAGGGACTGTAAGTGAGGGGGAACGGGTACGGGACGGCGCCTCGTGAACCTCGGGATTGGAAGCCGAATCTCCCCCTGAGGGCTGGCCACATGTGAAGTCCAAGCGGGGCCTATCGCTGAAAGGAAAGAGGGTTTATCAAGGTATGACGGCTGAGCAAGCACTCGAATGGTACGCTCTCTACACGCGTGCGCGGCACGAGAAAACGGTTGATCGCAAGCTGGAGAGCATGGGTTTTGAGAGCTTCCTGCCGCTGCAGCGAGTCTTGAGTCAATGGAAAGACAGAAAAAAATGGGTTGAAAAGCCCCTCTTTCCTGGTTACCTTTTTGTGAGAGCTGCTCGCGAGAACGTCGGACATATCTGGGCTGTTCGCAGTGTGGTGCAGGTGCTGGGCGACGGAACAGCCCCCTCGGCCGTTCCCGAAGACCAGGTGCTTGATGTTCGGCAGATGGTCACCAGCGAGATGCCCGCCGAGCCCTGGCCGTATCTGGAGGCGGGGCAGCGAGTGCGGGTGCTTGATGGCCCGCTGATCGGGATGGAAGGGTTCGTTGTGGAGCAGGAGAAACGATGTCGTCTGGTGATCTCAGTGAACATGCTCGGACGCTCGGTGGCGGCCGAGATTGACCGCGAGAATCTGGAGCCCTTGTGAGGGTGAGCAGAGTTACGAAAGCGCCAAACGATGCTTCAGAGGAGGGCGAAGGGATGGAACGCGCAAAGGTGTATTGCAGAAAGACCGGCTTGGTGGTGGCGGTCATTGCGGTTCTGCTCGGCTTATCGGTCGCCGCGGCAGCGCCCGCGGGGCAACCACCGGCTCATGCGGCGGCTCAGGGACTGATCCGGGGCGCCGTGACGAGCGGTTCAGGTGCTGCCCCCGCCGCCGGGGTGCCGGTCGTCCTGAGTGCCGGAGGCGAGGTGGTCGCGGAAACCGTCACTGATGAGAACGGCGTGTATGGCGTGAACGTGGCGCCGGGTGAGTACGATGTTCAGGTGGGCAGCCCCGGCCTCTCCGCGCGCATAGAGGCGGGCGGGACGGCGCAGCAGATCAACGCCCGGCTCCCCGATGCACTCACCGTGCCGGCCGGCTCGCCCGCTGCGGCAGCACGGCCGGGTCTTGCCGTCGAGCAGGACGGCGCGACGACCCTCGTGCCGGTTCTTCAGAGCCCCAATGCGGCGTCTCCGGCGAGCGGCCCCCCCGAGCATGCGGTAGGCGGCGGCGGGCGCCGGGCGGCCTTGTTCACTCCTCCCGGACCGCCGCCTGGCATGGGGCCCCCCGGTGGTCCGCCGGGCCCGCCGTACACTCCTCCCGGACCGCCGCCTTTCGTGAGCCCCATACTGCCGTAGGGGGCGGTCGGGACAAGGGCAGCCATTTTCTCACTCATGTTCCATGAGCACGTGAGGAGTACGTCCATGACCCGCCTGACACTGTGCTTCTGCCTTGCTGTAGCCGGGATCGGTGCCGCAGCAGGGTGCCGGAGCTATGAGGATTTTCACAGAGCTGAGAGGCTCGCCTATCGGCCTGAGGCGGCGTGGCCGGAGGAGCCACCGCCGGCGGCGCGTGCCGAGGAGCGGCGACGCATGCTGGCGGATGCCCTGCAGCGCTGGCGGGCCGTCGAGCCCGACACCGAGGCATACCGCGTCGGGGAGGGCGACCTGCTGAGGATCACCATTCTGTTGCGCTCCAGCGACACCAGGACACCGTCCGTCGAGGTGCCCGTGGGGGAAAACGGCCGGACCGGTGTGCCTCTGCTGGGGAAGGTGGACCTGGAGGGCCTGACCGCCGGCGAGATCGAAGAGAAACTGCGACGGCTCTATGCGGACGGCTACTACCGGGACCCCACCGTCGTCGTCTCCGTGGCCGAGTATAACAGCAAGAGCGTGCTGGTCACCGGCTCGGTCAGAAGGCCGGGTCTGATCGAGTTGCGGCACAATCGCATAAGCCTCCTGGAGGCGCTTTCCCGCGCGGGCGGGCCGGCCGAATCGGCCGGGGACCACATCGAGCTGGTCCGCAGTGCGGGGGGACCGGACAGGATGGAGCGGATCGAGATCAACATAGACGAGTTCCTGGCCGACCCGGCGGAGGGGGGACACGCATGGGTCGGGCACGGGGACGTCGTGCACGTTGCACAGCGTCGCGGGCAGCCGAAGTTCTACGTGCTCGGCTTCGTCAACTCGCCGGGGGCCTATCCTATGCCCGAGGGGGGCGAGACCGTCCATGTGATGGACGCCATCGCCCACGCACGAGGCCTCAGGGCGGCCGCTCGGCCGGAGAACACCGTGCTGCTGCGGCGGACGGCGAATGGACAGGAGTCTCACCAGCTGGACCTGACTCGCGTGGCCTCGGCCAAAGCCCCCGACATGACCTTACAGCCCAATGACACGGTGATCGTCGGCACAAGCTGGGGCCGGCGAACCGTTGACGGTTTCCTTCACGTTATCGGTTTCCGAGGCCTGGCACCCAGTTATTGAGCTGGAGCCGGCCGGATACACCCACCCGAGCCTGTGAGAGAAGACGCCATGGAAGATCAATATGCTCCCGTGCTGTACTCCGAACCCGGTGGGGAGCTCGACCTGCGCCACCACGTCGGCATCCTCCGGGGGCGGCTGTGGACGATACTGGCCTGTCTCGTCGCGGTGTTCAGCCTCGTGGCGGTGACGACCTTCCGTTCTGACCCCGTCTACGAGTCTTCAGCCCGGCTGCTCATAGAGCGCAGGCTGCCGCGGGCCACCCCGTTCGGGGATGCGCCCGAACGTCGGGACAAGGAGTACTTCCAGACTCAGGTGCAGCTGATCAAGAGCAAGGCTGTGCTCGAGCAGGCTCTTGAGCATGACGGCGTGGCGGAGGTCTTCACCCGGGACGACGGCCCGGTCCCCGTGGGGCTGCTGGGGAGCGTACGCCGGGAACTGCGCCATGCCGTCGGAAACGTGCCCGCCAGGCCGCCTGAGCCCTGGGAAAGACTGCGTGAGGTCCTCTCGGTCCACCCGATCCCCGATACGGACCTGGTGGAGGTCCGCGTCAAGGCGAGGGATCCGGAGGCGAGTTCGCGCGTTGCCAACGCGGTCGCGCGCGCCTACGTGGAACACAGCGTGGCCACGCAGCGGGAGAGCGCCGTAGAGGCCTTCGCCATGCTTGAGCGGCAGAGGCTCGACCAGGAGGGGGCGCTCAACGAGGCCGAAGACCGCCTGAGCGAGTACCGTGAGAGCAGCACCGTGCCCGAACTCGGCAGTCCGGGGCAACCCAGCCCGGCCGTTGACCGCTGGCGGGTGCTCAGCAACGAGCACACCAACGTGCAGTTGCGACGGATAGAGCTGAGTGTCGCCGCCGACACAATCCGGGAGAGGCAGGCGGGTGACGACGACAGTGCTCTGCCTCTTCTGTCGGTCAAGGTCATCCGAGAAGACCCCACCGTGCGGGAGTTGATTGAGGCGCAGTGGGACCTGGAGATACGCCGACAACTGGCCCTGAAGTCCTACGGCGAGAAGCACCCTGACGTCGTGGCCCTGGACGAGCGACTGGCCCACGTCCGCACCCGCATGGGCGAGGCGCTCGCGGAAGTCGCCGAGTCCATCCAGGGCGAGCACGCCATGCTGGTTGCCCGGGAGCGAGAGCTTCAACTGGCCCTGCAGGATGAGAGCGAGCGGGCTCTGGAACGCGCCCGGATCGCTAGCGAATACGAGCGGTTCAAGCGCGACGTCGAGCGGCAGAAACGCGTCTTCGAGGTCATCGTTGACCGGATGCGGGAAGTTGACCTGGTCAAGGACGAGACGGTGACGAACGTGAGTCTGGCGGAGGCCGCCGTGGCGCCGCAGAGGCCGGTTTCGCCGAACACCAGCCGGAACCTCGTGCTCGGCGTCTTTCTCGGCATGTTCCTCGGTCTGGGCACTGCCTACGGGCTGGAGTTCCTCGACGACACGGTCAAGAGTCCTGAGGATGTCGAGGAGCGGCTCGGGCTTCCCTGGCTCGGCTACGTGCCGCGCATGAAGAAGATGGTGGCCGACAGCCAGAACGGCCTGATCGGCACCGCCCGGCAGGCGCTCCTCGAGCCGGGCGGCACGTATGCGGAGTCCTTCCGCTCGATCCGCACGAACATCTACTTCAGCGGCGAGCGGGGCCAGATAAAGTCGGTGATGACCACGTCCGCAACGCCCGGCGAAGGCAAGACCGTCTTTGCCAGCAATATCGCCGCCGCGATTGCGCACGAGGGGAGGAAGGTCCTGCTGGTTGACGCCGACCTGCGCCGCCCGATGATCCACAAGGCGCTCGGCGTGGAGCGCAGCCCGGGCCTGACCAACATGCTGGTCGAGGGGCTGCCGTTCGAAGACCTGGTGCAGACGGCTGCGGCCGGTGAGGCCGAGCTGAGCAACTTCCACGTCATGCCGGCCGGTTCCAAGGCGCCCAACCCCGCCGAGCTGCTCGGCAGTTCGGCGATGGCGCAGTTCATGGAGAAGGCCCGGGAGGAATACGACATGGTGGTCTATGACTCCTGCCCCGCGATGTTCGTGGCGGACAACGCGGCACTGGCCAGTGGCTGTGACGGCGTCGTGGTGATCCTGGAGGCCGCGCAGACGCGCCGCGCAACCGCCCAGCGTGCGGTCAAGCAGATCGAGAACATCGATGGCAACATCATCGGCGTGGTCCTGAACAAGGTGCAGCCCAGGACGATGTCCTACTACGGCGCCTACAGCGGCTACTACTACGGGTATGAATACGCATACGGTGACTACGTGGATGAAGAAGAGACCGAAGTGGGAGACCTCCTGACGGAGGAGCAGTCCCTGCAGCCTGCGCTGCCTCACGGCGCCACCGGAGGCGCGCAAAGGGATTCCGGACCCGGGGATGAGGCGGCGCCGCAGTCGCTCCATTTCGTCATCCGGGCCCGCAACGGCCGGGACATACCGTGGACGCTCGGTCCGGAGGCGGAGCTTGTCTTCGGGAGGAGTTCCACGGAGTGCAACATCAAGATCGCGTTGGGGAAGGTCAGCCGCAGGCACTGCCGCCTTCTGAACGCCGCGGGCCGCTTGATGGTGGAAGACCTCGGGAGCGGCAACGGCACATTCCTGAACGGGGAGTCCGTGGAGCGCGCTCCCGTGAAGGACGGTGACGTGATCGATATCGGCGGCTACGAGCTGCGCATCATGGAGATCACGGTGGCGGAGGCGGCCGAATGAGGGGCTTTGAAGGCAAGGCCGCCGACAAGAGCCTCGACCGGGTCGCATTCGCAGCCATCGCCGCGGCGCTTGCGTTCGGTCCGCTGGCGTACGGGTCGGTCGAACCCTGGGCCACCTCGGTCCTGGCCGTGCTGGCCTACACGGCCCTGGCGGCCGCCCTCGTCCGCCTCGCGTGGACGGGGAAAGGCGTCGGCATGCTGACCCCCGTGCTGGGAGTCGGCCTCCTCTCGATGGTCCTGGTCGCCGTGCAGACCGTGGCGCTGCCGGCCGGAGTCGTGGGCGTTCTCAGCCCCCGAGCCGTCGAGATCCACAGGGAGGCCGCCTCGGCGGTGGGGAGTAACCCGGACGCGTTCACGCTCTCCGTCTATCCGCACGCCACCGCGGGCGCCTTGCTCAGGTTGTCAGCCTACCTGGCGCTCTTCGGCGCGGTCTGCGCGTATGTTCGCTCCAGGCGCGAGATCCGCCGGCTGGCAGGCCTGATTCTGGCCGTCGGTTTCGGTGTGGGCCTGCTCGGCATCATACAGAACCTCTCGGGCACACGGAAGATCTACTGGTGGCGTGAGCTGACGCGGGGTGGATCCCCGTTCGGGCCGTTTGTCTCCCGCAACCAGTTTGCGGCGTATGCCGGGCTTTGTGTGTTCGTCGGGCTGGGCCTCGTGCTGGCCCGGGCGGCCGTGGGCGGCGGGTCCTTGCGACGGTGGCTCCGGGCCGTGCGCCGCGGCGCGTCGGAGAAGGCCCCCCAGAACTTCATGATCGTCTTCGCCTGCGCCTTGGTCGCGGCGTCGGTCTTCTGGTCGCTTTCGCGGGCGGGCATCATAAGCATGCTGCTGGCCGGGGCCGTCGTGCTTCTGGTGCTGGGAGTCAGGAGATCACGGGGCAGGCGCCTCCACATCGCCGCCCTGGCGGTCTTCGCTCTCGGATGGGTGACCTACCTCGGCTGGGAGCCCGTCTTCTCGCGCCTGGCCACGCTCGAGGACATCGCCCGGCAGCCTCAGGCCACCTACCGCTGGCAGATGGTCGGGGACGCGCTCCGCATGGGGAGGGATTTCCCCGCCGTCGGAACCGGCGCCGGAACGTTCCTATCCGCCTATCCCCTCTACCGCACCCTCCCGACCAGGTCGGTCGCCTACAACCCCCACAACGAGTACGCCGGCGTCTTCGCCGAGACCGGCGTTCCCGGGCTGCTGATCCTGCTGGCGGCCCTGGGTCTGGTCTATGGCGTCGTGCTGGGCGCGGCGTTCAGGCGCCGAAACCCCTGGATGCGCGGCTTCCTGGCCGGAGGTGTGGGCGCGCTGCTGGCCCCCACACTTCATTCAATTGTGGATTTCCCCATGCGCTCGCCCGGCATCGCCGCCACGGTCGCCGTCGTCGTCGCCATGCTGTGGCGTGCCGCGCGGGTCGAGTCGAACGGCAGCCGCCGGCATAAGCACGAGGGCGGAGCGGAGGAGGAAGAAACCCGCAGCGAGGTCCTGCTCGTCGGTGACACGGGCCGCCGCTCAGGGCGTGAGGGAATGGCCGGCAGCGGTCCCGTCATCGCGCTCGTGGTGGTGGTCACATGGCTTGCCGGCTCCTATGTCGCCCTCAACCCCCTGCGGGGGGAGCTATTGCTGCGCCAGGTGCACAGGGCCCGCGAGGCGCTCAACCCGGGGAACCGGGGCGTTGCGAGGTTCCTTGACGCCGCCGAGCGCAGCGCGGAACGCCATTCGCCCGCCGACGCGGCGCTCTACTCGGAGATGGCGAGCCTGGCGTGGGAGGCCGCCGAGGCGAGCGAGGACCCCCTGGAAGGAATAGGACTGGCCGAGAGGGCCGTGCGCCTGCGCCGCAGGGCGGTGACCGCCGAGCCCCTGAACGCGGCCCACAGCTATAACCTGCTCGTTGATCTGCTCGGGTTCGGCCGCGTGGACCTCGCCGCCGAGCATGCCGAGAGAGTGGCCCGCCTGCTGCCGCGTGACCCCTGGGCGCGCGTGCACCTCTCGGAAGCCTTCCGGGCCTATGCGCAGGAGGAAGAGTCCGCCCGCTGGCTGGCCGAGGCCGAGCGGCTGGTGGCGCTCTACGAGGTGCCCCGGGCGAGGCCGGCCGTCGAGGACGCCAGGGAACGCTTCTCCAGGACGTTCGGGGGGGAGTAGTGCTGAGACGAAAGACGTCCCAGCGGATGGCGGCCTTCGCGCTCGGTGTGCACCTTGCGGCGCTCTGGGTCTATTCCCTGGTGCCGCCCGGAACCCCGGGCACCGAGGTCGTGGGCCTCTTCCCCGGCACATACCTCGGGGCGCACTTCGCCGCCCATGCGGTGCTCTTCGCGCTGGCCTGGATGGCCGCCGGCCTGCGGTGGCAGAGCCCGAAGGTGAGAGCGGCCGCCGCCCTGGCGGCCTCAGTCGTGCTGAACGCCCTTATCGAGTTTGCGCAACTCCTCGTGCCGTGGCGAAACGCCAGCTTCGCCGACTTCCTGGCCGGGCTGGCCGGCGCCCTCACCTGCGCGGCGCTCGGATGGGCCGCCCTGGCATTGCTGCAACCTGCGCGCTGGGAAAACGCCGAAGCAGCCGACGGAACCGCCTGAGCCATAACCGGATCCCATGAACGACGCCTTCTACACCGTCGATATCCACGCTCACCTTCTGCCCGGCCTCGATGACGGGCCGGCGAAGATGGACGACGCACTCCGTATGTGCGAGCTGTACGTCGCCCAGGGCGTCGGCGCGGTCGTCGCCACCCCCCACATGGGCGACAGCCGCTACGACGTCTCGCCCTCGCGGGTCCGTGCGGCCCTTGAGTCTCTGCGTGGAGAGTGCACGCGGCAGGGTCTCGGGCTGACCCTGCTGGCCGGCGCGGACGTCCGCCTCGGCCCCGACACGCTCGGCAGGCTCGACGCCGGCGACGTGCTGACCCTGGCGGACCGGGGGGAGCACCTGCTGCTGGAGATGCCCGGCGGGGCGCTGCCGCCGCTGAACGGCTTCCTCGCGGAACTGGAGCGCCGCGGACTGACGGCCGTCATCAGCCACCCGGAGCGCCACCCGGAGTTCGCACTCGGTGAGTCGGCGGAGTCCCAGGAGCTGCTCCACGCTGCCGCACCGGATGATGGCCGCTTCGGTCTCGGGATCGGAGAATGCCGCTTCCAACCGGAAACGGACATCTCGTTCCACTCCCACCGGAAGGAGGACCAGAAGGATGATCCGCGGCGCCTCGCGACCCGCAGGGCGCTCGGCTTCGTCCAGCGCCTGTGGGGCGACGGCCAGGGCGACGGACGGCTCCCGCGTCCGGCCCGGGTCCGTGGCGGATCCCATGCGGGTCAACCCCGAAGGACTGGATCCGAGCTGAAGATACGCCGATCCGCCGAAGGGGGATCCCTCCGAGGGTCCGAACAGGGCGCCGGTCTCCAGAACGGCGTCCCGAAGAGTCCGGGCTCGCAGCGGAATCCGGATCCTCTCGGGCCGAAGGAGATCCCCCAGCTTCACGGGCTCAGCCCATGGTCCAGGGTGGGGTACACCCGGACCGTCGACTCGACGCGGCCGATCAGGCGCCGAGGCATTCCCGAACCAGGTCGCGAATGTCCACGGGGCGTCGCGCCACCGCGATCCCGTTCTCCTCGAAGGCCTTGATCTTCTCTTCGGCCGTACCGGAAGAGCCGGAAATGATGGCACCGGCATGGCCCATCCGTCGTCCCGGGGGAGCGGTCTGCCCTGCGATGAATCCCACCACCGGGATCTGGAGGTGTTCCCGGGACCAGGCCGCCGCCTCCTGTTCGTCGGTTCCGCCGATCTCCCCGATCATGACCACGGCCTCGGTATTCGGATCCTCCCCAAAGGCTCGCAAGGTGTCGATGAAGTCGGTGCCGATGACCGGGTCTCCACCGATTCCCACGCAGGTGCTCTGGCCGATCCCGGCGGCGGTGAGCTGCGCCACCGCCTCGTAGGTCAGGGTGCCGGAGCGGGACACGATACCGACACGACCGCGCTTGTGAA
>PUMJ01000016.1 GCA_003551305.1 Candidatus Brocadiaceae bacterium
AATTGCTGGAGGATCTGCTCGCCCACGGCCCCGGCGCGCTGCGGACTGCCGAGCCGGGCGAGTTCACCCGCCGCGCCTTCCTGAACGGCCGCATCGACCTCTCCCAGGCTGAGGCCGTGCTCGGCGTGATACGGGCGCGTACAGAAGCCGAACTCCTGGCGGCGACGGCCCGCCTGGGGGGCCGCGCCGCTCGCGAGTGCCGTGAGCTGCAGCGACAGGTGACCGAACTGCGCGTCGAGGTGGAGGCGGCCCTTGACTTTGCCACTCACGGCATCAAGACCCTGCCGGAGGAACAGTTCCTGGCGCGCTGCGCCGAACTGCGCGGCCGGATGGAGACTGAGGCGGGAGCGGCGGGCAACGCAATGGGTAGCGAGGGGCGCGTCCAGGTGGCCGTCGTCGGGCCGCCAAACGCCGGCAAGTCCAGCCTGCTGAACCGGCTGGCGGGTCGGGAAGCGGCCCTCGTGCACGCGGCGGCCGGCACGACACGCGACGTGGTGAGCGCAGAACTGCGCCTCGGGGACGTTCACTTCCGCGTCACCGACACCGCCGGCTTGATGCCTCAGGCGGTTGGCGTGGACGGGGAGGCCGTCGAACGAGCCCGCCGGTTGATCGGCGCCTCGCAGCTTGTGCTGCTGGTGCTGGATGGCAGCGCCCCCCTTACCGACGCCGTGCTGGACGCCGTGCAGGGGGTGCCCGCAGAGTGCGTCCTGTGTGTTGTGAACAAAAGCGACCTGGCTCCGGCGTTTGACCTCGGCGAACTGCGCCGTCGCGGCGTGGCCGCCAGGGTGCTGCGCGTTTCCGCCCGGACGGGGCAGGGGCTTGAGGAACTGCGGCGGGCGCTGGAGGAGGCCGTTACCGAAGGCCGGGTGGACGTCCCGGCGGTGGACGCCGCCTGTAACGCCCGGCAGAGGGAGGTGCTCCGGCAGGCGGCCGCCGAGCTGAGGGACGCTGGGGCGGCCGTCTGCGAAGGTCTGGGTTACGAGTTCGCGGCGTTGAACCTCCGGGAGGCCGCGCACGCCCTGGGTCGGATAACGGGCGAAGTCACCTCCCAGGATATCCTCGACGGCGTCTTCGGGCGGTTCTGTATCGGCAAGTGAGCACCGGACGGGCTGCTCTCCTGCGCAGAAGGGGCCGCGCACCGGGCCGCAGGTGGAATGCGGAGCAACGCCCGGGGTTGCTCAGAGCTGCTGGGGTGGCGGTTCTTCGGCCGGAGCGGCGCTCAGGGCGTCCATGATACTCCGGACGAGTTCGCTCAGCCCCTTGCCAGTTTTGGCCGAGATGGGCAGGACGCGGGCGCCGAGGGTGTCGTTGAGGCGAGCGAACCCCTCGGCCGCGCTGTCGAGGTCCATCTTATTGGCGGCCACGATCTCGGGCTCCTCGCCGAGCTCAGGGTCGTGCAGGACCAGTTCGTCGCGGATAGTGCGGTAGTTCGCGACCGGGTCGCTGCCGTCAACGGGCGCAGCATCCACCACGTGTACCAGCAGGCGGGTGCGCTCGACATGCCTGAGGAATTCGTCCCCCAGCCCTCTGCCCTCGTGGGCCCCGCCGATCAAGCCCGGCAGGTCCGCCGCGACGAACCTCTCGAAGGTTTCGGTCTCGACGATGCCGATGACGGGCTTCAGGGTGGTGAAGGGGTAAGCAGCCACCTTGGGGTGGGCGGCGCTGATGCGGCTCAGCAGTGTGGACTTGCCGGCGTTGGGCAGCCCGACAAGGCCGACATCGGCCACGAGTTTCAGCTCCAGGTGGAGGTTGCGCTCCTGGCCGGGTTCGCCCTCCTCGTACTCGGTGGGGGCCTGGTTGACGGCGGTGGCGAAGGCCGTGTTCCCTCGCCCCCCTTTGCCCCCATGGGCCACGGTGATGCTGCGGTCCGGCTCATTCATGTCCGCAAGGGTCAGGCCGGTGTCCCTGTCCACGACCACGGTGCCGGGCGGGACGTTGATGAGGATGTCGCGGCCGTTGGCGCCGTGACGTTTGTGCGGCTGGCCGGGGCGGCCGTCGCGGGCCACGAAGCGCGGTTTTGAGACGAGGTCGAACAGGGTGTAGAGGGCCGGGTCGGTGCGGATGATGACGTCGCCGCCGTCCCCGCCGTCCCCGCCGTCGGGTCCGCCCCGCGGGACGAACTTCTCGCGACGGAAGCTGACGCAACCGTCCCCGCCGTCGCCGCCCTTGACGTAGATGTCCGCTTCGTCTATGAACCGCATCGCGTCACCGGGCGGGAGGGGAAAGCAAAACGGCTGCCGGCCGGTGTTCCGGCGGCAGCCGCGTGGCCGCAGTGGAATGTGCTGGGGTCAATCGGTAAGGACGCTCACGCGCTGGCCGGCGAACTCAACCACGCCGTCAGCGGTGGCGAACAGCGTATAGTCTCTGCCCAGGCCGACGTTGCGGCCGGGCTTGAACCTGGTGCCGCGCTGGCGCACCAGGATGCTGCCGGCCTGGACACGCTGTCCGCCGTAGCGCTTGACGCCGCGGTATTGAGCGTTGCTGTCGCGGCCGTTTCGCGAAGAGCCCTGCCCTTGCTTATGTGCCATAGTTTCACCTCTATTTCATCACTCAGGATGGATCTCCCGGATGAGCACCCGGGTGTATTTCTGCCGATGGCCCATCTTGGCCTGCCGCATCTTCTTGGCCTGGTGCCGCATCATGGTCAGCTTGGGGCCCTTCTCGTGGCGAAGCACTTCCGCCAGCACGCGGGCGCCCTCAAGCCGGGGCCGGCCGACCCGGACTCCCTGCTCGTCCCTGACCAGCAGGATGCGGTCAAACTCAAGCAGGTCGCCCGCCCGGGCGTCCTTGAGGTCTATGCGCACCTCGTCCCCGGGCTGGACCTTGTACTGCTTTCCCTTGTCGTCTATTACCGCGTACATTCGATATCCGCAGATGCAAGATTATGGGGGTCGAAACAAGGGTAGTATACCGCCCGGACGGCAGCTTTTCAACTGCGGGTCCGCTCGCGCGCCGGATGCCCGTCAGGCCACGGCGATTTCGCGGCCCTCCGCGCTCAGGAAGGTCACCTTGAGTTCCCCCGCCGGCATCGTGGGGTCGGCCTGCACGGCGATGCTCTTGCCCGATTTTTCCTGGAGTTCCTGCAGCCGGGCGCGCATCTCGTTGTTCAGGTAGTTGGCCGCCTCCGGCGTCGTCTTCACGGTGACGCGCTCCAGATTGTTGCGCTCCAGCCCGGCCTTTATCCGGCGCAAGGCCTGTAGGGCCAGTGTCTCGGTCCCCTTTATCTGGCCGGTGCCGTGGCAGTGAGGGCACTCGATGAAGGTGGACTGGCGCAGGCTCTGCCTCTGGCGCTGGCGGGTCATCTCGACGATGCAGAACGGGGACATCTTCAGCATGCGCATGCGGGCCCGGTCGCGTTTGAGCGCCTCCCAGAGGGTCTTCTCTACCTTCTTGCGCCGGTTGACGTCGGTCATGTCTATGAAGTCAATGATGACCACGCCGCCCAGGTCCCGCAGGCGGATGTGGCGGGCGATCTCCGGAGCCGCTTCCATGTTGATCTGGAAAGCGGTCTCCTCGGCGTCGCCCCGGCCCTTATACTGGCCGCTGTTGACGTCAATGGCCACCAGGGCTTCGGTCTGCTCCAGCACGATGCTGCCGCCGCTTTCCAGTTGCACGGTGCGGCTGTGCATTCTCTCCAGTTCCTCTTCCACGCCATAATGGTGGAACAGGGGGTCGCCGGCGTCGTGCAGCTTCACCTTGCGTACGTGGCGCGGCAGCACTGCCCTCAGAAACTCCTTGACCTTGCCATGCACCTCGGGGCTGTCCACCACGATGCGGCGGATGTCCTCGGTGAAAGCGTCGCGGATGACCCGCGTGACCGGATCGCTCTCCTGGTAGACGAGCGCCGGCGCCTGGGAGCGCTCGGCCCGCTGGCTGATGGCGTTCCACAGGCGCAGCAGGTAGTCGAGGTCGTGTTCGAGGTCCTTCTTGCTGCGCCCCTCGCCGGCGGTGCGGACGATCAGCCCCATGTCCTTCGGAACGTCCAGGTCCTTCAGCAAGCTGCGCAGGCGGTTGCGCTCTTTCTCCTCATCTATGCGCCTGGAGACGCCCCGGCGCGACAGACCCGGCATGAGCACCAGGTAGCGCCCGGGCAGGCTCAGGTAGGTGGTCAGGCTCGGGCCCTTGTCCCCTATGCCTTCCTTGGTGACCTGGATGAGCAGTTCCTGTCCGCCCTTGAGCAGTTCCCTGATGCGGGCGCTGCCGCGGCGGCGGTTGTCTTTGGGCAGGACGTCAGAGGCGTGCAGGAAGCCGTGTTTCTTGTAGCCGAACTCGACAAATGCAGCCTCCAGGTTCGGCACCACGTTGACGACGATGCCTTTGTGGATATTGCCGACAATGTGTTCCTGGCTCGTGCGCTCCAGATGCAGGTCTTGCAGCTTGCCGTCTTCCAGGAGGGCAATGCGCACTTCCTCCTCCTCGATGACGTTAATCAGCAGTATTTTCTCCATAATGCTTCATCCTCAAGTGGGTTAGTTCGATGAGGGCAGGTTGACGTGGGTTCGTTCGATGGAGCTGAACAGGTAGTCGCGGTCCTGCCGCGCGCCCAATGCCTCCAGCACCTCCTCGGGCCGGGCAGTGCCGCGGTTCGTGCAGGCCAGCAGCATGTGGACGGCTCCGCCGGTGAGGCGCAGGGCCTTGACGAACTGGCGAATCTCGACCTGCTTGCTGCGGCCGTTGCCGCGATGGCGCGTGACGACGACCTGCGAGCGTGCGAGGAACGCGTTGATGCACTCCGGGCTCAGGGCGTGGCCCGCCAGCAGGGGGATGCGATAGGACAGTTCATCGGGCTGGCGGTTGGGATTGGCGGGAGTGGTCCGGGCCGACAGGACAGTAATTCCGTCCGGCAGCTCGCCCTGCAGTCGGCGACGGAAGTCAACTGGCGCCAGCCAGCGAGCCAGCCCTACGTCCGCCACCTCGTTAAGCCCCACGTATCCGACGCTGAGGGCGGCGGGAAAACTGAAACGCGGCCGGGGATTGTGCCCCTTACTTGTCGCCACCGGGAGGCTGGCCCGGCGCAACGCCCTTTCGAACACCCGCATCAGGTCATGATGCGAGATGAACCGTACGTCTCCCTCTTTCTTGAACCGTATCCGAACGTTCTGTCTGACTTGTGACAAGAAGCCAACTCCAGTGCGTCGCCGTCGAACCGCCATGTTACCCGGGCGGGCCGCTGTCCCGGTCCTGCCGGAAGCGCGGTCCTCCTGGTTCAAACACAGGGGCACAATGCGCGACGCATCGCAGCAAATTCCGCAAGGTCATCCGTATATCTGAGCATGCCCGACCAGGAACATAAAATCAACCAATCGTGCCGGGCGTGAAATCATCATGTTTCCTGTTTATAGAATACCAGCTTATGCTGTCGGCTGCAACGCCGCCGGGTTACTTTGCAGCCGCGACACAGGGCAGAGCCGGGCGCGGCACCGGCTGCGGCGTGCGCTTTGCACACAGGGCACTCGCGTGGTATACAAGCTCTGCCCTCGCTGCGAGGGCGATGCCAAGCCCGCTCCGGGGCCTGCAATGGGAGGGAAGAATGGACTCGACAGTGCCCGTTTTGCTGGACACAGACATCGGTTCGGACATAGACGACGCCGTCTGCCTCGCTTACCTGCTGGCGCAGCCGCGCTGTGAGCTGGTGGGGGTGACGACCGTGACCGGGCAGCCCCGGCGGCGGGCCATGCTGGCGGATGCCGTTTGCCGGGCGGCCGGTCGCGAGAACGTGCCCATACTGAGCGGCTGCCCCGCGCCCGTCCTGCACAAGCAGAGGCAGCCGGAGGCCCCTCAGGCGGAGGTTCTGCCGCGCTGGCCGCACCGGGACGATTTCGAGCCCTGCGCCGCCGTCGAGTTCCTGCGGCGGACCATCCGCGCCCGTCCGGGCGAGATCACGCTGCTGGCCGTCGGCCCGCTGACGAACGTGGGGGTGCTGTTCGCCCTCGACCCGGAGGTCGCCCGGCTGCTTAGACGCATGGTCATCATGGGCGGCCACTATTTCGAGGGCCGCCACGACTGGAACACGGGGGGGGACCCCCTGGCCGCCCGCGTGCTGTTTGAAGCGGATACGCCGGAGCTGGTCGGCTACGGGCTGGATGTGACCAACCAGTGCAGGATGGGGGCCGACGAATGCCGGGAGCGCCTGCAGGGCGGGCCGTTCGAGGTCGTCCGGGAGATGGCCGAAGTCTGGTTTCGCCGACGCGAGCACATCACCTTCCACGACCCGCTGGCCGCCGCCGGCATCTTCGAGCCGGGGCTGTGCGGCTACAGCCGGGGCCGCGTCACAGTGAACGTCGAGCGCGGGGAGGAGTTCGGCGCGGTCGACTTCACCGAAGACCCCGAAGGGCCGCACATGGTGGCCAGAGAGGTGGATGCGGACGGGTTTTTCGAGCATTACTTCAAAGTGACGAGCGTCTTCCGGGACGCCTGATGCATGCCGGCCCGGCGGCAAAGGGCGCCCTCCGGCGGAAGGGTTCGCATTCGGCCGCCCCCGGGCGCGGCCCTCCGGAATCGCCGCGTTCCATCGGGTGCGCGCCCGGCCTATGGCTTCCCGCCCAGGGCGGACAGGATCTGGTTGGTCAGTTCGACCGATCCTTCCGTCAACTCCAGATCCACCTGCAGGGCGTAGAAAGGCAGGGATGGCTCCGACATCAGGAGTTCGACTTTGACCGCGTCCTTCTCCGTGGTCACGACGCCCTCGCAGCCGGTCTGGCGGGCGGCCGAGGCCACCTGTTCTAGCTGGCCGGGGCTGTAAGCCTCGTGATCGGCGAAGACCCTGAAGAGCCCGAGACGACAGCCCATCTGCTCGAGGCTCAAGCGGAAGCCCTCCGGGTTGCCGATGCCGCAGAAGGCCGCCCAGCGCCCGCTGCTCAGCCGCTGCACCGGTTCCACCGCTGCGGCCGCGCCGAGGGCCCGCAGGCCGGCGGGCCGGCTGATGCAGCACGCCATGGTGGTCTCGGGCGCCAGTTCCTCGAGACGTTCCTTTATCTCGTTGAGGCGTTCCTCGGTAACGAGGCCGGCACGGGTGATCAGAAGCACGTCCGCCCGCGCCAACTCCCTCAGCGGCTCCCGCAGCAGCCCCCGGGGGACCATGTATCCTCCACCGAACGGCCAGATGGCGTCAATGAGCACGATTTCAAGGTCCCGCGCCAGGCGGCGGTGCTGGAATCCATCGTCCATGATGAGAACGTCAACCTTGTGCCGGCAGACGGCGGTCCGGGCCCCGCGCACGCGGTTCGGGTCCACCACTACAGGGATGCCGGCTGCCTCCCGGGCGAGCAGCGTGTTTTCGTCATCCACGTCCAGCTCGCCGCGGCGCCCGTAACCGCGCGACAGGATGCCGGGGCGGCTGTTGTGGATGACCATCAGGCGGGCCAGCCAGGCGACCAGCGGGGTCTTGCCGGTGCCGCCGGACGTGATGTTGCCGATGCTGAGCACGGGCACGTCGGCGCGGTGAACGCGCCGCACTCCTTTGCTGTATAAGGCGTTGCGCAGGCGGACGGCTAAGCCGTAGAGCGCCGCCGCCACGCGCAGCACGCCCCGCAGCAGGGCCAGCGGGGGGCCCCCATGCTGAGGTGAGATCACGCGGCGGTGAAGTCGGAAGAGGCGCTCTCGGATGCTCAAGCTCGCCCTCCCCGGCTGAAAAGTCCGGCGGTCATTGCAAAGGGGCCACGCTTCCCTACAATACATGTAAATCTTGCGAGCGACAAGACAAAACCCTTGCGGAGGGCCGTTTCATGGTCAAGGTAGGCATCATCGGACTGGGCGGTATGGGCAACATGCACCTGGGCTGCTACGCCGCGGTGCGTGATGCAGAGGTCATGGCGGTGGCGGACATCAACGAGGACAAGCTGCATCCGGGCGAGAGCTCCCAGCAGATCAACATCGGCGAAGGGAAGGGGCAGATTGACCCCGAGCGCCAGAGGCTCTACACTGACGCCGACGACCTGATCGCCGACGACGAAGTCGAGATGGTGGACATCTGCCTGCCCACCTTCCTGCACGCCGAATACTGCAAGAGGGCCCTGGCGGCGGGCAAGCACGTGCTCTGCGAGAAGCCGATGGCCCTGACGCAAGCCGAGTGCGAGGAGGTGCTGCAGGCTGCCGAGGATGCGGACGGCATGTTCATGGTGGCGCAGTGCGTGCGGTTCTTCCCCGAGTACGAGTATCTGAGCGAGACCATCGAGTCGGGGCGTTTCGGGCGGCTGCGCCAGCTTTCGCTCTGGCGGGGCACGGCCCCGCCGCAGTGGTCGTGGGAGGGCTGGCTGCTGGACCACGAGCGCAGCGGCGGCGGGCTGGTGGACCTGCACGTCCACGACGCGGACTTCGTGCAGTTCGTGCTCGGCATGCCGCGCGCCGTCTGCTCCACGGGCGCGCGCGGCCCCAGCGGCGGCTGGGACGTGGTGGACACCGAGTACATCTACGACGACAAGATGGCCGTGCGATGCGGCGGCAACCTGGCCATGCCGGCGGGGTTCGGCTTCGAGGCGCGCTTCACCGCCGTCTTCGAGAAAGGCGCCCTCGGCTACAGCACCGCCGAAGGCCACGGGCTGCTGGAATACACCCCGGAGGGCGTGCACCATCCCGAAATAGCCCACCGCAGCGGCTACGAGAAGGAGATAGAGTACTTCGTCGAGTGCATAGATCACAACGAGCTGCCGGCGATGGTGATGCCCCACTCCAGCGCACAGTCCGTCCGGCTGGTCGAAGCTGAACGCGAGAGCATCGAAACCGGCCGCCTCGTCCAGCTCTAACTGAGGAGACCGTCAGGTCGGCAGGCGAACGCCGTCGCGGGTTCACTGTTTAGTCGCGTGTGGATCGGCACTCTCCGGAGCAACGCCGTGCGCCAACTGTCCGGGTTGGGAATGAGTGGACGCGCACGCGCACGTGTGGGGGCCGCGCGTCGTGGGGTTTCCTCCCTCTGATGCTCATCAGGACCTTTCTCGGGTGCCGACAGGCGGACTGCGGCCACCATGACTACGGCGCCCGGCGCCGGGGAAGACGGTGTTATCTTCCGGGCATGGAGGGCGGCTGACAGCCGCGGCGCAGCCGCTCCCTTCAGGCGCCGCCCACCGGCCCGGGGGTGTCCCCGAGGGCGGCCCGGGCTCAGTCCTCCTCCTCGGGGGCATCCGTGTAATGGAACACCTCCTCGACGCGCCGGCCGAAGGCCCGCGCGATGCGGAAGGCCAGCTCCAGCGAGGGCGCGTACCGGCGAGCCTCTATGGCGATGATCGTCTGGCGCGTGCAGCCCGCGCGCCGGGCCAGCTCTTCCTGCGTCATCTCCCCGTGCTCGAAGCGCAGCCGCCTTATCTCGTTGTCAATCGGAGTCTCTGGCATCGGCGGTGTGCTTCCCGTAGAGCACGAGTATCAGCACGGCCCTGGTGACGAAGAACACGAATGCTCCCACCACCACGATGAACGGCAGCACATCCACGCTGAGGGCCTGGTGGCCCCGGAGCCTGTAGAGAAACCATATGACCATGGCCCCGAGGACGAACCAGACATAGGAGATGGCAAACCCGGCGGTGGCCGCCGTCCTCGTGATCATCTCGTCCCGCTCGTCCGTCACGACGTCGTCGGAATCGGCCCGCGAGCGAAAAAGCAGGGGAGCCAGTCCGGCCAGACCGAACAGGCCAAGAGCCCCCCACGCCCGCGCGCCGACGAAAGGGGCCAGCGCAGCGATGCCGAGCACTGCGATGGCGGCTACCGTCACGATGAACCACGACTGCTTCTGCTCCGGATGCATCCCATCTCCCTCCCTGTGCGTGTAAAAAATATCTGCCATAATGTAATATAAACCTTACATCATGTCAAGAGACAAATACCTGAGGAGGGGGGAAATGGATCACCGCAGACGACCCAGCCGGGGGGGGAAACACGCCCAACGGCGTTGGCCGCCGGCACTCTGTCGCTGCC
>PUMJ01000227.1 GCA_003551305.1 Candidatus Brocadiaceae bacterium
CTATGAGCCTTCGCGCCAAACTCCTGTTGGCCCTCACGTTACTGCTCGCCGTGTCTCTGGGCGGCAACTACGTGCTCTTGGTGGTGCAGGCGCGCCGCACCCTGCACCAGGAATCCGCCGCCAAGGCCATGGGCATCGCCGAACTGCTGTACGCGGTCGGGGCGTTCGTCCGGCCCCTGGAACAGAAAGCCGAGGACATCATCGGCGGCCAGATGATAGTCCAGGCGGAGCTGGCCGCACACCTGGTGGACATTGCCGAGAGGGCTGGCATGACGCCGGAGCAGATCAATGCTCGCCTGCGGCAGGTCTCCGAGCGCACGGTGCTCGACGAGTTCTGGATCACCGATGCGTCAGGCCATGCTTACCTGCGCAACCGTGAGGAGATCGACTTCACCTTCCCCTCGGAGCCCACCGAGCTTGGCCAGGGTCACGAGTTCTGGCCGCTGCTCTCACAAGAGCACGGCCAGGTGGTGCAGGACACCATGCCGCGGGAGTTCGACGGGCGGCCGTTCAAGTACGCCGCCGTCTCCGGCGTCGACGGCCCCCGCATTGTACAAGTGGGTTACGAAGCCCGCTCCATCAGGGAGCTGGTGGCCGGCATGAGCATTGACGACATGTCGGCGCGGCTGACTGACATGGGCGACCTTCTGGCGGTGCAGGTAGCCGACGCCCACGGGCGGGTACACGCGGACTGGCCCGACAGGCGGGAGCCGGACCGCCCGGTGAGCATCCGCACAGAACTGTTTTTGCCCCAGGTCAAAGAAACGGTCCAGACGGGCCGCACCGTCACCCGACTGCACGGAGACGTCCTGACCGTTGTGCGCCAGATTCCACCCACGCCGGAGCACGAGGGGGCGGCGTTCCTGGTCGCCTTCGACGCGTCCGCCACGAACGCCGCAACGCGGCGCGCGCGTAGGCGCCTCGGCGTGGTCAGCCTCATAGTGCTGCTGAGCGGCGCGCTTGTGGCCCTGCGCATATCGCGCGGCATCGCCGAGCCTATCGGCGCCCTTGCAGAGGAGGCGCACCAGATAGGTCAGGGCGACTTGCAGCGGCGCGTGGCCGTGCGAGGCGCCAGGGAGGTGCAGGTGCTGGCCGACGCGCTGAACCGCATGACCGACTCGCTGGCCGACCACGTCGAGCGGCTCCAGCTCACCACGGCGGCCAAGGAGCGCCTGGAGAAGGAGATGGAGATAGCCGCACAAGTGCAGCAGGCGATGCTGCCGGGCGAGATGCCGGCGTGGTCGGGACTGGAGGTCTTCGCGTGCAGCCACCCGGCCCGCGTCGTGGGCGGCGACTTCTACGACCTGCTGCCGGCCGGTGAGGAGAGTCTGCTGTTCGCCGTCGGGGACGTGTCCGGCAAGGGGCTGCCTGCCGCCCTGCTGGCCTCACACACCCAGAGCATCGGTCGCACGCTGGCCGGAGAGACGCCGGCAGATGTGCTGCACCGCACCAACGCCGTGGTACTGCACGCGGCGGAGAAGCGCGGCATGTTCGTCACCCTGCTGTGCGGCAGCTACGATCACCGCCGTCGCATGGCCACGCTGGCCAGCGCCGGCCATCTGCCGGCCGTGCTGGTGCGCTCGGGCGCACAGCCTTGCGTGCTGTCCGACGTCGGGGCCTTCCCCCTGGGGCTGCTGCCGCAATTGGAGGCGACCGAGCAGGAGATTCCTCTGCAGGCGGGCGACCTGCTGCTGCTCTACACCGACGGCGTGACGGAGGCGCAGAACGCCGCCGGCGAAATGTTCGGCCTGGACAGGCTGACGCGCTGCCTGGCCGACTGCAGCGGCCGTGGCGCGCGCGAAGTGGTCGAGTGCGTGCGCGAACACGTGCTGAACTTCGAGGGTGGCCTGGAGCCCAGCGACGACCTGACCCTGCTGGCCCTGCGCGTGACCGCCTGAAAGCACAGGCGCCACAAGACCATGACCGGACATTTCTCAGCGCCGTGTGTAGCGGACATTTCTGTCGGCGGTTGACATTGAGACTACTCACCTTTGACGGAAACCTACGGCGGGGCTACCCTGCTTCCGGGTGCCCGGCGGGGGTGCTCCGCGGCCCGACACGAACGGACTCGGATGACGGGGCGAGCCGTTGGTGGGGCTCTGTTCGAGGAGAAGGACATTGCTGAAAAGCTTCGTTGCCGTTGGACTGCTGTTTCTGCTGGCGTTCGGGCCCCCGGCGGAGGCCGGCAATGACCTCACGGGCGAGCAGGTCTACGAGCGCATCACGTCTGAGCGCCCGCGCCTCTACTTCCGGCCGGGGGATATCCCCGCGCTGCGCGAACGGTGTAGGACGTTCCAGCGAGACGCCTACGAGAGGATCAAGGACAGCGTGGACTCCGAACTCTCCACGCCCGGCTCGGCCCGGAACTGCGCCGAGACGGCCCTGGTTTACCTGGTCACCGGCGATGCCGCCTATGCCGAGGCGGGCCGTCGTAAACTTCTGGCCCAGGTGGACTCCTTCCGCCGGAACGCCTCCGCGTTGAGGAGCTGGCGCCGCCGCTCAACGGACCAGCGCCGTTACCTCTACCTGGCCACCGACTGGCTCTGGGAGGCGATGCCGCCTTCTGAACGCCGCCAGGTGGCCGAGGACCTGGTGTATGTGGCGCGCCAGTGGCTGGAGGACTCGCCCGGCTGGCTGCGCGACCCCTACATGGGCGGCTACAACCAGTGGTCCAATGCCTTCCTGGTGGGCGCTCTGCTGGCCAGGAGCGGCGTGGCCGACGAGGCGGCGCGGGAACTCCTGCTGGCCGGCTACGACCCCTACTGGACCATGATGCAGGGCCGCTTCCAGATGGCGCAGGACGACGGCGGCATCATCGCGGGCTTCAACTACGCCGTGCACAACTACCTGAAGATGAACCTCGACTTCCTGCTGGTGATGAAGAACGCAGCGGGGGTGGACCTGTTCGAGCGGGACTACTCCCTGCGCAACGCAGGCATCTGGTTCGCCTACGGGATGCACATCCCCTGGCGTTTGCCCAAGATAGGTGACTCCGGGGACGGACGGAGAGACTTCGACAGCGGCAGCGCCATCACCATCCTGAGCGCGGCGGCCGGCCTCTACCAGGACCCGGTGGCCCAGCAGCTTGCCCGCGAACTGGGCAACAGCCCCCCCGGCACGCTGCCCCGCGGCGCCCATCCGCTGCTGGAGCTACTGCTGGCCGACCCGCGCCTGCCCGGCGCCCTGCCCGACTCCTCCTACCCCCGCGCCCGGCACTTCGAGGGCCTCGGACACGTCTACATGCGAACCGACTGGACCCCGGATGCCACCCACGCCCTCTTCTTCTGCGAAGACGCCGTAGGCAACCACCAGCACGACGACGTCGGTTCATTCTTGATTTACCGGGGCGGCGAGCTTGCGGCCGACACGGCCGGACGCATCCACACGACGCTCAGCCACAACACGCTGCTGCTGAAGCGCGGCGACGAGGGCGTGCAACGCTCCAGCCGGAGCCCCGGCCGCCGCCCGTTCGACCGCCTGCTCCCCTATCCCTTCCCCGCTCCGTTTGACATGGGCGAGATCGTCGCCTTCGAGACCAACGAGCACTACACCTACGTGGCCGCCGACATCGCGCGTGCCTATCCCGAAGGGCGAGCCTCGGAGCTGGTCAGGCACTTCCTGTGGTTCGTGCCGAACACGTTCGTCATCTTCGACCGTGTCACCACACCCCCGGACGTCGAGGCGGTCTGGCAGGTCTGCGCGCTGGAGGAGCCGCAGGTGGAGGGAAGGCAGGCCGTCATCACGGCCTCTGAGCGCACGGTATGGGGCCAGACCGAGCGCGGCGGGCAGCTGTTCATCAGGAGCCTGCTGCCCCGAGACGCGGTCCTGGCCAAGACCTACCAGGAACTCACGGGCGCCGAAGGCAGCAGCGATTCCATCTGGCGCATCACTGCGCGAAGCGCCGGGGCGAACCCGGACGACCCCTTCCTGCACGTGCTCTACGCGGCGACCCCGGAGGAGGAGACCGGCCCGGCTGTCGATCTCGTCCACCAGAGGGGCCGGGTCGGCGCCCGCGTGCAGGCCGACGGCAGGACCTACCACGTGCTGTTCAACACGACGGGCCCGCCGGGCGGGACCGTCCGCATCGCTCCGGACGGCGTGCGGCGCGAGCTGACCACGGAGGTCCAGCCGCAGACAGGCGACGGACGCCGCTGAGAGAGCCGAATGCCGGACGTGCGCTGCCCCGCCCCCGCCGACGTGATTCATTGCAGGCTGAACACTCCCTGGCAACCGAAGGGGCTTTCGACCAGGTGTCTCTTCTGCGTGCCCCCCGTGGCGGTTCTTGTTGCTTGCGCTCACAATCCCGCGCAGGCGGCCAAACCCCTGCATGGCAGGGGTTGCGGCTTGACAAGGTGGGGACGCTCGGTTAGTAGTATGTTGGCTGAGGTAAACGAGGTGTACGTGTCATGAGAAGGTATCTAAGGCTTGCCCTCGCGGTGCTGCTGCTGGCGCTGAGCGCCGGCTGCGGGGCGGAAGCCGTGCTGGGCGAACCGGAGGAGGCGCTTGCGGCGGGCTGGCAGGCCTACTCCCTCGGGGACTTTGAGTTCGCCGAGACGGCGTTTCTGCACGTCACGCAGGACGAGGAGGCCACCGAGGAGCATCGCTACTCGGCGCTGCTGGGGCTGGCCAGCACGCACCACTTCAACACCCGCCCGAACCTGGAGGCGGCGGCCCGTTACTACGAGCGGCTGGCGGGGGTGGCAGGGGAGCGCGGCGCCCGTCAGAGCCTGCTGGGGCTGGGCATGGTGGAACTGGCCCGCGAGGAGGTCTCACGGGGCCGAGGGCATCTGCACGAGTTGATAGACCTCCACCCGGAGAGCCGCGAGGCCGGGGAGGCCGTCCTCTACCTGGCTGACTCCTACTTCCGCCCCGAGGAGGACGGGGAAGCCGTCGGCGGCTTCCGGCCGGCGCGTGCGAGCGCCCTTCAGCAGGGGCTGGAGGTGCTGGAAGAGCGCCTCAGCGCCCATCCCGACGACCCGCTGGCCTCCGTGATGCATATGATGCTGGGGCGGCAGTACGTGCAGATGGCCGAATTCCGACGTGCCGTGGAGCACCTGCAGGCGGCCCTGCGCCTGGGCGTCGCCTCCGAGACGAACCGGGCCGAGGTCACCTGGCAGGTGGCCCGCATCGCCGAGATGGAACTGCAGGACTACGAACTGGCCGAAGAGCATTACGCGATCTACGCGCGCGACTTCCCCCGCACACAGCAGTACTACCGGGCTGCGCGCAGCCTGGAGCGCGTGCGGGAACTGCAGCAGGAGGCCCAATAGGCCATGGGACAGGTCTGGATCACACTGCGGAAGTACCCCGCCCTCCTGCTGCTGGTGGCGGTGTACGTGATCTCCTCGGCCGTCGTCTTCGCCAACCACATGCGGGGTCGGGGACGGGTAGGCGAGCGGGAGAAGACCGTCCTGCGGATCGCGCACTGGCAGCTCGAGCCGGGCATCCGTGAAGCCCTGGACTGGGTGATCGGCGAGTACCAGGAGCTTCACCCGGACGTGGAGATCCGCCAGATACTGATCCCCGAGGAGGGTTACTTCCGGTGGGTCAACACGCAGCTCATCGGGCGCACGGCGCCGGACATGATCGAGTGCGGCCTGGGCGGCTCGCCGGAACTGTGGCGCATGTTCTATGCCCGCTACTTCCTGCCGCTGGACGAGTACGTGGACGAGCCCAACCCCTACAACCAGGGCACCGTGCTGGAAGACGTTTCGTGGCGTGAGACCTACTTCGACGACATGCTCGGCGGCTACGAGGAGACGCTGCAGACGTACTTCCGCGTGCCGCTGTCCGCCTTCACCCTGAGGCTCTACTACAACGCGGACATGGTGGGCGAGGTCTGGGATGAGGACGAGCGCGGGACGCCGTTCCCCCGGACCTACGAGGAGTTCGTCGAGCTGTGCGAACTGCTCCAGGAGCAGCAGGGGGAGGGGTTCGTGCCCATATCCGGCTCCAGCTACAGCTTCGACCGGATCATCCATGTCTATCGGACGGCGCTGACGGCCGGCTATCACGACAGGCTGGACACCGACTACGACGGCACGGTGAGCCGGCTGGAGTCGGCGGCCCCCCTCTTCTCGGGGCGGCTGGACATGAGGGAGGAGGGTGCGATACGGGCCACGTTCGAACTGCTCCGAGAGATAGCCGAGTACTCGCCCCCCGGTGCCACGGCGATGGGCCGGGACGAGGCGGACTTCCTCTTCCTGCAGGAACGCGCCGCCATGATGCCCACCGGTAGCTGGGACTACAGCAGCCTGATGGAACGGGCCGAGGGCCAGTTCACCCTGGCCGTCGCAGAGATGCCCCTGCCCTCCCCCGACCACCCCCGCTACGGACCTTACGTGACGGGGCCGCCCACCGAGGCGCACACACAGGGGGCGTTCCCGTTCGCCATCACCCGCACCTCACCCAACGCGGACATCGCGCTGGACTTCCTCCAGTTCGCCTCTTCACTGAAGTACAACGAAGCGCTCAACGAGCAGATGTTCTGGCTGCCCGCCATCGGTGAGGCGCAGCCGCGTGAGGAGTTGGAGCCGTTTACCCCCCGGGTCGAAGGCTACGCGCAGACTGTCGAGTTCGAGGCACCCGGAACGGCTATGTCGTTCCGGCACACACTGCCGGTTTTCCTGGCCGGCACTCACGACTATGAGACATTCGTAGACCGCTACATGGCGTCCTTCAGGCGCGAACTGCCTGATCAAGGGGTACCCGAACACATACGCGACATGAACCGGACGCTGGACCAGCAGAAACGATACGGCTCCATCCGCCGGGCCGCCATCAGCGGCGCCGCCGGCGCCGACGCGATACTGACCGGCGACCCCGCCGAGCAGCACATGCGCATCATGGAGGCCTATGTCGGCCAGCGCGCCTCGCGCGATCACGAGGTGCATACCTGGGTCGAGCACGCGCGCTACTACCACGAGCAGCGCTAAGGGGAGAGACGGTCATGCCACGGGAGGTCGTTCGCTTCCGCCACCTGAAGAGCTACTGGCCCCTCTACCTGTTGCTCGTTCCCTCACTGGCGCTGATCGCCGCGTTCATGTACTTCCCCGCCTTCAGCGGCATCTACTACAGCTTCTTCCGCTGGGATGGGGATGAGCTGGCCACCTTTATCGGGCTTGAGAATTTTCACAGGGCCTTTGGCGACCCCCGGCTCGGCTACTCATTCATTGTCGTCGGCATTCTGTTCGTGGCCAACCTGTTCAAGATGATCCCCTCTATTGTGACGGCCGTGGTCATCCACCGCATCACCAGCGACAGGTTGCGCTACGTCTACCGCCTGTTGTTCGTAGTGCCCATGGTCATTCCCTGGATGGTGGTGGTGCTGATCTGGAAGTTCTTCTACGATCCGATACTGGGCCTGCTGAACGCCGTGCTGCGACCACTGGGTGTACTGGACTTGCTGGGGCTGGGGCCGTTTCCGGCCTGGCTGGGCGAGGCGAGGCTCATCATCCCCGCGCTCATCATCTGGGGCTTCCCCTGGATCGGCATCATCGGCGTGCTGATCTACCTGAGCGGCCTGGAGAAGATACCCTCCAGCGTCTATGAATGCGCGGAACTGGACGGCGTCGGCTGGCTGGGCAAGTTCTTCTACATCGAGCTGCCGCTCATCGCCACCCAGGTGCGCATCAACCTGGTGCTGATGATTATCGGCGTGCTGCAGGGCTTCGACATGATCCTGGTGCTGCTGGGGGCAGAGGGCGGACCGGAAGGGGCCGGCCTGGTGCCGGGACTCTACATGTACTACGCCGCCTTCATCGAGCGCCGGGCCGGCTACGCGTGCGCCATCGGTATCCTGCTGTTCTTCGTGATCGTCATACTGACCTACATCAACAACAAGTATGTGCGGGTGGAGACATGAGCCGCCCCGAGAGCCCCATAGCGCGAGTCCTGAAGCACAGCTACCTCTGGGTCATGCTGGCGCTGACGTTCCTGCCCTTCTACATCATGCTGGTCATCAGCTTCAAGACCAACACCCAGTTCTACCGCCAGCCGTGGACCCTGACGTTCCCGCTGCACTTCGAGAACTGGGCGATCGCGTGGGAGACGGTGAGCGTCTACATCGCCAACTCCGTCTTCCTGGCCGTCACGGCCACCCTGATCAGCCTGGTGATCGCCATCCTGGCCGCCTACGTCTTCGGCCGGTTCAAGATCCCGTTCGGCGACTTCATCTGGGCCGCCATCCTGCTGCTGCTGCTGATGCCCGGCGTGGCCAACCTGGTACCCTTGTTCAGAGTCATGACCGAGCTGCGCCTTCTGAACTCGCTGATCGGCCTGGCCCTTGTGGGAGCGGCGGGCGGGCAGATCATCTGCCTCTACGTGCTGCGCAACTTCATCGAGGACATGCCGCGTGAGTTCTTCGAGTGCGCCCGCATAGACGGTGCCTCGCACCTTCAGCAGATAGTGCACGTGGTCATCCCCCAGTGCGGTGGCATCATATCCACGCTGGCGATCCTGCGCTTCGTCGGGGAGTGGAACAGCTTCATCCTGCCGCTCATCACCCTGCGCGACCCCGATAAGCTGCCCCTGGCGGTCGGGCTGTTCCGCCTGCAGGGCGCCTACGTCAAGCAATGGGGCCCGCTGATGGCCGCATACTTCATATCCGCCATCCCGCTGGTTATACTGTTCGCGTTCACAATGCGGTTCTTCATCCGCGGTATCGGTGAGGGCGCCATCAAGGGATGAGCGCCCGGGCCGGTTGCGGCACAGAGAAGACCGTGGAGGGAGATAAATGGCCGAAGTCACATTGAACAACGTTTCGAAGGTCTATCCGGGCGGCGTCAGGGCCGTCAACGACGTCAACCTGGAGGTCGAGGACGGCAGCCTGCTGGTGCTGGTCGGGCCGAGCGGCTGCGGCAAGTCCACAACGCTGCGCATGGTGGCCGGCCTGGAGGAGATTACCGATGGCGATATCTACATCGGCGGGCGCCTGGTCAATGACGTCCTGCCCAAGGACCGCGACATCGCCATGGTGTTCCAGAACTACGCCCTCTATCCCCACATGACCGTGTATAAGAACATGGCCTTCGGCCTGAAGCTGCGCAAGTATGCGCGCGACGAGATCGAGCGGCGGGTGCAGGACGCAGCGGAACTGCTGGAGCTGACCCCCCTGCTGGAGCGGCGGCCCAGGGAACTCTCCGGCGGCCAGGCCCAGAGGGTGGCCGTCGGCCGCGCCATCGTGCGCCACCCCCAGGTGTTCCTGTTCGATGAACCGCTGAGCAACCTGGACGCCAAGCTGCGCGTGCAGATGCGCGTCGAGATAGCCCGCCTGCACGAGCAGCTCGGCGCCACCATGATATACGTGACCCACGACCAGGTGGAGGCCATGACGCTGGGCACCAGGGTGGCCGTCATGAAGGACGGCTACCTCCAGCAGGTGGCCACCCCCATGGAACTCTACGACCACCCGGTCAACATGTTCGTCGCCGGCTTCATAGGCAGCCCCCCGATGAACTTCATCAGGGGAGAGCTGGAGCGCTCCGGCCCGGATGTCCGGTTCCTCGGGCCGGACTTCTCGCTCATGCTGCCGGACAGGCTGGCATCGGCCGTCGAAGAGCGGGCCGGGCGGCGGGTCGCCTTCGGCATCCGGCCGGAGGACATCCACGACCGCGCCTTCGCCCCGGAGACCGACCCGGACAACACAAAGACCATCCGCGCGGAGGTCGTCGAGCCGCTCGGCGCGGAAACTCTCGTCTATCTGCGCACGCCGTCCCAGGATGAGGACGTCGTCGCCAGGTTCGATTCGCGCAGCAACCCCCACGTCGGGCAGGACATCGAGGTGGTCTTCGACATGACCAGGGCCCACCTGTTTGACCTGGAGAGCGAGGAGTCGCTCACCTACGAGACCGAGACGGCGCCAACCGTCTGAAGAGGCCACAGAGCCGAGCTGCCCGGTGAACGTCTCCCCGCTACCGGGCGGGCCGATGCCACAACTCTGCCGGGAGCCGGCCCCCATGGAAAGCCTGAAAGCCAAGACGCGCTATGCCCTGCTGGCCGCGCTCAACCTGGCCGAACGCTACGACGGCGACAACCCCACGAAACTGCAGGAGATCGCCGTCAGCACCGGCATACCCGACAAGTACCTCGTCCACATCCTCATCAGCCTCAAAAAGCGCGCCCTTGTCAACAGCAGCCGCGGCTCGAAGGGCGGCTACTGGCTCATGCGCCGCCCCGAACTCATCACCATGGCGGAGGTCGTTGACGCGGTCGAGCCGCGCCAGCAGGTCGAACCGCCGCCCGAAACCGAGCACGACCGGCTGGTCGTCGAGTTGTGGAACCAGGCCCTCAACCGCATGCAGGGCTACCTAGCCGGCATCACCCTGGCCGACGCCATGGCCATGGTCGAGTCCTGAGCGCCGGCGTGGGCCTACGCCCCACACACAGCCGAGGGCGCCTGCCTGCTGCGACTACGACGCAGGCAGGGCTGTGCCACACATGGGCCCCGGTCTTCGCTGACCGGTGGGGTGCGGGCGATTCTCCGCCGTTGACTCTGAACACTCAGCCGGCAACTAACAACCGGCGTTGCGGTTATGCTGGTTGTGTTGTAGTGGTTCCCCTGGCTGTTGCGCTCAGAACCCCGGCTCCGCCGGCGGGGGACCCGCCCGGCCCGTCTGGACGGCCCGCCGCAGTTCAGCCGCGGCGCGGCGCGGGTCGTCGGCCGCGCAGATGGCCGAGACCACGGCCACGCCGTCGGCCCCGGCGCGGACCACATCCGCCGCGTTGCCGGCGTCTATGCCGCCGATGCCCACCAGCAGGTGGCGGCTCTCGGCCCGGAGCGCCCGCAGCCCCTCCGGCCCCCATTCGGCCGTGGTATCCCTCTTGGTGGAGGTCGCATAGACCGGGCCGACCCCCAGGTAGTCCACGTCCAGCTCATTCGCTGTGGCCCCCTGCTGCGGCGTATCCACCGACAGCCCGATGAGGGCGTCCGGCCCGAGCAGGCGACGGGCCGCCACAACCGGCATATCCGACTGGCCCAGGTGCACGCCATCGGCACCGACGGCCTGCGCCACGTCGAGACGGTCGTTGATGATGAGGGGCACCCCACGGGGCCGCAGGAGGCCCGACAGCCGCTCCGCCGTTTCGACGTAGCGGCGGGTGGTGCACTCCTTGTCGCGCAGTTGCACGACGGTGACGCCGCCGTCTAAGGCGGCGGCCACGACCTCCTCGACCGGCCGGCCCGCACAGAACTGCGGCACGGCCACCAGGTAGAGGCTGTAGTCGGCCTGCCGTCTCACGCCCCCTCCTGCAGCTTCTCGACCCCTGCGAAGAACGCGGGCCAGAAAGGGTCTTCCCCGGGCACGGCCAGCTCTTCGACCGTCCCGTCCCGGCGGGTGATGACGCGGTGCCCTGCCTCCGGAATGACCCGCCCTATCTGCGTGCAGGGGATGCCCTTGCCGGCCAGGGCACCTATCACCGCCGCAACGTCCGCCTCCGGCACGGTCAGCAGCAGCGTGCCCTCCGCGATGGCGGCCAGCGGGTCAATGGACAGCGTCGCGCAGAGGGCCTCAACGTCCTCCGGCCACAGCATCGCGGCGGCGTCGATCTCCATGCCCACGCCGGCCGCTTCGGCCATCTCCCACAGCCCGCCCAGCACCCCGCCCTCGGTGGCGTCGTGCATGGCCGTCACGGCGCCGGTTTGAGCGGCCATCAGGGCGTCCTCGACCACGGTTATCTGCCTGCATCGGGCGAGGGCGGCCTCGGTGACTGAATCACCGTGGGCCTGGCGCAACTCGTCCTCGTAGAGCGTGGCCAGAAGACCGACCGCTTCTATGGCCGGCCCTTTCGTCATCAGCACGGCGTCCCCCGGCCGGGCGCCCGCGGGGCTGACGACCTCCTCCGGGGCCGCGATGCCCATCACGGTGATGCCGCCGATGATGGGGACCGTCAGCACGGGGTAGTAACCGGTGTGCCCACCCACTATCGTGATATCCAGCTCGACGGCGGCCCGGTGGATGGACTCGACGATGACCTCGAAGTCCTCCTCCGGCGTGCCCGGCGGCATCAGCAGGGAGTAGGTGGCCAGTTCCGGCCGCACCCCCAGCACCGCCACGTCGCTGGCGCCGATGTGGATGGTGAACCAGCCGAACGTCTCCAGCGGCAGCCCGACGGCCGGGAAGATGGGGTCTTCGGCGATGACGACGGACCGGTCGCCGACATCGAAGACGGCGGCGTCTATACCGGTGCGCGGGCCGATGCGCACGCGGTCGCTGGTGACGCCCAGGCGCGGCATGAGGAACGATTCGAAAGTCCGAAGGTCAATCTTGCCGACTCTGTCCCTCGAAGTCATCCAGGCTTCCTCTCCAGCTTCTTTCCGATGATCTGTTCCACGTCCGTCACTTTGCCTTCGATGCGGCCGGTGGCGCCCTCGCGGTCGTCGATCGTAATACTTGTGAGCACGCGACCGGTGAAGCTGCGGCCCACATCGTGCGCCGCCCGCACCACCTGCATGACCTCGTCCCAGTCTCCCTCGATCTCGGTGGACATGGCGTTGAGCCGATAGGGCAGCCCGGACTCGTCTATGACGCGCAACACCTCGGCGACCTGTTCCTTCAGTTCGGTGCCCCCGCCGACCGGCACCACGCTGAACGATGCGAGCATGACATTCCTCCACTGGAAGCGATCGAATCTGACCCCCTTCCAGAGTAGCTAAGTGCGCCCGGCAAGGCAAGTCTCGGCGCGCGTGGACTTGCGCACCGCATCGGGATGTGTTAGTTTGAGGGCGGCGTAAGACGGGGGAAAGTCACGCCGTCAGGAGCGCTCCGGAGACCCGGCACGGTCGGGGAAGGAAGCTGCCCCCTCCCCCAGTTCCCACTGATTGTTTGACACGGCTCTTCTTCAGTAAGCTTCCCACATGTACCCTCCAGAGGAGTGTGCGTTCATGAGCGATAAGATGATCTACTTCTTCGAGCAAGGCAAGGCCGACGGCCGCACCGATATGAAGCAGCTTCTGGGCGGCAAGGGCGCCAACCTGGCCGAGATGGCCAACGTGGGGCTGCCGGTGCCTCCCGGCTTCACGATCACCACCGAGATGTGCCGCCAGTACCTGCGCAACAACGGCCAGTGGCCGGACGGGCTGGAAGACGCCCTGGACGAGAACCTGGCGCACCTGGAAGAGGTGACCGGCCGTGAGCTCGGCGGCAGGGAGAACCCCCTGCTGGTCAGCGTTCGCAGCGGCGGCGCCGTCAGCATGCCCGGCATGATGGACACCATCCTGAACCTGGGCCTCAACGACGACGCCGTGGCCGGCCTGGCCGAGGAGAGCGGAGACGAGCGCTTCGCCTGGGACTGCTACCGCCGCTTCATCCAGATGTTCGGCAACGTCGCCATGTTCATCCCCCACGGCGACTTCGACGACATCCTTCACGAAGAGCGCGAGAAGGCCGGCGTGCAGTACGACAGCCAGCTCAACGCCGAACAGCTCAAAGAGATCGTCGCCGATTTCAAGGCTATCTACAAGAAAGACACCGGCGAGGAGTTCCCCACCGACCCGAAGGACCAGCTTCGCCGCGCCATTGACGCCGTGTTCGGCTCCTGGAACAACCCCCAGGCGGTCCGCTACCGCGAGATCCACGAGATCCGCGGCCTGCTCGGCACGGCCGTCAACGTCCAGACGATGGTCTTCGGCAACATGGGCCATACCAGCTTCACCGGCGTCGGCTTCACTCGCAACCCCGCCACCGGCGAGAACAAGCTCTACGGCGAATACCTGATCAACGCCCAGGGCGAGGACGTGGTGGCCGGCATCCGCACCCCCAAGGACATCAACGACCTGCCGGAGGAAGACCTCAGCGAGTTCCCGGACAACAGCATTGAGCCCGAAGAGGCCAACAAGCTCTACAGCGGCCTCTATGACCAGCTTGTGGAGGTCAAGCACACGCTCGAAGAGCACTACCGGGACATGCAGGACTTCGAGTTCACCGCGCAGGAAGGCCACCTCTACATGCTGCAGACCCGCACGGGCAAGCGCACAGCCGTGGCCGCCGTCAGGATCGCCGTCGAGATGACCGAGGAAGACCTGATTGAGAAGGCGGCCGCCGTGAGGCGCGTTGACCCGAACCAGCTCGAACAGCTCCTGCACAAGCACTTCGACGCCGACGCCGAGAGCGATGCCCTCGAGAGCGGCCGCTGCCTGGCCGAAGGGCTGCCCGCCTCCCCCGGCGCGGCCGTGGGCAAGATCGCCCTGACCGCCGACGACGCCGAGGAAATGGCCGCCGCCGAGGCCAGCAAGGACGAGCCCGCCGGCATCATCCTCGTGCGCGAGGAGACCAGCCCCGAGGACATCGGCGGCATGGACGCCTCGATGGGCATCCTGACCGCCCGCGGCGGCATGACCAGCCACGCCGCCGTCGTGGCCCGCGGCATGGGCAAGTGCTGCGTGGCCGGCTGCAGCGCCGTCATGCCCGACGAGGAGAGCAAGAAGGTGGTCATCGGCGGCAAGGAGTTTGCCGAGGGCGACGTCATCTCCCTGGACGGCACCACCGGCCAGGTCTTCGACGGCGCCATCCCCATGGTTGACCCCGAGATGTCCGGCGCCTTCGGCACCCTGATGGAATGGGCCGAGGAGTACCGCGACCTGGGCGTCTGGGCCAATGCCGACACCCCGGACGACGCGGAGAGGGCGCTGGAGTTCGGCGCCGAGGGCATCGGCCTGTGCCGCACCGAGCACATGTTCTTCGAGGAAGGCCGCATCGCCTACGTGCGCCAGATGATGCTGACCGCCCCCGACGTGCGCCGCATCGAAGCCAGGCTCCGCGACGCCGAGATCGCCAAGACCCAGGCCTCCGGCGAGAACCTGCGCAGGATCGAGAAGGAGATCGAGAAGGTCGGCGCAGAACTCGCCGAGACGCGCAAGCTCTTCGACAGCGCCCTGGAGAAACTGCTGCCCGAGCAGCGCGAGGACTTCGAGGGCATCTTCCGCGTCATGGACGGACTGCCGGTCGTTGTCCGGCTCTTAGACCCCCCGCTGCACGAGTTCCTGCCCCATGACCGTGAGGTCCAGAAACGGCTGGCCCAGCAGATGGGGATGGACGTGGAGAGGATCGCCGGCCGCGTCAACGAACTGCGCGAGCTGAACCCCATGCTCGGGCACCGCGGCTGCCGCCTCGGCATCACGTATCCGGACATCTACAACATGCAGGTCCGCGCGATCATGGAGGCCGCCGCCAACTGCCAGAAGGAAGGCGTTGACGTGCGGCCCGAAATCATGATCCCGCTGATCGGCACCGACGAGGAACTCCGCATCTGCCGGCAGGAGGCCGAGCAGGTCTGCCGGGATGTCCTCGAGGAGGCCGGCGTCCAGGTGGACTACAAGATAGGCACCATGATCGAGGTGCCGCGCGCCGCCCTCATAGCGGACAAGGTCGCCCGGTACGCCGACTTCTTCAGCTTCGGCACCAACGACCTGACCCAGATGACGTTCGGCTTCAGCCGCGACGATGTCGGCGTGTTCGTGCCCGAGTACGTCGAGCGCGAGATCCTGGTGAACGATCCCTTCCAGGCGCTGGACCAGGAGGGCGTCGGTCAGCTCGTCGCCATGGGCGTCGAGAAGGGGCGTCAGACGAAGCCGGACCTCAAGGTCGGCATCTGCGGCGAGCACGGCGGCGAGCCGCGCTCGGTCGAGTTCTGCTACCGCGTCGGGCTCAACTACGTCTCCTGCTCGCCCTTCCGGGTGCCCGTCGCCCGGCTGGCCGCCGCGCAGGCCGCCATCGGCGCGGGGGAGGCGGACTGAGTCGCCACGGCCAACGTGACGGCATACAGCCCGGCGGGTCCTCCCCGCCGGGCTGTTTTCTTCCCGGCCGCCCGGGCAATCGTCCTCGTCGTCGTGTTCGTTGTGTCCCTCCCTTCCCCCCTTTGGCGAAAGGGCAAGCGCCGTGTTTTCGTGGTTCTGCACTCACCGGCGAGGGGCCTCCCAGCGCCGCCCGCCCCTCTTGCCCCCTCTCAGCGGCGCGTCTATAATGGCGTGTGTTGCACACCGGTCCGGAGCACAGGTGGGAAACAGCGCTGAAACCACTTACGCGTACATTCGCTCTCGTCTTCATCCTCGCCCTGAGCGCGGCGGCGCTTTCAGGCTGCCGCGTGCGTTCCCAACTGGTCATCGAGGGGGAGGGCCGCCTGGCCGACGCCCCCGAGGGAACCTCCGCCGTGCTGCGCGTCGTGCCGGTGGAGAACCGGAGGTCCCTGACCGGACAGACCACCTGGGGCAGCATTGCCAACCCCAGGATGCACAGGGCCTTCGCCGACCTGCTGGCCTGGACGGCCGCCGAGGGCCGATGGCTGGACGTCATGCCCCTCCGGGAGGCCGAACGGCGCATCAAGCAAAATGACAGCGGGGCCGAGTTCACGCTGAAACCGGACGAGCGCACCCTCCGACGCCACGCCGAAACGCTGGATGTGGCGTCCTACCTGACGGCGGAGATCCGGCATGCCCGGGTCCAGTACCGGTTCTTCTGGTCCTGGGCAGAGGTTGACTACAGCCTGGCCTGCCATCGCGCCGCCGACGGGGAGGTGCTCTGGCGCGTGGACGTCCGCCACACGGCCCCTTACCTGAGCGACCGCGAAGCCTGCGCCGCTTCCCTCCGCGAGGCGTTCCGCTGGCTTGAGAAGAACGCCCATGACGCCCGGGAATAACAGCTTTGCAGATGATCATACTCGGCATCGAGACCAGCGGACGCAGGGGCAGCGTGGCCGTCTGTGAGGACGGCCGCCCGCTCGCGTCCTACGCGTTTCCGGAAGGAGGCCGCCGCGCCCGCGACATCATCTCCGCCATAGACCACGTGGTGGCGCAGGCGCGGTTGGACCGGCGCGACGTCCGGGCCGTTGCCGTCAGCGAAGGGCCCGGCTCCTTCACGGGGCTGCGCGTCGGCGTCGCCTGCGCCAAGACGCTGGCATTCGCGCTGGGCTGGCGCTGCGCGGCCGTCCCGTCCCTCGAGGTCAAAGCGCAGAACGTGGAGCCCGACCGGCATGACTGCCGCTGGACCTGTCCCGTGCTGGACGCACGCCGCGGCCGCGTCTATGGAACGCTTTTCCGGCGGGCCGAGGGCTGGGAAGACACCACCGGCGTTCTGTGCGTGCGCCCGGGGGAACTGGCCGAGCGGCTGCCGGAGGGCACCCTCGTCTTCGGTGACGGAGTGCGTGCGCACCCCGAGGTCTTCAGCGAGAATCGTCTCCGCACGGGGCCCGAGCATCTGGCCGCCGGCCGTGCCGAGGCCGTTGCGCGCCTCGGCGCCGAGCGCATCCGCAGGGGACTCGACGTTGACCCCGTCCAGCTCGTGCCCCGTTACTACCGCCTGACGGCACCCGAGGAAAAACTCGGGCCGCCGGCTGCCGACCAGGATAGCCGATGACATCCCCTTTCGAGGAACCGAGCCCGTGAGCAACATCCGGATCGCCAGGATCCTGTGTCCGGTGGACTTCTCCGAATGCGCCGAGCACGCGCTTCGCTACGCGGTGGACCTGGCCGGCGCTTTCGGCGCCGAGCTGAAGCTCCTGCACATCGTCGAGGTGCCCTTCCTGCCCTCCTACAGCATGGCCGGCGTGCCGGACCTGAGTATGCCCATCGAGCAACTGGAGGAAGGTGCCCGTGAGCACCTGGACAAACTGCTGCGCCGTCTCGGCGAGGAGGCCGGCCACGTCCACGTCACCGGAGAGGTCCGCCCGGGCACCGCTTTCATCGAGATAATAGAAGCGGCCCGCGAATTCGGCGCCAACCTGATTGTCATGGGCACTCACGGCCGTTCCGGCCTCAAGCAACTGCTCATCGGCAGCGTCGCGGAGAAGGTCGTGCGCAAGGCAGCCTGCCCCGTCCTGACGGTCAAACACCCGGAACACCGCTTCGAGCTGCCATGAAGCCCGACCTGACGCCCAACGCACGCCGTGTGCTCGAGAGCCGATACCTGAAGCGCGCCCCGGACGGCAGCGTCACCGAGACGCCGGAAGAGATGTTCGCCCGCGTCGCTCGCAACGTCGCCTCCGCCGAGGACCGTTACGCCGCCGGCCCCTCGGCCGATCAGGTCGAGCGGGAGTTTTTCGAGGCCCTCACGGCACTCGACTTCCTGCCCAACTCCCCGTGCCTGATGAACGCCGGGCGGGAGCTGCAGCAACTGGCCGCCTGCTTCGTCCTGGAGGTGGAGGACTCGCTGGAGAGCATCTTCGAGACCCTCAAGCACGCCGCCCTCATCCACCAGAGCGGCGGCGGCACCGGCTTCAGCTTCTCCAGGCTCCGCCCCGCCGGCGCCTACATATCCACCTCCGGCGGACGGGCCAGCGGGCCGCTCTCCTTCATCCGCATCTTCAACCAGGCCACAGACGCCATCAACCAGGGCGGATGGCGGCGCGGCGCCAACATGGCCGTCCTGCGCGTTGACCACCCGGACGTCATGGAGTTTGTCCGTTCCAAGAACGAAGAGGGCGCCCTGGTCAACTTCAATATCTCCGTCGGCGTCACCGACCGCTTCATGGAGGCCGTCCAGGCGGCGGAACCCTTCGACCTGATAGACCCCCTCAGCGGCGAAGCCGCACGCACGCTGCCCGCCGCGGAGGTGTTCGACGCCATCGTCGAAAGCGCCTGGCGCAACGGCGAGCCGGGGCTCGTCTTCCTGGACGCCATCAACCGCGACAACCCCACGCCCCGGCTCGGCGACATCCAGGCCACCAACCCCTGCGGCGAGGCGCCCCTGCTGCCCTATGAGTCCTGCGTGCTCGGCTCGGTCAACCTCGCCCACTGCCTCAGCGGCGAGCCGCCCGAATGCACCCTCGACCGGGAAAAACTGCGCCGCCTGACACACCTGGGCGTGCGGTTCCTGGACGACGTCATCAGCGTCACCCGCCACCCCCTGCGCGAGGTCGCCGACGTGACCCTCGGCAACCGCAAGATAGGGCTCGGCGTCATGGGGTTTGCCGACATGCTCATCCGCATGGGCATCGCCTACGACGAGCCGGAGGCCGTCAGCACGGCGGAGGACATCATGCGGTTCATCTCCGCGGCGGCCGATCGCGCCTCGGAGCAGCTGGCGCGCGAACGCGGGCCGTTCCCGAACTTCCCCGGCAGCGCGCTGGCGGAGCGGGAGCGCCCCCTGCGCAACGCCGTCCGCACCACCATCGCCCCCACGGGTAGCATCAGCATCATCGCCGGCTGCTCGGGCGGCATCGAGCCTATCTTCGCCGTCGCCTTCCGCCGCCACGTGCTGGACGGGGAGCCGCTGCAGGAGGTACATCCGGACCTGGAGCGCCTCTGCCGGCGCGAGGGCTTCGAGCTGACCGGGGACGTCATGCGGCGCATCATCGAGACGGGGGCGGTGCGCCCGCTGGCGGTGGCGCCGGCCCTGGTGCAGCGCCTGTTCGTTACCAGCCTGGAGGTGCCGCCGATGCAGCATCTCGAAGTGCAGGCCGCCTTCCAGCGCCACACCGACAACGCCGTCTCCAAGACGCTCAACCTGCGCGCCGACGCCACGCGCGAAGACGTGCGAGACATCTACCTGCGGGCGCACGAACTGGGCTGCAAGGGCGTGACGGTCTACCGCGACACCAGCCGCAAGTCGCAGGTCCTGGCCGTCGAATGCTGCAACATAGGCACCGCCCGCCCCGACTGACTCCTCCCCCACCGGCCGCCCCGAACCACCACGACACGACGGGCACAACAGAACTGCCGAGGCCACAGAGTCCGCCCCCGAGGGGAAAAGGGGACTGCGCCGCGAGAGTCTCAGCCGCTATGCCTCCCTCTCGTCTGGAGCGCCCGGATCGCTGTGGAGCCGCCGCCTGACCCACTATGCCCCATTTGACGACCACCCTTACTCCTTGCGTTCAGGGCTCCACTGTTGTAATGTGTTGCTGTGCCGCTAGCGCGCCGCGCTGTCGTGCCAAACCTGACACTCCCAAACGGTGGTATAGACATGGCATTGGTACGCGAACTGAGGAAGAGCGAGAAAGAGCCTGTTGGTATCCATGAAGAGGTCGAGTGCACATACACGGTCCTCCGTGCCGAGGATGGCCGCAAGGTGCTGCAGTTGGACACGTATGGAAGACCGGGGCGCAAACATCCGGACAAAGTGAGCCAGAGTATCCAGTTCGATGCCTCAGGCGTGCAACAGTTACTTGTCGTTATCCAACGTGAGTTCTGGTAAGATGCTGCTGGCTATGAATGGGAAGGAGCAGTGCTTCCTTCCGGTCGGAGTGACCGGCAGGCACCTCATGTGCAAGAACCCAGGTGCTGGATACCTCGGCCGGTGCGAAAAGGCCAGAGCGGTACATCGTCTCACCCATAAGGGAAGGAGCCCACACTCATGAACGGCGAAGAGGAGGGGCAGGAGGTCCTGCTCAAGGACGGTGTGCACTATATCGACCATCAGTACAGCGATGAGGCGGAGCTCGAGGAGGTCTTTGCTGAGCACGTTGGGCTAGTCTTCGGCTCCTCGGCACTTCTCTTTCGGAAGAGACGACTGAAGAGTCAGCTTGGCGTAGGTTCGATACCTGATGCTTTCGTGCTTGACCTGGAAAGCAAAGAGTGGTTCGTGGTGGAGGTGGAGCTTGCAGATCATCCCCTTTATGAACACGTTGTCAATCAGATATCGCGTTTCCGTGCAGGCATCTCGAACCCTGACACTAACAGGCAGCTCGTTACCGCTTTCTACAACGAGATCAAAGAGGACATCGACAAGGAAACCGCCTTTGCCAAGAAGCAGATATCTGAGATCCACAAGTTCGTGTCAGACACCATTGAGAAGCAGCCTACCGTCGTGATCGTTATCGACCGATTGGAACGCGCACACGCGGAAGTGATCGAGTCTGTGCCCTTTGACACACGGCTGAGGGAGTTGCGCACGTACTACAGAAAGGGCCATGTGGCGGAGGATCACATTCACCGAGTGGTGCCATTGGGGAGCGCACGTTTTATCTCAGCAAGTCCTCCGTCTGGGCGTGATATCGCGCCGGAGCCACCGCGCAATGACACTAAACGTCGCAGTGAGAGTCAACTGCTGGCCAACCATAGCCATAAGCGGCCCCGCTCATTCACCTTTCACGGTATGCAGCGGGAGGTTAGCACATGGAAGGACGTTTTCCTGGGCGTGTGCGAGATGCTCTACGCGCGCCACCGGGATGATTACGGGCGAATCTTCGAGATTCAAGGACGGAAGCGTCCCTACTTCGCCCGGCAGGACGTCAACATGCGCGAAGCCCGTGAGATTGGCGATAGTGGCATATATGCCGAAACCCATGCCAGCGCCAACAATCTGACACAGCGGACCGCGCAGGTGCTGAAGCTGTTCGGGTATTCACCGGACGAAGTTCAGATAGAAGAGGTCTGACCCGCCTTCGAACCGGGTCTGCGCTCCACAAAAACCCTCAGGGCTTTCCCAGTCGGTGCTTCTTCCGTGCTGGCCTGCGCATCTCCTGGTACCCGCTGTGACCTCCACAGCTGGCCCATTCCGTCGCGTCCGTTGAGTCGTCGTGGTTAGTTGTCGGCGTTCTCACCCTGTGCAGGTTCCGTTGGCAGTGTGCCCGCGTCTTTCCCCATCGTGCCGTTTTTCGTTGTGCCCGTCGTGTCGTTGTGGTTAGCTCCCGCCGCGTGGTTACAGGAGGCCGGCGGTCTGGTCGAGGCCGAACATGACGTTCATGTTCTGCACGGCCTGCGAGGAGGCGCCCTTCATCATGTTGTCGATGGCGCTGGTGACGATGAGACGGCGTCGCTTGCGCACCACGGCCGCCACGTCGCAGCAGTTGGTGAAGGAGACGGCCTTTGTGCGGGGCTGGTCCTCGGCAGCGCGCACGCGCACGAACGGCCGGCCGGCGTAGAAGTCCTCCAGCACGGACTGCAGCTCTTCATCGGTGGCCTCCCGCTCCAGCGGGGCGACGATGGTGGCCAGGATGCCGCGGTCCATGGGCGCCAGGTGGGGGATGAAGGTCACCTCCGCCCCGGCCGCGCCGGCCAGCCGCAGGCCGTGCTCCATCTCCGGCTCGTGGCGGTGGCCGGTGACCTTGTAGGCGCGCAGGTCCTCGTTGCACTCGCAGTACATCGAGCCGAGGCTGGGCTTATTGCCCCGGCCGCTGACGCCGCTTTTGGCGTCCACTGTCACGTCCGCGCCGCTGATGAGCCCGGCCCGCACGAAGGGCGCCAGCCCCAGGATGACGGAGGTCGGGTAGCAGCCGGGGTTGCCCACCAGGTCGGCGCCCGCGATGCGGTCCGCGAACAGCTCCGGGATGCCGTAGACGGCCCGGGCGACGTTCGCCGCGTCGTCGTGCCGGCGGTACCATCGCTCGTAGAGCGCCACCTCGTCGAACCGGTAGTCGGCGCTGAAGTCCACGCACCGCACCCCGGCCTCCAGGTAGCGCGGAACGTACTCCATGCTGACGCCGTGGGGCAGTGTGAAGAACGCCACGTCGGGCTTCTCGGGAGCGTCCGCCGGCTCCAGCCCGGCCAGGCGCATGTCGCAGACGCCTTTCAGTTCGGGGAAAATGTCGACGATGGGCGGGTTGCCCTCGCGGCGCCCGCCCAGGTGCACGATCCGCGCCTCCGGGTGGCGCGCCAGTATCTTGATCAGGTCGCGGCTCGTGTAAGCCGTGGCCCCGACGATGCTGACCTTCATTGTGTGTCTCCTGTTGGATGCGGTCCTCGCGCCGCGGGACGCTCAGGCCCCGTAGAAGCCCTCCAGGGCCGGGCCGATCTCCCGCCAGCGCCGGTAGAGCGCTTCGTATTCGTCGGCCCGCGCGGTCGGCTCGAGCACGCTCGTGGCAGTGGGTATCTGCTCCTCGCCCTGCTTCAGAGACTCGAACCGCCCCGCGCCGACCCAGGCGGCCACGGCCGCTCCGACCGTGGTGGCCTCGCGGCTTTCGGTCACGACCACCGGCATGCGGCAGACCTCCGCGCGCAGGCGGTTCCACAGTTCGTTCTTGCTGCCGCCGCCGACCACGCGGAGGCGCTCCGGCTCGAAACCCGTGGCCTTGCGCAGAATGCGCAACGCCTCCCGCAACTGGAAGCAGAGCCCTTCGAGCGCCGCGCGGTATATCTGCTCCCGGCCGGTGCCGACCCCGATGCCCAGGATGGTGCCCCGGGTGCGGTGGCGACGCAGGGGCCCGGTGTCCGGCTTGAGGGAGGGCGCCATCATGACGCCGCCCGCGCCGGGTTCCAGGGGGGTGGCGTCCTCTATCATCCGTTCGTAGCCCTCGTGTCGGTCGGGGAACTCGGGGTAGAATTGCTCGCGCACCCACTCCAGCGCGCCCGAGCCCATCATCAGTAACTGGGGGTCGTAGAGGCCCGGCACGGCGTCCCGTTCCGTGCAGATGCCCCGCTCGAAGGCGTAGTCTCCGCTCACCGGCTCGCGGGTGCGCAGCATGGCGATCTCCCACGTGCCGGTGCTCAGCACCGCCTCGTGGGGTGCGGCGCCGCTGCCGATGGGCGCGAACTGGGTGTCGTGCCCGCCCGCCACCACCGGCACTCCGGCCGGCAGGCCCGTCTCGGTGGCGGCCCGCCCGGTCACGGTCCCGACCACGTCCTCCGGATGCGACAGCGGCGGGAAAAACGAGGCCTGCAGCCCGAGCCGGTCCAGCAGTTCGCCGGACCACGTGCCCCGGTGCAGGTCCAGCAGCATCATGGTGGAGGCGCTGGTCACGTCCAGACTCGGCTCCCCGCAGAGCCGCATGTTCAGCAACCCCGGCATCATCAACCACGTGTCGGCGGCCTCGAGCGCCTCCGGCTCATTCTCGCGTAGCCAGGAGAGGGCGAACAGCGTGTTGAAACTGATGACCTGGTAGCCGGTGATGCTGAAGAGCCGCCGCGCGCCGAACTCCTCGCCCCAGCGCCGGGCGACCGGTTCGGTGCGCGGACACTGCCAGCAGATGGGCGGGTGGGTCAGCCGGCCGTCGGCGCTGACCGGCGCCCCGTCGGCACCCATCGTCGTGACGGCGACGGCCTGTATGCGGTCGGCGCCTACAGAGCCGACGACGGCCCGCATGGAGGCGCAGACCTTCTCCCAGATGGCGTCCACGTCCCAGACGCGCCAGTCGGGGTGTCCCTCCTGGGCCACGGGGCCGTTGGGACGGCTGGCCGAGGCCACAAGCTCCCCCCGCGGGCTCACGGCCGTGACGGTGATAGTCGTTGAGCCGCAGTCCGCCACCAAGACCAGTTCATCCATACCCAACGCCCCCCGTCGCAGTCATCGCAGTCATCGGAACATGCGACTGACAGTCTCCCATGTGCGGCCGAGCCGCCTCGGCTGTGACCGGCGCGGAATGCCGGCCCCCGAGCCCTCACGACTCCAGGAACTCCTCCATCTGCTCCCGGTAGTAGGGGCTCGGCACGGGTCCCTCCAGCAGCGGGTCGTCGGTCTCGCGCATCCATTCCACGAGCCGCCGGCGCAGCCTCATCTTCACGTCCTCGTAGTCCGGGTCGTCGGCCAGGTTGTGCTCCTCCCACGGGTCTTCCTCGAGGTCGTACAGCTCCTCGACGGTGTCGCGGACGGGTCGCTCCTTGAAGTAGTGCCAGCGTGGGATGGTCGCGATGCGCAGGTCCTGGAAGATGCAGACCTCGAAGTAACGGATGTACTTGTAGCGCCCGGTGCGCACGACGCGGGTCGGATCGTAGGTGTCGTGGTAGGTCTTCTCGGCAAAGACGCAGTCGTTCGGCTCGTAGTCCCCACCCACCAGCAGGGGCAGGAAGCTGCGGCCCCAGACCTGCGGGGGCACCTCGATGCCGCACGCCTCCAGCAGGGTGGGCAGCACGTCGGTGTTGGAGACCAGTTCGGTGCGCCGCGCGCCGGCCTGCCAGCCGCCGGCCGGGTAGCGCATCATCAGGATGACCTCGATGCCGGGGTCATAGAAGGTGCCCTTGGCGCGGGGGATGTCTATGCCGTGATCGGTGGTGCTGACGAAGATGGTGTCCTCGGCGATGCCGCGCTCTTGCAGCACGTCCAGTATGCGGCCGAGCCCCTCGTCGTAGCGCTTCATGACGCCCTGGAGCATGGCCAGTTCCTCGCGCAGTTCGGGGTCCTCGCGCAGGTAGGGGGGCATCCAGACGCCCTTCGACGCGTCCGGCCCCACGCCGAACTTATCCCACCGCCGGTGCGCTTCGCTGCAGCCGATCTGCATGTAGAAGGGTCGGTCGGAGTCGCGCTCCGAGAGCCAGCGGCCAATGTCGTCGGCCGCCTCCATGAAGTCACCGCCCCAGTTGTTTCCGCGCCCCACGCCGTTGATGGCGTCCTGGAAGCCGACGCTGAACAGGTCATTCGTCTCGTGCAGAAAGCCGCACATGCAGGTGTCGTAGCCGGCCTCGGCGAAGAGGGCCGCCGCGTGTTTCTCATCCGGGTAGAGGTCGAACAGGCCGGTGCGGGGGCTGGTCAGCCCCAGGACGCCGTTCTGGTGCGGGAACCGGCCGGTGAAACACGAGGCGCGGCTGGGGCTGCACAGCGGGGAGGTGGCGAAGGCGTTCTCGAACAGCACGCCCTCGGCGGCCAGGCGCTCGCAGTTCGGGGTGTTCAGGGTATCGATGCCGTAGGGCGAGATGTGCTGCCCCATGTCATGGGTCATCAGCACGATGACGTTCGGTTGCTTGCCGGGCATACCGGTCTCCTCGGTGGGTGGGTCCTGAAGAGCACGAAGCACTGCCGCCCCACTCTAACCCCACCGGGGCGCGCGTTCAAGACGACACGGACGGCCCCGGAGCCCACGGGCTCCCCGGCTTCGTCAGTGTCAGTCCGTGGCCGCCCCTCACCGGAAACGCCACTCGGGCACCGTTAGTCGCGGGCAGAGGTGGTAGCATCATTCCCGCAAAGCGTCGATCGGCTCAACACACGGCCACGATATGTCGACAAGACTTGAGATAATCGACACATCTTGCGCACATGTCGATTGAACGTACATATCCTCAGGATTCCCGCAACAGCATCAGCAGGCCAGGATTCAGGTAGATTCTCTCTCGCCCGATCTTCTCCGATTCAAGGACCCCTATCTCCTCCAGTTCCTGCAGGTACTGGGAAGCGGTTTGTCGTTTCGCAATCCCGGCGTCAACAACAAAAGCTATCTTGCAGTACGGTTGAGAGAAGATTATCTCTACCAGTTCTTTCGAGTACACGTGCTCCGGCAACTCCCTGCGGCACCGGTCTGTGGTCTCTTCCATCAAGTCACGGATGGCCAGTATCTTCTCACAGGTCCAGGATGCCGTCCTTTCGACAGCCGTCAACATGAAGAGTATCCATGGCTCCCACGCGTTCTCCTCGGTCACTCCGCGCAACAGCGTGTAGTAGTCCGACTTGTGCTCAATAATATGGCGACTCAGGTAGAGCACGGGCATGCGTAAGAGTCCCTCTTCGACCAGATATAGGAGGTTGAGGATCCGACCCGTCCTACCGTTGCCGTCAGGAAAGGGGTGAATGGCCTCAAACTGGTAGTGGATTACCGCCATCCGAATGAGGGGATCGATGCCGTCTGTCGCGTGGATGAACTCTTCCAGATTCGCAAGGTTATCCCGAATCAACTGTTCTCCCTGCGGCGGCGTATAGACGACCTTGCCATTGAAGGGATTCACCAGTTGGGTTCCCGGTGTCGCGCGCACATCCACCGGTCTATCGAGCAAGACCGAACACACTTCACACAGTACGTTTGTCGAGAGAGGACGCCCATCCAGCAGATCGCAGCCGTGTCTGAGCGCCGTCCTATACCGAAGGACCTCTTTCGTGGCAGCATCAACCTCAGCGTCTTTGCTGACCGCTGCACGAAAGAGAAGGTCGCTGGTCGTCACGATATTCTCTATCTCCGAGCTGGCTTGTGCCTCTCGCAAAGGAATCGTGTTGATCAAAACTGCCTGGTTGGGGATCAGATCGCCCGCCCCCTTCAACTCCGCCAGCGCTCGGTTTGCGGAGATGCACTGCTTTAGCACAGGCCTTGTCTCCAAATCCGGATCCGGTGGAAGCGGCGGCAAATCGTTATAAGGCCTCTGTGTGGTGCCGTCCATCTCCCCGGGCCTCCAGTTCTTGACAGTTCCGGTCTTCGGAAACGCACAGCCCCGCTCAGTTTGCATCGCGTCATCCAGGTCCCGTCCTACGCTCCCAATGCTTGCCCGCGGTCATACTCTGCGTCAGGGCCTCGGAAGCGTTTTCACAGGATAGACCGGACCGCGCGCTGGTCCAGAGACGGAGGCAGTGTAAAGCCGGCCATTGCCAGGTGTCAAATCGAGTCGGGCAGCGTCAACTACGGACCCAGCCGACTCAGCTTTGGTGGCGACATCCAGCCTCATGACTGAATACGCACTGCCCGCCCTATGAACTGGTAAGGGCAGCCGGACGGCTGATGAACGGACACGAACCGGGAATCTCTGGTGATTGTGCGGTCCTCACTGCCCGTCGTGCCGTCGTGGTTACCTGCCCCCCCAACCCCCTCACCGGAAACGCCACTCGGGCCCTTCGGGGCCGTCCTGGACCTCTATGCCCAGCTCCTCCAGGCGGTCCCGGATGGTGTCGGCCAGCTCATACTGGCTGGCCTCACGCAGCCGGCTGCGCACCTCCAGCAGCGTCTCCACCAGCTCCCCGGTGACCTCCCCGCCGGCCTGCCGGCCCGTCTCCTCGGTGATGATGCCCAGCACATCCCCGCCCAGTTCGTCGTAGAAGCCGCCGACGGCCTCGAGCGCCTCGCGCGGGAGCACCTCCCCCGCATCTAACAGGCGGTTTACGTCGCGGGTGAAGGTATTGAGCACGCCGATGGCGCCGGCCGTGTTGAAGTCGTTATCCATCTCGGTGCCGAAGCTCTCCCTGGCTTCGTCCACGAGCCGGGTGACCTCATCGGGCGCCTCTCCGGCCGGGGCCCCCTCGAGGGCCCGGCGAACGCGCCCGACGGTGTTCTCGATCCGTTGGAGGGCCTTCTCGGCCCCTTCGAGCGCCTCGACTGAGAAATCCAGGGGGCTGCGGTAGTGGCTGGTCAGGATGAAGTAGCGCATCACCATGGGGCGTACGGACCGCTCCAGCGGCGGCAGGCCGGCAAAGGCGTCCTTGAGGGTGATGAAGTTGCCGAGGCTCTTGCCCATCTTCTGCCCGTTGACAGTCACCATGTTGTTGTGCAGCCAGTAGCGCACGAACGGCTCCCCGGTGGCCGCCTCGGACTGGGCGATCTCGTCGTCATGGTGCGGGAACACGTTCTCCAGCCCGCCGCCGTGGATGTCGAGCGTGGGGCCGATGTACTCCATGGACATGACCGAGCACTCCAGGTGCCAGCCGGGAAAGCCGATGCCCCAGGGGCTGTCCCACCTCATCAGGTGTCCCTCGTCCGCCTTCTTCCAGAGGGCGAAGTCGGCGGGATGGCGTTTCTCGCCGCGCGCCTCCACGCGCACCCCCTCCATCATCTCGTCCAGGCTGCGTCCGCTGAGCTTGCCGTAGTCGGGGAAGCTCTCGACGTCGAAGTACACGTTGCCCTCGACCTCGTAAGCATGACCTTTCTCCAGCAGGGTCTTCACCAGCTTGATCTGCTGGGGGATGTGGCCGGTGGCCCGGGGGCAGATGTCGGGGCGCCGGACGTTGAGCGCGTCCATGTCCTCAAAGTAGCTGCGGGTGTATCTCTCGGCCACCTCCATGGGCTGCACGCCCATCTGGCGCGCCTTTACTCCCACCTTGTCCTCACCTTCGTCCGCGTCGTCGGTCAGGTGGCCCACGTCGGTGATGTTCTGCACGTAGCGGACGTTGTAACCCAGGTAGCGCAGGTAGCGCACGATGACGTCGAAACTGACGTAGCTCTTGGCATGGCCTATGTGGCTGTGACCGTAAACGGTCGGCCCGCAGACGTATACGCCCACGGAGTTCTCGTGCAGGGGCTCAAACTCCTGTAGCTTGCGCCCCAGGCTGTTGTAAACCTTCAGCATGGTCATACCTTCCGGTTTCGTCGCGTTGTCGGTCGGGGTCAGTGGGCGGTGGGGTCCCAGAGGTACATGGGTTTCCTGTGGGTGAGGCCGGGGATGTGTTCGAGCCGGAGGGTCACCTCCTGTCCACCTGCGCGGCCCCACAGCAGGTCCCTGAGGGTGGCACTTCGGCGGTATCTGACGACGTGTACCTGCTCGAGGTCGGCCAGTTCACGGACCCTGAGGACAGCGTCGTCGTGATATCCGACCGAATCAATGAGCTTGTAACGTTCAGCATCGCGGCTGCTGAAGATGCGGCCGTCGGCGAGTTTGCGGACGGCCTCGGGGTCCAGGTTGCGGCCGCGGGCCACGACGGTGACGAACTGCTCGTGCATCTGCTGGACGATCTGGTCGAGGATCTCCTGCTGTCGCTCCTGCTCTTCCGGGGTGCGCTGAGGGAAAGGAGAGGTCAAATCCTTGTATTCATCGCTTTTGATCGTTCGATCCTCAAGGCCGATTTTGTCCAGCAGTTCGCTGGCGTCGTAGAGGGGGAACATCACGCCGATGCTGCCGGTGATGCTGGTGGGGTGGGCCATGATGTAATCGGCCGCCGTGCTGACATAGTAGGCGCCGGAGGCGGCGACACTGCCCATCAGCACCACCACGGGGTTGCCGGTGGCGTTGCGGTAGTCCATGATGGCCCTGCGCATGATGTCGCAGGTGGTGATGCTCCCGCCGCCGCTGTCCACGGCCAGGATGATGCCCCGGACCTCGCGGTCCCGGCGCGCCCTGTCGAGCTTGGACTGCAGCAGCACCAGCGGGTCCCTCTCCGGCCGGCCGCCGCCGACCAGCAGGCCGGTGAGGGGCACGACGGCGACTTTCGGCTGCCCGGGCCGGCCTCCGACAGTGACCTCCTGGAGCGTCAGGCCCACCCGAGGCGCCGTCTCCATACGCGCGGCGCTGATGATCAGCACGACAAAGACAATTATCAGCGCACCGCCGAGCAGCACCAGCACCGTGACAGCGCCGAAGAACCCCAGCAAGCAGCCCATCCACTTGTTGCTGCCGCCCTGTTGGCCCGAAGCCCCTTCGGAAGACGGCCGCGGCTCCTGACCCGGCAGGCTGGCGTTCGGCCCGTACGAACTTTGAGAATGCATGGTCTTTCCCCCCGAGATCGGCAAGGAAGTTGAACACTGGCATTGTCCGGTATGCGCGCCGCCTCGTCAAGCGGCCTCAGGGGGCGGCGCCACCCCGCTGCCGGAGCATGGGGCCGTCGGCGGTGCCCGCGGCGGAGGCCGGCAAAAGCTCCAGTTCGACGGCCATCAGCGCCTCTGCCTCCACACCGAAAGGCCCCTCGCACGCCACCTGCCCGGCGGCGTCCACGGCCAGGGAGTTGCCGATGCACTTGCGTCCCTCCCAGGGGCCGCCCTCGATCCAGCCGACGTTGCTCACCCCCACGACGGGCATTTCGTAGAGCCGCGAGAGCGCGGAGTATGACTCCTTCCAGGCGGCGCCGTAGGGTCCGTTGTCGTCGGCCTCAACGGCCCACGCGCAGGGGGAGAGGATGATGCGGGCGCCCATCCGCCCCAGGCAGTGGCCGAAGACCTCAACGCCCTTGTAGTTGTCCGCACAGATGTTGACGCCGACCCGGCCGAAAGGCGTGCGCGCCACGCCGAGCCGGTCGCCCACCTCGTAATAGGGCCGGGCTATCTCCAGCAGGTTGATCTTGCGGTACTTCAGCAGCAGTTCGCCGGCGGGCGAGATGAGCACGGCGCAGTTGAACGTCAGGTCGTCATCGCGCTCGGTCAGGCCGCCGACCACCCAGACGCCGTGCTTCCGGGCCGCCCGCGCCAGCGTCTCGGAGCGCGGGCCGGGCACGGGGGCGGCCAGCTCGGCCGCGTCGGGATGTGTCCAGCCGATGTCGAGACACTCCGGCAACAGCACCACGTCGCACTCCTCGGAGGCTCCGGCGGCCACCATCTCTACGGCGTGCGCCAGGTTGGCCTCGGCCCGTCCCCACTCGACTCTCATCTGGGCCATGGCGATGCGGACGCTCGGTCTCGTTGTTTCCATCCTGGCATCCATTCGTGATGACGCAACCATGCCGGCACCCGTCGAAGGCCACCCACCGGATGGCGCTGACACGCCATCGCCCGGGGCCGGGAGGCGCGCTATTGTGCACGAAGCGGCGTCCCTTATCAACACCATGGTCTTGAAGGCTCGTCGTCGCCGGGCGGCCGTCACCGCAGGTAGACCTGGTAGGTGTAGGTCAGCCTCTCGCGCCCGCCGGGTTCCGGCTCGATGGTCCACCTGAGGCGCCCGTGAGGACGCCCAACAGGAGCAGCAGCCCCCCGTGCGCGGCCAGAGGCGCCGCTGCCCGCCCTCCCCGTATGCCGAGTTCATAAGACACCGCGGTCGCCACGAACGCCGCCACCGCCCAGCCGAACACGAGCCCCGCCCCCACGGCGACCGGCTCGGGCAGCGGAAAGAGCTGAAGCAACCTCACAAGCCCCACCGCCCCCTGCACCAGTATGCCGGCGGCGGCTGCGCCAGGCACCAGCAGCCGCGGGCGCCGCCCCCGCGCCAGGAGCCAAACCTCAAACAGCAAACCCAGCAGAATGCCCGCGTAAACCGACGAACAGCGGAGGCACAGGGGCAAAACGTCCATGTGCGCCCCGCAGCGATGGCAGACGGCCTCCAGCGCCATGTCAACTCACCCGCTCACGGCTTGACCTCCTCCGGGTCCGCCGGCCTCGGCAGGGCGGCCTCGAGTTCTTCCCGCAGTTCCGGCAGCAGGGGATGCCCGGGGTATCGCTCCGCGAAGTGGTCCAGAGCGGCCCGCGCCCGGGGGGCGAATGCGGCCCGCTCCTCGGACGGCAGACCCTCCAGGACCGAGAGGTGCAGTCTGGCCCGCGCGTAAGCAAGCGCCTGGTGGTAGAGCGCGCTGTGCGTGCCCGCGGCCAGGCGGTCCAGGACCTCCAACGCTGCCGGCAAGTTGTCCGGGATCATATCCTCGGGCTTGTCAAGGCCGGCGGCACGCATCTCCTCGTGCACGTCGAGCAGATCGAGGGAGGTTTTCACTCGATCGCGCACCACCTTCTCAGCGGCGTCCGCCGGCGCCCCCTCCGGGACGAAAAAGCGGATGTCGTCGCCGTCGGCGGAGACGATCGCACCGACGAGAGCATCATCCTCGAGTGCCGGACAGAAGGCCACCCACCGACCGTCGGGTGAGATGGCGGTGCCCACGGCGAATCGGCTGGTGGCGTGCACGACGGTGGATTGCCCCTTTTCGGGATCCAACACTTCAATCGTCCATGTATCATCCGAGCCGTGCTGGATGGTCAGCGCGACGAGGCCGGAATCGCCGGACACATCCACGCCCAGGACGGCCGCCCTTTCCCGGCTCCACAACGTCTCCACCTGCCGGCTGCCCACGTCCAGACACCGCAACAGCCCTTCCTCTTCTGCACCCCAGGGGCCGCGCGCGTCCGCGATATACAGCAATCCACCGTCGCCGCTCCAGGCGGGACGCAAAAAGACAGCGTCATCACTCACCTCGGATGCCGTCATCCCGAAGATGTCAGGTTCCTCATCGTCGGCCACAGGCCTGACGAAAAGCGCGATTTCCTCCTCTCCGACCCTGCCGACCCAGGCCATGCGCTGGCCATCGGGCGAGAGGACGGCCGTTTCAGCGGCCAGTTTGCCTTCCGGCAGATCAACGGTCCGCAGGACCTCTCCTTGCCGGTTCACCAGAGTCAGGACACCCACCCCCGTGCCCCGTACCGCCAGCGTGTCAGAACCGACCCAGAGGGGCGGCCACGCGGCGGCCGACCCGGCGGCGGCCTGCTCAGTGCGGCCCCGCAGGATGGTCCGCTCCTCCCCGCTTGCGGCGTCCTGCACGTGGAGTTCCCAGTCAACCGGGGGAGCGTCCTCCTCTGCCGCGTTCGGCGCCTCGGCAAAGCGCACGTAAGCGATCCAGCGCCCGTCCGGCGACCATGAGGCCGGCCCGAACCTCTCCTCGTCTGTCCTGACGCGCGCCACTTCCCGGACCGGCTCGCAGGCCAGGTCGGTCATCACCAGACGGGCTATCCTGTTCTCCTCGACAAAGACCGGGAAGACGACCTGCCTGGAGTCCGGCGACCACGCGGCCGGGTAGACGCATGACAGGCCGTAAGCGACGAGCGAGAGGAAGGCCCCCAGAGCGCACCGTCTCGACACTTTGCTGTTCATGGCATCTCCCTTCCGGCAGACTGCTTATGGAAGCAGCAGAGCCACTCTGGCCACGGTAGCCCCTGTGCCCTGCTCCGTCAACCGGTCAGCCGGCACCCGGATGCCCGGTCGCTCTCCCGTGACACCTGCTCATTTTACCCGGACCACGGCCGACCACGCCATCTGGTCGTCCTCCTGGGTGACGCGGGCGAAGTAGGTGGCTGGCCCGTCGCACCGGTCGTCGGTCCAGGTGTAGTCGAAGGTCTCGGGCAGCGCTTCGGCGGTATGGCGGAGCCGGGCGTTACGGAATATCTCCAGCCTGCGCACCGGGGCGGCGCCGCCGAATCGGACGCGCAGTTCGACCGGGCCTTCGGCCTGCACCTCCGGCTTGAAAAGGCGCCCGTTCACCTCGAAGAGCAACAGCAGCTTTTCGCCCGTTGTGGCCCAGGTTTGGCGGCGGCGCAGGGCGTCCAGCACGGCGGCGAGCGCCAGCTCCTCCACCCA
>PUMJ01000088.1 GCA_003551305.1 Candidatus Brocadiaceae bacterium
AGAAACCGTTTACCTACTCCGGGGCGCTGCACAGCTACTTCCGGGTCGGGGATGTTCGCCGTATCGCCATCGAAGGGCTGGAGGGCTGCGGGTACCTGGACAAGATGGACGATTTCGCGCGCAAGACCCAGGTCGGCCCCGTCACCATCGGCGACGAGATCGACCGCGTCTACCTCAACACCGCAGCCGAGTGCATAATTGACGATCCCATCATGGAGCGACGCATCCACGTGGGCAAGACCGGCAGCCAGACCACCGTCGTCTGGAACCCCTGGGAGACCGTCGCCAGCAAACTGGAGGACTTCGGCGACGACGAATACGAACAGATGGTCTGCGTCGAGACGGCCAACGCCCACGGCGACGAGGTACGGTTGGCACCCGGCGCAGAATACCGGGTCAGCACCGTCATCACCCTTCAGTGAAATCCGCTGGCCGGCCACAGGCCGCAGGCTGAACGCACTTTACGGCGATGCCCCGCCGGAATGCCAGCGCTCCATCAGGCGCCTGAGCCGCTCGGGCAGGTCCGGTCGCTCGTGCGGCACGGGGCAGATGCGGATGCAGTCGCCCCGCACCGGCGCCTCGGGGCGCCCCTCCCGCCGCCGCCGACAGACCATCGGATCGGTCTTCGCAGGAGTGTCTATGAAGATGGCGTCGCGGTCCACGTGCTCGACCGACCGGTAGTCGGTCTCCTGTGTCTCGTCACGCATTGCGATGCAGTGCACGTGGCAGGCCTCGAGGCAAAGCCGGCATTCGTCACGAAGGCAGACAGGCTCCTCGATCAGCGGGTCCGCCGGCAGGGGAGCGTCCGTGATGATGGAGTTGAAGCGCTGGCGCGGTCCGTACTCGGGGGTCAGCACCACGTTGTTGTAGCCGAACTCGCCCAGCCCCGCCCTCGTGGCCGCGTGGCGGTGCGAGAAGGGGCCGAACGTGTAGTTGAACGGGCTGTGCCCTTCCCACGTCTCCTTGTCGCTCATGCCCTCCACCCTCGGATGGAGGCCCGTAGTGGGGAATATCATTGCCCGGTAGCCCGCCTGCTGCAGTCGCTGGCCGATGATCTGTCCGATGAACTCCAGCATGTAATCCTGCACCACGTGGCCGACCCGGTTGTAGAGCACCTCCATGTAGGGGCGTCGCGCGTGCTCGGGTATCATCTCCAGCTCACGCTCGCCCAGGCGGGCCGGCGCGTCCATGACGGGATCCAGGATGGGCTGGGCGATGCTGATGACCGCCCGGGCGCCCGCCACGTAGTCCCGCGGGTGGTGCCCCCGCGGCGGGGCATCATGCAGCGGCGGCCGGGGATCGAAGCGCTCCACCGACGCCACGCCCACCAGGGCCGCGCCGTGGTGCATGGCGAGTTCCTTTATCTCGTCAGTCAGCTTCCCGCCGTCCTGTATCCGGGGCATGGTCCTTCCTCTCGTGTCCGTCACGTATGGAACCGGGCCCAACGCCAGCGCCCGCCCATGATAGAAGCCTCCCGTCTTCGCGGCAAGCGGCCGGGCAGAAAAGCGGGGGCGCAACTTGATACGGCGCCCGCCCCGCTATAGCATGCCGCACGATGCCGGGCGCGCGTGATGCCCGGCGCACAAAGACCCGCACGGGAGGGCGTTGAGGCCATGTCCGAAAACGAGAAGAAGAGCAAGAAAAAGACCCCGCGCGGCGGGGGAGCTGCTGACCTGGCCGCCTGGAGCCGCGCTGAAGCCGGCGCCGCCGGGGAGTTCACCAACCCGGATACCGGCGACTGGATACCCTTCCACCCCGCCCCGGAGGACGTCACCGACGAGAGCGTCTTCGACGCCGCCCACTTTGTGGACGCCCCCAGCGGCAAACACGGCTTCCTGAGGGGCAACGCCCGGGGCGAGTTCGAGTTCGAGGACGGCACCCTGGCCCGCTTTCTGGGGGGGCAGGCCAACGTCTTTCCCGACAAGGACTACGCCGAGTGGCACGTCAAATGGATGCGCCGCAACGGGCTGAACCTCGTGCGCGGTCACGGCTTCGGCCTGCCCGACGAGGAGAAGTGGGACAAGCTGGACTACTTCATCAACGAGTGCAAGAAGGCGGGCATCTACCTCATACTGACGCCCATCTACTGGACAAAGATGAAGGTTGTGGACCCCAAAGGTGAGGAGATCGAGACGACCAGCCACGTCATCATCTTTTTCGACGAGAACATCGAGCAGGCCGCGCGCGACATCTGGAAGACCTTCTACCACCACCAGAACCCCTACACCGGCCTCCGCTACTGCGACGACCCCACCATCATGGGGTTCGAGCTGAAAAACGAAGACTCATCGGTCTGGGCGCTGGACTGGATCCGGCGGGACGCCCCGCATTACTGGGAGAAAATGCTGCGCCAGTATGCCGACTTTCTGAAGGGCAAGTACGGCTCCACCGAGGCGCTGCGCAAGGGCTGGACCGACGGAGGACGCCCCGAATCGGCCCTGGAAGAGCACGAGAACCTCGAGGAAGGCAACATCGAACTGCTCGGAATGCAGTCGTGGTGGGATTACGAGAGCCCCGAACAGAAGTACCCCCGCCAGCGCAAGAGCGACCAGATGGAGTTCCTGCACAGCATGATGCGGGGCTTCTACCAGCGTTCCTACGACTACCTGCGAGAGATCGGCTGCAAGCAGGCCATCTGTGGCTCGAACTGGCGCGGCCACTCCTACACCATGCGTCTGGTGCTGGAGTGCGACGCCATGATGGACTACACCGACCAGCACGACTACTGGGACCATCCCCAGGGCGGCTGGGTCACCGAAGAGGCCGTCTTCCACAACAAGAGCATGCTCAAGTCCGGCCGCGGCGGGCTGGTCGGCAACCTCGCCCCCCGCCAGGTGGCCGGCAAGCCTTACATCATGACCGAGTGGAACATCGGCTCGTGGAACGAACACGTGCCGGAGGCCAGCTTCGCCATGATAGCCTACGGCTGCCTGCAGGGCTGGAGCGGCCTGCTGCAGTTCACCCTCACGCCCACCAACTGGGCCAGGGGCGTCAGCCACCTGGGCAACCGGTTTTTCAACGTCGCCGACACCCCCTCGGTCGCTCTCCAGTACCCCACCCTCTCGCGCATCTGGCACCGGGGCGACATCCGCGAGTCCGAGCCCGTCTTCATCCGCCGCATCTCGCCGGAGAACATCTACACCCCCGGCGGCATCGAGACGCGCTACATCCCCTACGCCTTCATGGTCGGGCCGCCCGAGATGGAGCCGAAACCCGGCCAGTACGGCTACATGGTGCCCGCCGTGGGCAGGGTGCTCAACGAGTTCGTTGACGAGCCTGCCCCCCACCTTTGCGGGGACGAGGAACTCACGGAACGGCTCGACCAGGAGAACAAGGTCGCCCGTAGCGTCACCGGCGAGCTGACCTGGGACTGGGGCAACGGCCTCTGCGTGATAGACTCCAAGATGACCCAGGGCGTCTGCGGATACGTCGGCGGCATGGGCATTGAGACACGTGACGCCGTCTTCGACGTGCAGACCAGCTACTGCGTCGTCTTCGTCACATCCCTGGACGACGAAAGCCCGGTCGCCGAGAGCAACCACCTGCTGGTCACCGCCCTGGGCCGGGCGCGCAACACCGGCACGGTGCTGGGCCGCCCGGAGCCGACCGAAGACACCGAGCGGGCGGGCCATGCCCACAGTATCAGCCTGCCGCCCGAGGAGCGCGTCGCCGTGCTGGAACTGGGTGAGCCGCCGGTCCTCACCGAGCCGGTCCGGGGCACTCTGTCCCTGACGGTTGCCGACCCGGACAGGGCCGTCGTGCACAAGCTGGACCACGCCGGGCGCCGCACAGGCGAGATAGCCGCCGCATCGGCCGGAGGGCGGCTGGTGCTGCCCATGCCCGGCGAGAACGGCGTTTGCCACTACGAGATTTGCGTCTAAGTCATCCGGGTCAAGTCTTGTCCGGTTCTGTCCTTGGGAACTCGATTGGTTGAGGCCTGCAAGAGGATTGTGCAGCCCGCATAAACACGGCGCCGCGGAGCGGCGCTGTCATGAAAGCCGGGGCTTCAGCCCCGTTTTTGGCGACGCGGAAAGAGATGCGCCCCAGAGGGGCGCGGTGAGACCCCAATGCGCATCTGGCGGCCGCTGCTCGGAGGGCCCCCGCCTGCAACCAGCACCGCGTCCGCGCCTGTCGCATTCGGGTCGCCCGCCGTATAATGGACTGTTGAGGGGCGTGCGGCGCCGCACGACGACGACGGGGAGCACCGATATGACTGTCAGCATTCGGCTCGTCAGCCTTTTCACCGTGGCCGTGGTGCTGCTCGTCGGTTGCGACGAGGCTCCACCGGCGGCCGCCGCCCGCTCCGTGACCAATCCAGGGACAGGAGACAGACCTATGACAACGGAAACCGCAACATTCGCCGCGGGCTGCTTCTGGGGCGTCGAGGAGACCTTCCGCCACGTGGAGGGCGTGGTGGACACCGCCGTCGGCTACACCGGGGGCCACACCCGGAACCCCACCTACGAGGACGTCTGCGCCGGCGGCACGGGCCACGCCGAAGCCGTCAGGATCGAGTACGACCCGGCCGTGGTCTCCTACGAGGAGTTGCTGGACGTCTTCTGGAAATGCCACAACCCGACGACCAGGAACCGCCAGGGCCCCGACGTCGGCTCCCAGTACCGCTCCGCCGTCTTCTACCACAACGAGCCGCAGCGCGAAGCCGCCGAGGCGTCCAAGAAGGCGCTGGACGAGTCCGGCCGCCACGCCAGGCCGGTCGTCACGGAGATAGGACCGGCCGGCGAGTGGTGGCGCGCCGAGGAATACCACCAGCAATACCTGGCCAAACGCGGCCGCTCGAACTGCCACTTCTGAGAGGCGGTCTGCGCATTGCCCGGATACGTCAGGCGAGCGTCAGTGTGACGCGCCGGGGACTTCCATCCTGTCGCCGGCGGCGGCCATGATGAGCATGCCGGCCAGCGGCGCGAGGGCGTAGGCGAGGTAAAGCCTCGAATAGCCGACGTGCTCGATGATGGCGCCGCCCGCGGCGCTGCCTCCGAACCGCGTCAGGGCCACCACGACGGACATGTAGAGCGCCATGGCGGCGCCCCGGCGGGCGGCCGGCACCTTGCGTCGGATGAACTCGATGGACGCCGCGTGGAACAGCCCGAATGTGGCCGCATGCAAGACCTGCGCCGGCAGCACCGCCCACAGGAACGGCGCCGCCGCGAAGATGGTCAGCCGCAACGCCGCCCCCGCCATCGCCGCCATCAGCATCGTCCTCAGCCCGAACCGCCGGATGATCAGCCCCCCGAGGAACAGGATGGGTATCTCAGCGGACGAACCCAGCGCCCAGACCCACGCCCCGCTCCGCAGACCCACCTGATCGTGCAGATACATCGTGAAAAACGAGTAATAGGACGTCATGCCGAGCTGATGCAGCGCCGCCGCCAGGATGAAGACCCAGAAGACGGCGTCGAAACCACCCCCGTCGCGCCCGGCGTCTTCCGCCCTCTCCGGTGGCGCCCCGCCCGGCAGAAACGTGACGCTGAGCAGGCACACGGCCGCCGCCACCACCATGGCCGTGATCATGGAGCGCGAAGAGGTCTCGTCAACCAGCCCGAACAGCCCGAGACCGAACAGCGTGGTGATGAAGCCGATGCTGCCCCAAAGCCGCACGCGGCCGTAGTCGTGCGCCGGGTCCCGCAGGTGGGCTGAGGCCAGCGTGTCCGCCAGCGGAATGGGCACCCGCGCGGCGAAACCGATGCCCAGCACCAGCACCGCCGCCGCGCCAAAGGTGGTGACCACGCCCAGCGGAACGACCAGAAGGGCGAACACGCCCAGGCAGGCGGCCAGCGTGCGGCGGTGAGCCTTCAGCCGGTCGGCCGCCCACCCCAGTGTCATCGGCCCGGCCACCTCCGCCAGCGCCAGCACTCCCAGCAGCAGGCCGACCTCCGACTCGCTGAACCCCCGCGCCCGGAGCAGTAGCTGGAAGTAGGGGTACACCGTCGCCATGACGGCGAACAGCAGGAAATAGTGGGCGCTGAAGCGAACCATCGGATGAGTCCCGCACGCCAGGCGGTGTTGGCGGAAAGGCACCATCCTAACCTGCCGGTCGCCGTCACGAAAGGGCCGGCGCGCAGAATCGCCCCGCGGGTTGACTGCACCCGTTCGGCGGGGTACCATCCGCCCGCGCGGGGTTGAGAACCGGGCGTTCTTTGAGGATCGGAGACGGCCATGGCCGGCGTGAATCTTGCCGTGATAGGCGGAGGGTCGGCGCAGTTCAGCTACGGGCTGGTCAGGGACCTGGCAGCCCTGCCGGGCCTGCACGGCTCGAACGTGCGCCTGATGGACATCAACGAACACCGCGTGCGAGTGACACATGCAGTCGCCGAGCGGTACGCCGCCGAAGCGGGCGTGGACCTGACATTCACCTGGACGCTGGACCGGGAGGAAGCCCTCGACGGCGCCCACTTCGTGCTGAACTGCGCGCTCGTGGGCGGCTGGCGCGGGCGCGGCTACCTGCGCGAGATCGCGCGGAACCACGGCGCCCGCGGCGGCCGGCGCGCCGGGCTGGGGGCACTCTGGAGCTTTCATCAGTTCAACCTTTTTGCCGGCGTCGTGCGGGACATGGAACGGCTCTGCCCGGACGCCTGGTACATCCAGTCATCCAATCCCATGACCAGCGGCATCACGCTGGTCAACCGCGCGGCGCCGGTCAGGGCCGTCGGCCTCTGCCACGGCATCAACGCCGTCAACCACATCGCCCGGACCATCGGCCTGGACCCCGAGAAGGTCAGCGCGCAGGCCTACGGGCTGAACCACTTCATCTGGCTCAAGGAGTTCCATCACGAGGGCCGGGACGCCTACCCCATCCTTGACGAATGGATCGAGAAGGAGGCGCCCGACTTCTGGGCAAGCGATGCATGCAGCCCCAGCCACTCGCTGGGGCCGAAGGCCGTGCAGATGTACAAGATGCTGGGCCTCTACCCCATCGGCGACACCTGCACCCCCGGGGGCGGGAACTGGCCGGACTGGTTCCGCAAGACGCCCGAGATGACCGAGCGCTGGAAGGAGGACACCGGGGTCTGGATCGAAGGGCACATCCGCAACATGGAAGGCCGCATCGAGACCTTCAAGAAGGCCCTGGCCGACGAGTCCACCCCCCTGGGCGAGAGCCTCGGCGCCGGCGCCACCGGCGAGGCCAACGTCCCCATCATGGACGCCCTGGCGAACGACAACAGCGGCATCTTCCAGGTCAACGTGCTGAACGAAGGCGCCATCCCCGGCATCCCCTCCGAGATGGCCGTCGAGGTGCCGGCGTACGTCTCGGCGGCGGGCATACAGAAACTCGACTTCGCGCCCCTGCCCGAACCGATTATGCACTTCATCCATGAGCGCACGCAGCGCATCCGCGACCAGGTGGAGACTTACCTGTCCGGCAGCCGCACGCGGCTGCTGCTGAGCATCCTCGGCAGCTCCAACCTCGGCTACGACCAGGCGCAGGCGCTGCTGGACGAGGTTTTCGCCCACCCCAGGGGACGCGCCATGGGAGCGCACTTCGCCTGAGGTCGCGCCCCGGCAGCATGCCAGACGCCAGTTGTGGCAGGCTCTCTGACCGGTTGTGACCGGCCCCGGCCCCCGCTATAATCGGGCCGAACGGGCCGCCCCGAAGCGTTCCGGGCCCTACCACACGAAGCCGGAGGAGACCATGTCCGAAGAAGCCACGCCGGCCGAGGAACCGCAGGACCGGAAGGACGAGGCCCCTGAGGAGGTCCCTGAGGAGAAAACGGAACCCGCCCGTCGGCGCGGTCCCTGGCGGCTGGTGGCGGCGGTCGGGGTCGCCGTCCTCGCGCTGGCGCTCATACCGCTGGTGCGGCTGGTCACGGGGCACCCGTGGGGCTCCAACGAGATGATCGCCACCTACATCCTGTCCGGCACCATCCTGGCCACGGACATCGGCATCGTCATCCTGCTCAACGTGGCCAGAACGCGCTACACCGTCGAGCGCCGCATCATTGACCACCCCGAAGTCAGCGAATACGTCATCCTGTGGAACCGCCCCCGGTGGGTCCTCTACGCCCCGACGCTGGTCGTGTCGGTTCTTTTCGGCATCTTCGTGCTTCTGCACAGCATCGGGCTCTTTCCGCGGGCCATCACACCGCGCATGTTGGGGGGCATCTGGGTGGTGCTCAGCATCGTCAACGTCCTGGTCGAGCAGTTCCACATGAGCATCAAGACGGTCTTCATCATCGCGCCCACACTCGGCGTTCTCCTGCTGGTCCTCCACCTGGCGGGCTACGCCGACAGGGCCATCGGCATGCTCCGTTACGCCGCGGTGGACGTGCCGGCCAAGCTTTACTTCATCACGGCCCTCACCATAGCGCTCGTAATCTTCATCGGCTGGCTGCACGGGCTTTTCCACTACATGGCCATCACGCCGAACGTGGCCGACCTGCAGCGCGGACTGACCGAAACCGGCCGCCAGATAAAGAACGCCGACTACGACGTGGACTTCGACGCCACGGACGTGGTCGAACGCTGGCTGTTCGGGTTCGGCCGCATCATCATCAGCCAGAAGGACCCCAACAAGCCCCCGCTGGTCTTTTTCGTACCCCACGCCTCCCAAGTGGACGAGCGGATCCGCCGCGTCCGCAGCGTCACCGCCATAGACCGGTCCCGCACCCAGGATCTCTTCTGAGCGCGAGGCATCGGTTGGCAGCCCTCTCACGTCCTGGCGACCTAACCACGGTGCGTTGCAAGCAAAGCCGCGTCTTGGTAAACTGGCCCAAATGTTACGGGCAACGATGGAGCGGGAGGATATGACGAATGAGTAAGGTGTTCACTTGCGGGAATCCTGATTGCGGCACCCGAGCCAAGGCGGCGAACCGTGAGGTCGGTGAGATCCTGGAATGCCCGAAATGCGGTCAGCAGGGCAAAGTGCTGGCGGAGTTTTCCCAGGAGTTCGAAATCGAGGCCGAACCGCCCAAGAAGGGCCAACGCCAGCACCATCCCGCCCGGCAGCAGTGCAGCAACTGCGGCGCCCTGCTGGGCGTGCGTGACGCCTTCTGCCCCCACTGCAACGCGGATATCCGCACCGGCACCGCCGTCACCGCGGCCCCGGAAGTCAGCAAGTATCCCCCCTGGGCCCTGCCCGCGGCCATCGGTGCCGGCGTCATCGTCGTGCTCGGCGTCATCATCGTGCTGCTGCTGCTCGTGATGGGCTGATAGGGCCTGATGTGAAGACCTTGCCTTGCGTACCCTGTGGGTGCACCGGCCTGCTCCTGAGTGGGTTCTGCAGCCTGCCGAGGCCAATCCGCCGCCGATGGTAGGGAATCCCTCGCGAAAAAACTCCCGACATTCCCCGCTTCATAACGGGACGGGGTAAATGCCGGCAGCACGGCTGCCGGACGGTGCCGGGCCGTCCGCCTGTGACACAAACACCCCCATGGGCCTCCTCGATGTCATGGATGACCCTCGCGGGTGAGCGAGGCAAAAGGACGCTCTCAGGGAGCTTGTGCCCCCCGCTGTTTCGGGCTTACACTCCTTTTGCACCCTTCCTCCGGGTCTGCCCCGGCGAGGCACCCGCCGGCCTCACTGCCGGGCGGAAACCGGGATCAGGCACAAGAAAGCCACCGGGGAACCGGCGTACGCCCTGAAGCAGTGCTCGGAGTCGGGCGGGATGAACACCACGTCGCCCGGCAGAAACGGCTCCTCGACCCCTTCGTGCATGACCGTACCCTGCCCCTCCAGCATGTACACCTCGTGCTCCCACGGGTGGGAATGGCGCGGCGTACTGCCTCCCGGTTCCAGCTCGAAGCGCCGCATGCAGAAGTTCGGCGCACCGTCCTCGTCTGATATCAGCCGACGCACCCGCACCCCCCGGGCGCCTTCCATCTGCACCGCCTCCGATTCCACCTCGCGGTAGTTCACGTGCTTCAT
>PUMJ01000079.1 GCA_003551305.1 Candidatus Brocadiaceae bacterium
AGCTTGAGTCGCTCGTGCGCGCTGTGTGGCATGTGGGATGAGGATCAGGCATACGGGGACACGGGTGAGCATCGGCCCGCTACGGCGCACAGGCTCGCAGTGAGTCCCAGCTCGACGGTCTGCTTTGACCCCTGACAGAGTGTCCCGCTCGGCTGGAGTGACGTTCCAGCGCTGTTGTCACAACAGCCGCTACGCAGAAAGAGGAGCTACCGGGGGTGGCCTGCCTCGGTCCAACCGAGTCGGAGAGCACTCATGCGGCTGGCACGTTGCCGACACGGCGCATCCGTGGCGTCCTCTTCCACCGGGCGCCGGTCCACGTGTGGAGCGTAATACGCCCATCTGTGCGGAATGCGCCATTGGCAGGCCCCTCGCAGAGACCCTGTCCCGCCTGGTGGCCAGCAGCGAGTCAGGTCGGCTCCTGCAACCTCTCTCAGGCCTGTCTCGACCCGCTGCAAGAGCGAGGGGCCTGGTCAGGAGGACTTCCGACGCCGGCGTCCCCGACTCGGCAGAGACCACTCCCGGACCAGTTTGCTGCGTATGAGATTATGAATAGCTGCGTAGCGGGCCCCCGCTACCATGTCGTTGTGAGGGCAGACCCGGTTGGGTCTGCCCTCTTTGTGTTTCGGGTGGATGCCTTCTGACGACGTGGCCCCGCCACCCGCCGGCCCGGAGGAGCCTGGAGTTCCGTTCGATGCCCGGGGCGTTGAGGCCGGACGGGGTCTGGGGGCTTGAGGGTTGTCTGCCCGTGGGGGGTCACGGTGCGGGGGGATGGACTTGACAGCCCTGTTTGCGGACGGTATCAGGGGTGTGGCCGCACCACCCGCCGCGGCCGAGCTGCACGGATGCTCGTGCTGGGCGCTTTGTGCTGCCGGCAGTCATTGGGAGGCAGGGCAGAGAGAGAATGGCGAGTTACTCCATGTCACGAGATATCCGGGATGCGGTTTACGGCTGTGTGATCGGCGGGGCCATCGGGGATGCTCTCGGCGCACCGGTTGAGGGATGGAACTGGAGGGACATCCGGCGCGAGCACGGCCGGCTCGAGGAGTTCCAGCCTTTCGACGCCGGCTATGCGAAGGGCGCGGGGCACGTGACCGACGACACGTACCTGCGCCACCTGCTGTGTATGGCGATCGTCCGCGCCGGCGGCCGGCCGACGCCGGACGACTTCGCGGCCGTGCTCAAGGAAAAGATGAACCCCGCCCGGCTGTGGGTGAACGAGGGGCTGGTCCTGAAGAAGATCCGGCAGGGCATGAACCCCTGGTGGGAGACGGGCCGCGGGGCCATCCCGGCAGGATGCGCGACGATGATGATCGCGCCTGTCGGCATCATCAACGCCGCCGACCCCGCCCAGGCTTACCAGGATGCCTTCTGCATCGCCGGGATCAACCAGGAGGGGCTGAACCGGACCTTCGCGGCGACGTTCGCCGCCGCCGTGGCCGCCGCCTTCGCTCCCGGCGCGACACCGGGCTCGGTTGTGGAGACGATGCTCGCGCACAGCGACTGGCTGGCTTACCGCTACCTGGCCACGGCGCTGGAGATGGCGCGGAGCTGCGACAGGCCCGAGGAGTTCGTGGAGCAATTCTACTCCTCGCATCTGATTGACCTGGGCTGGCCTTCCGGGCAGTGGGACCTCTCCTCGCCCCGCTACTTCTCCGGCAACAGCCGCGAGATCGTTCCTGCGGTGGCGGGCATCATCCATCTGTGCGGGGACGCCCCGCAGGAGGCGATTATCGAGGGGGCCAACTTCGGCCGCGACTGCGATACCATCGGGTCATGTTGCGGTTCGATCGTCGGAGCCATGCACGGCGCCTCTGCGCTTCGGCGAGACTGGATCGAACAGTGCGAGGCGGCGAACACCGACATCTTCGAGGAACTGCACGGCGACGGTGAGGAGAACTTCGCAGCCATGGCGAGCCACCTGACGGCGGGGCTCCTCAAGGAGCGAGACAGGACGCAGTGCCGGGCGGACGAACTCTCGGAACTGCTGGGCGCGGACGAAGGGGGAGGCCTGACTGAGGGCGCAGGGGGGACACACGCGCCCGGCGGGCACGAGGGGAACGGGACATGCCAGGACGCCCAGGGTGGCCCGGCATGAGGTGCTGGCAGAGAGGGCGACAGCAGCCGGCAGTCAGCGGGTGACGGCGAGCTGCTCGGCCAGGCGGCAGGCGTTGATGAAGCTGGTGGTGGACGCCACGCCCTGCCAGGCGATGTCGAAGGCCGTCCCGTGGTCCACAGACGTGCGCACGATGGGCAGCCCGATGGTGACGTTGACAGCCTCGTCGAAAGCGATCGTCTTCATCGGGATGTGCCCCTGGTCGTGGTACATGCAGACGACGGCACCGAACCCGCCGGCCAGCGCGCTGCGGAAGACGGTGTCCGGAGGCAAGGGGCCGACGGCGTCTATGCCGTCTCGGCGCGCGCGGGCGACGGCCGGGGCGATGATGTCGCTGTCCTCCCGGCCGAACGCGCCGCCCTCTCCCGCATGCGGGTTCAGCCCCATGACCGCGATGCGCCGGTCCCGCCCCAGGCGCCGCGCCGCCTCGTCCGTCATGGCGATGACGTCCAGGACGCGGGCTGTGTCGAGGGACTCGATCGCCTCGCGCAGGGAGACGTGCGTGGAGACGTGCGAGATGAGCAGCCGGTCGGTCGCCAGCGTCATGGCGTAGCGGTCGGTGCCGCAGAGTGCCGCGATGAAGCCCGTGTGACCGCTGAAACCGGGATGGGTCAGGCGGGTCGCCTCCTTGTTCATGGGCAGGGTAACCATCGCGGCGAGTTGCCCTTCCAGCGCGCGGCGCGCGGCGAACTCTACATACTGCAGCGCCGCCCGGCCGGACGCCTCGCTAACCTCGCCCACCTGCAGACGGTCAACAGGCAGCAGTCCCATGTCATGGACGCTGAGGCGGTTCGGGCGAAACTCGTCGAGTGAGTCCGCGCGGTGCAGGGGCACGCCGAGGTCCAGCCTGCGGTTGCAATGCTCCAGGATGTCCAGGTCCCCGATGAGTATCCCGCGCTCGGGGAAGCGGCCCTGCTTGAACGCCATCAGGGCGATCTCCGGCCCCACGCCGGCCGCGTCGCCCATGGTCACGCCGATGGTCCGCATGTCTCCTCCCGGGTTGGAAACGCAAAGGTGCACTGAGCTTAACACGGCCCCCGGCGTGCCTCAAGGCTACCCGTGAGTCTGCCCGGCCCGGCCCCGAGAAAACGGGGCGCCGGCAAGGTCGGAGGCCCAATCAGCATGTCAGGGAGCAAATGGATTCGTTTCGCAAAAGGAGCACGATGCGCCTGAATCGGACAGTAACGCCCGAATGGGCCGCTGTACCAGGTCGGCTTCGTGTTTCAACGGCGTCATGCGCCGGTTGAGGTGGCCCGGGTACAGAGGTCTACCGGTCCCTCCGGCCGGGAGCGTCAAAGAGCTACGATTATTCCCGGGATCTACCCGAGAAACTATACGTTCATGGTGTTTACGTCAAGCGTTTTCCCCCGCCGGACCCCGGAAAGACGCATTTCGCCCCGCGGGGCGTCTTGTTTCAGCCCGCGGCGCGGGCCTCTCGCCTAGCTACGGGCGAGCACGGAAAGCCGGAGGGCAGAGTGCATACCCGGGATGCGGAGCCACCGGGGGGGCGACTCAGTTCCTGCGGCCCGTGCGCAAGCTTCGGCCAGGGCAGCCGGCGGCAGAGCCGGCCCCCGGCGAGCGAACGCGGATTCTGTGCTTTCTGCGCCGTGAAGGGGGAGAAAAGGGCAGAACACTGTATCCCTGCCTCATACTCTCTGTTCGTGCCCCTGCCTGCGTCGCAGCGCGACAGGCAGGCGTCGGGTTCTTCATGGTGAAACGTCCCTCACCAGTCCGCCACGGACCCGTCCTCGTGCCGGAGACGGGGGTTGTCCCAGGTGCCGTCGTAGGTGTTCTCCGCCACGGCCTCCTCGTTGATCTCGATGCCGAGGCCGGGGCCCTTCGGCACGTCCACGTAGCCGTCTTTGACGACGAACGGTTCGGCGAGGTAAGTCTCACCGAGGGTCACGTGCTCCTGGGCCAGGAAGTTGGGCGTGCAGGCGTCCACCTGCAGGCCCGCTGCCAGGGATATGGGGCCGAGAGGGCAGTGGGGGGCTATGGCTGCATAGCGGGCCTCGGCCATGGCCGCTATCTTGCGCACCTCCCAGATGCCGCCGGCGTGGGAGAGGTCCGGCTGCAAGATGGCGGCGGCCTGCTTCTCCAGCACCTCGCGGAAGCCCCACCTGGTGAACAGGCGCTCGCCCGTGGCCACGGGGATGCGCGTCGAGCGCGCCACCCGCGCCAGAGCGTCCACGTCCCCCGGCAGAACCGGCTCTTCGATGAACATCGGGTGGTAGGGTTCCAGCGCCGCCGCCAGCTCGATGGCCATCGCGGGGCCGACCCGCCCGTGGAAGTCCACGCCGATGTCCACCTCGTCCCCGACCTCCTCCCGCAGCGACGCCATGCGCCGGGCGACGGTGTCCACGAACGCCTTGCTTTCTATGAACCGGACTGCATCGAACAATGACGTCTTGACCGCCGTGAAGCCCTTCGCCTCCGCGTCTGTGCGCGGGTTCAGGTAGGCCTCGCGGTCGGACCAGCGGACGTGGCAGTAGAGACGTATCCGGTCCCTTACCGCCCCGCCAAGCAGTTGGTGCACAGGCACGCCCAGCGCCTTGCCCTTGATGTCCCACATGGCCTGTTCGATGCCGCTGAGGGCGCTGGTCAGGACCGGGCCGCCCTGGTAGAAGCCGCCCCGGTAGATGGCCTGCCAGTGGTGCTCGATGCGCCGCGGGTCCTTGCCGATCAGGTAGCGGCCCATCTCGTGGACGGCGGCGGTCACGGTGTGCGACCAGCCTTCGACGACCGGCTCGCCCCAGCCCACGAGGCCCTCGTCGGTGTGCATCTTCAGGAACACCCAGCGCGGCCTGACGTAGAACGTCTCCAGTTTCGTGATCTTCATCCGAATCCGTCTCCCAGTCTGCAGAGAAGCCCGCCGTCGGCTACCAGCGCGGCGCCGTTGACGAAGGACGCCTCGTCCAACAGCAGGAAGGCGATGGCCGAGGCGATCTCGTCCGGTGAGCCCCACCGGCCGGGGACCTGCGCCTCGCTGCGGCGCGGGTGCCAGTCGGCCCGGTCAACGGGGGCGTTATCGCGCGGATACAGGGATATGTCAACCGTCCCCGGCAGTATGCAGTTGACACGAATGCCCGGGGCCCGAGGTCCAGCGCCAGGGCGCGGGTCACGCCGCAGAGACCGGCCTTCGAGGCGGCGTTCGTCGTTCCGGCCGCGGGAGCGAGAGCCACCAACTCGATGTCGGGCGTTTTTTATCCGGGTTATCCGGCTTTCAGGTGAAACTCCGTAGACGAACCGGCTACACTCCAGGAGTTGTTACCCAACCGCGGAAGGAGATCGGCTTGAGAAAAGGCGAACGCCGCGCACGGACAGCCGACGGGCCGTCCGGTGATCAAGGGCGGCGCCCGGGGTGTTGCGGCATCCTCCTGCGGTTGATTGGCGGCTTTCAGGAGACGTCATCCCAAGCGAAGAGACTGCCGTATCGCCTGCGCGATGACTTCCTCTCGCCTGCGGAGCTGTCCTTCCTTCACGTACTAGAACAGGTAGTCGGCGACAGGGCGGCCGTCTGCCCCAAGGTCAACCTGTCCGATCTGTTCTTCGTCCCCTCTTCGGAGAACTCCATGGCGCATCACAACCGGATCGCCCAGAAGCATCTCGATTTCCTACTCTGCGATCCCGATGCTATGTGTCCGCTCGTGGGGATAGAGTTGGACGACTCCTCTCACAGGTCAAAGCGGGGACGCGAGCGCGATGCCTTCGAGGACGCTGTTTTCGAAGCCGCCGGGCTGCCCCTGCTGCGCGTCCCGCAGAAGCACGCTTACGACCCGAAGTGGCTCGCCGAGCAACTGGCAGGATTCCTGGAACAGTTGCCGACCCCGGAACCGATATCTGCTGGATCCGCCGGCAAGCAAGCAGTGATGGAGAATGCCGTTCCCTTGTGCCCGAAGTGCGCAGAAGCCATGGTGCTCAGGACCGCATCGAAAGGCAAGAACAGGGGAGAGCGGTTCTATGGCTGCCCGAACTTCCCCAGGTGTCGCGAGACAATCCAGATCAACGGGAGTTCGCGGTAGAACCGCCTCGGTTCACCAAAAGCCTACTGCTTGCTCACCTCCCCGGTGTCGCCGTTCCCGCCGGAGGCGGGCAAGCTCCGTATCCTCCGTGTGCTCTTTGGTTCCCGGTGTCCACCGTATGGCCACTATAGCCGCAGTCGCCGTGCGCGGTGTCCGCATTGGCCGCTCTCCCCGGTCCTTTTCGCTGGCCCGATGTCGTCAATGGTTGCGCGGGTCGTGCGGCCGCCACCCCGTGCAAGGCCTTCAGATCCCGAGAAGCTGGCCGCCACGGGTCTCGACACGGTTTACGTGACGGAGAAGGGCAGCCTGCGGTCGGACCGCGGGGTGTTGCGCGTGCGGGTCCCGGCGGGAGTTGGCGCCGGCGAGCACCCGGTCAGCCTCATATCGGAAGGCGAGGAGAGCCAGCCGGCCACCATCAACGTGTCCCCATGACAGGCGGCTGTGCCACAGCACGGTTCGCCGGCCGCGCCGAAGGGGCGCTACATACCAGCGCAGGGCGCAGCCCTGGGTATCCGAACGCCCACGGGAGACCTGCGCCCTGAAGGGGCGCCACATAGAACGCTGTGCCGCCCCGGCAGGGCGGGTAGTTCTCTCCATCCTCTGTTCCCGGGGCTGTGCCCCGCCGGTGCGCCCAGCCCCCGGGCCGGGCGCGCCCGTCGTGGGCAGGCTGCCGTCTGTTCTGCATCCGCACCGTTGCGGGCGGGGTGGGCAGGCCGTAAGCTCATGAGTTGGATCCATTGTCCACGTTTTGAGAGCGGAGGGGCCGGGATGGTGCTGCTGCGGACGGCGGTGACGCTTGTGCTTCTGGTGTTGACGGCGGCGTCCGCCTCCGCCTCGACCTACTACATGTCCCCTCAGGGCCGCGACGGGGCGTCAGGTCGGACCCCCGAGGAAGCGTGGGCCACATTCCGGCACGCGTTCGAGCGCCTGGGGCCCGGCGACACGCTGCTTCTGATGAACGGCGTCTATCGCCAGTCTCTGGCGCCGAGGCGGTCCGGGGAGCCGGGCCGCCCGATCACAATACGGGCGCTCAATGACGGGATGGCGCTCATTGACGGGGAGTTCCGTCGCAACCCCGTCTGGATTACGCAGGACTACATCACCATCGAGGGCATTGTCGCCAGGAACGGGCAACGCGGCGTTTTCAGCATCGTGCGGGGCCGCCACAACGTGCTGCGTCGCTGCTCAGGCTACAACGCTCATCCTGACCTGAACGCCCATGTCTTCGAAGTCTCCTACCCCGAGGCGCAACACAACCTGCTGGAGGACTGCGTGGCCAGCGGGACGGGTCGAAAGATGTTCGTTTTCTTCCGGTCCAGCCACAATACTATGCGCCGCTGCTTTGCGAAATGGCAACGCTGGGACGGACGCAGGAATTGCGGGCAGCCCTGGCCCAACGGGGCGAACCTGCAGTTTTACGGCGCCAATCACAGCACGATGGAGAACTGCATCGGGGTGGGGCGCATACCGGCGTGGTGGTCGGTCTCGATGTTCGCCCAGCGCAACACGGAGTCCTGCAGCGGCAACCGCATCCTGGGCACCATCGCCCTGAACGCGGGCACAGACGAGGACGGCACGGCCCGACAATGGGGGGAGAGGCCCGAGCCCTGCGAGGGAAACGTGGTCCACAGCGGCCACCGGGCGCCCGGCTTCTACCTGGGCACAAGCGCCGACAGGCCGGCGCGCGACAACGTGTTCCGCGACTGTTTCGCCTCGGGCAACATCGGGGCGGGACTGATGGTGAACGGCCCGGTCGAGAGTGCCGTCATCGAGCGCGTCACCCTGCGGGACAACGCCGGGCGGAACCTCCACATCGGCCGGGCCGCCGACGTCGAGGTCCTCAACTCCCGCGTGGAGGGAACCGAACACACCGGGGAGGGCGCCCGACTGACCCACCGCTACGTGGACGGCGAACTGACCGAGAAGCCGCTCTGGCCCTGGCCGATGGAAGAACGGATACAGCAGGAAATGGGCTTCTCAGTCACCGAGTGGATGATGGAAGTCCTGGACCTCGACGAAAACTGAGGGGCCTGATGAACGGATGTGAACGCATGATGGAGGCCGTGCAGGGCGGCCGGCCGGACCTGGCCCGCACGGCGGTCGCTCCCCTCATAGACCGCACGACGGAGTGACGGACCATGGCAAAGGACGGACGGTTCTCGGAAGTCCTAGGGCCCAGGGGTGGGGACCCTCACCGGCCGCGCTACCACCTGACGGCCCCGCGCAACTGGCTGAACGACCCCAACGGACTCATCCGGTGGGGGGACGAGTACCACCTGTTCTACCAGCATAACCCCGCCGGCATCGGCATCGAGTCCATGCGCTGGGGGCATGCGGTCAGCATGGACCTGGTCCGCTGGCGGCAGTTGCCCGTGGCGCTCGCGCCGGGGGCTCCCTACGACCGGGAGGGTGTCTATAGCGGCTGCGCCGTGGACGACGGCGGGGTGCCGACCGCCATTTACACGGGCGTGCATCCCGAGGTGCAGTGCCTCGCCCGGGGTTCGGACGACCTGAGGCAGTGGACGAAGCACGAGGGCAATCCCGTCATCGGCGCCCGACCGGAGGGGTTGGAGCTGACGGGCTTCCGCGACCCCTGCGTTTGGGGCCGGCAGGGCCGCTGGCACATGGCCCTTGGCTCGGGCATCAAGGGGCGAGGCGGGGCCGTGCTCGGATACCGGTCCGAAAACCTGATTGACTGGGAATATGCGGGGCCTATCCTTGCCGGTCACCGGGGTCGGGATGCGCTTCCCACGGGGACGATGTGGGAGTGCCCGAACCTCTTCCCACTCGGGGACCGACATGTGTTGGTCATCTCCGCGTGCGGGGGCGGCATCACGCCGGACGTGCTCTGGTTCGTGGGCAGCTACGAGGACGGGGTTTTCATCCCGGACGAGGGGCAGCCGCGACCGGCCGACCTCGGCGGGGGGTTCTTCTACGCCCCGCAACGGCTGCTGGACGGCGGAGATCGCGTGCTGCTGTTCGGCTGGATCAAGGAAGGTCGGAGCACCGGGGCGCAAGACGCGGCCGGGTGGAGCGGAGTCATCTCGCTGCCGCGCCTGCTCAGCATGGGGACGGACGGTCGCATCGGCGTCGAGGTCGCGCCTGAAGTCAAGATGCTGCGCGGCGAGCATAGACGCCTGGAGGAGGCCGAACTGGCCGAGCGCGACGGAGTCGTTCCCGTCGAGGGCATCGGCGGGGCTTGCCTCGAGGTTGACGCCGCGTTCGACCCCGGCGACGCGGAGGCCGTGGGGCTGGCGCTACGACGGTCGCCGGACGGCCGGGAGGAGACACTGCTTTACTGGGAGCGGGCCCGGGGCCGCCTCGTGTTCGACCCCGGCCGGGCGAGCCTGGCGGACGACGCCGACTCATGGCGGGGTGTGCGCGCCGGGCCGCTGACCCTGGGGGCGGAGGAGACGCTGCGTATTCACGCCTTCCTGGACCGGACCGTGGTGGAGGTTTTCATCAACGGACGCTCTTGCCTGACCGGGCGGATGTACCCCACGCGACCGGACAGCGTCGGCCTGGGCGTGTTCGCGCGGGGCGGCACGGCGACCCTCCGGCACATGGACATCTGGGCCCTCGAGTCCGCCGTGGAACCCGGCGGGACGCCGCCGGGATGAGTCTCCGAGCGCCTCGTCCTCACGTTTTTCGCTTTCAAAGCGGCGATACCCGAGGGCACGTGGAAAAGCGGAGAGGATAGATGCCGGATGGCACGGGAGGCTCAAACGTCGGAGCCGATACCCCATCGTGAGTTCTGTCGAACGGCTGCTGCCGTTCTATGTGTTCACCAAGTCGAGGTTAGCTCCGCGCGTGTGCTGCCTGCGCCGCACCCGTACGTGGTGCGTGCATAGCGGGGGCTTACGCGCCGCGATACCGTTGACGCGGGGCGTCCGGCCCACTACGTTGCGGCCTGAACTTGTCGATCTGCCGTTCTGCGACGACGGAAGAGTCCTTTCTCGAAGGTAGTTCTCCATGAACGTCGAAGACCTGAACCTGCCCGATGATCTGCCGAAACAGCATCCTTACCTGGTCCTCACGCCCGACAGGCTGACCGCACTCAGGCAGCGCATAGAGCGCACGCCCGCCATGGAAGAGTTGCGCGACCGCCTCGTCGAGCAGGCCGATATGCTGCTGGGCCAGCGGCCCGCCGAGCCGGACTTCTCGGCCCGCTTCAACATGCTCGGCACGTGCCGCACATACCTGCGGCGTATCTACACGCTGGCCGGCGCCTACCTGCTGACGGACGAGGCGCGCTACGCGCGCCGGTGCGTGCGGGAGATGCTGTACGGCGCCGCGTTGCCTCACTGGAACCCGTTCCACTTCCTGGACACCGCCGAGATGTGCCACGCCATGGCCATCGGCTATGACTGGCTCTACGGCTTCATGTCCGATGAGGAGCGCGAGACGGTCCGCGGGGCCATCGTGGAGAAAGGGCTCCGTGCCTACCTGAAGGGCGTCGAGGACGGGATGTGGTGGGCGACCAGCGAGTACAACTGGAACCAGGTCTGCAACGGCGGCTGCGGCATCGGGGCGCTGGCGGTGGCGCACGAGCACCCTCAACTGGCAGAGGAAGTGCTGAGCACGGCCATCCAGAACGTCCCGCTGGCGATGGAGGGCTTCGCCCCGGACGGTGCCTGGGGCGAGGGCCCCGGCTACTGGGGCTACACGGTGCGGTACACGGTGTACTTTTTGGCGTGCCTGGAGTCGGCGCTGGGCAGCGACTTCGGGCTGGCGGATGTTGCGGGCTTTGCCGAGACAGGCCTGTTCCGCATCCACGTGGTCGGACCGGCGGGCCTGACGTTCACCTTTGCCGACGCGGGCGGCCGGAGGAGCGGCGCCTCCTGGCCGATGTTCTGGCTGGCGAAACGCTACGGGCGGCCCGAGTACGCGAGGGCAGAGCTTGACCGGTGGGGCGAGGGGCGCTCCGGCGACCTGATGCACCTGCTGTGGTGGCCGGAGGAGACGCAGGCCGCCCAGCCGTCACTCGACGCGTGTTTCCGTCGCCCCGATGTCGCCTTCATGCGGAGCGGCTGGGAGGAGCGGGCGCTCTACGTGGCCTTCAAGGGAGGCGACAACCAGGTCAATCACGGCCACCTGGACCTCGGCTCGTTCGTGCTGGACGCTGACGGCGTGCGCTGGGCGATCGATCTGGGCGGCGGCCGTTACAGCCTGCCAGGGTATTTCAGCAGCAAGCGCTGGAGCTACTACCGGCTGCGCACCGAGAGCCATAACGTCTTCACCTTCGGCCGGGAGAACCAGGACCCGCAGGCGACGGCCCAGTTCACGGCCTTCCACAGCGGCGAGGGGCGGTCCTTCGCCGTCTGCGACCTCTCCGACGCCTACGCGGGCTTCGCCGAGCGCGCCCGGCGCGGCGTGGCCATGCTGGAACGACGCTGCGTGCTGGTGCAGGACGAGCTTGACCTCAGGCCCGGGGCTCCCGAACTGGAGTGGGGTTTCGTGACCGCGGCGGAGGCCGAGTTCGACGACGATCGCGTCCTGCTGTCGCAAGAGGGCGCGACCCTGCAGGTGCGTGTGCTGGCGCCGGCGGGCGTGCGCTGGCAGGTGCTCTCCACCACGCCCGGCAAGCCCCAGGACGACAACGCCGGTACGTGGAGACTCGCCTTCCGTCTGCCGGAGGGCAACGGCGACGGGGCCGTCCGCATCGCGGTGGTGTTCGCGCCGGCCGATGCGGACCTGACAGGGATAGCAGTCGGTCCGCTGGATGCCTGGGATACGGCCTGAGTCGGGGGCCGGCCTGAACCCCGAGAAAAGCGCGGCCGACCGGCCATGACGGAGCATGGTGCTCTACATGTATAGTAAGACCGCAGGGTGGCATCCTGTTGGGTCAGTAGCCTTCCAGGGCCGCCTGGCGCATGGCCAGGTAGCCCTCGTCGGGCACGTATTCGGGCACACTGTTGCCGGAGCCGAGCGCGTATCCGCCGCGCCCGGCGGCGCGATCGAGCATGGCGCGGCTGCGGGTCGTTATCTCCGCCTCTTCCGCCCGGCAGAGGAAATCAACGTCTATGCCGCCCAGGATGGCTATCCGGTCGCCCCAGCGCTCGTACGCATCCTCGACCGGGCAGATGGCGTCCTCGAAGGAATGCTTGGCGTCGTAACCGATGGTCTCAATGATGTCCTCCATGACGGCGTCCAGGTTGCCGCAGCAGTGGAGCAGGGCGGGCTTGCCGGCGGAGTGGATGGCCGCGACGATCCGGCGGTGCCAGGGCACAACGTAGCGGCGCATGTCGCGTGGGGCCAGCATAGTCTGCGTCTTGAAGCCCCAGTCATCGTTGGCCATCAGGGCGCCTGCGGCCTCGTAGCCGGCGCACAACTCGTAGTAGCGCACCAGCCGCGAGCCGACCGCCTCGAAGATGTCGTCTGTCAACTCCGGGTCGTCGGCCACCATGTAGCAGAGCCGCTCGAAGCCGACCAGGCGCACGACGTTCTCCAGCACGCCCCCCGGCCCCCAGGCGACCAGCTTCATGCCGTCAGGCAGGGGCGGGTCCTCCAGAGAGGAATAGTCGGCCGCCTCAGGGTCCGGCCAGTCGTAAGCCTCGAACTCGCGCCGATCTCCAATGATGGCCCCCTCGTTGAGGGAGATCGAAGAGAGCTTGTCACGTTCTCCTGCCGGGAAACCGAACGTGGAGCCGACCACGCGGCAGTAGTCGTAGCCCAGGTTCGCCCAGGCGCTGATGCGGTAGGCGTTCTCGGCCGTGCCGCGCCAGTCGGGATCGAGGCCGGCGTCGGCGAAGCGCTCGATGAGCCGCCCGTTCAGCCCGATCTCAAACATCACGGGGCGTTCGGGCTCCTCGCGCCGCACGACCTTGAGGAACTGTTCGAAGTCCGGCCTGCGCATGTCATACCTCATTCAAAAGGTGTGAGGAAGTCTTCCAGATTGCGGCGGGCGATCTTGTCGAAGTCATCCTCGCTCCAGCCCAGATCCCCGCAGATTATCTCGCGGTCGGTCTCTACGCCCTTCCGCGAGCGGGACAGTTCCCCCGGGATGCGGTCGTCGGAGCCGTAGATGAGCCGCTCCGGCCCGAGGTAGCGGAGCGCCCTGTCCAGGGCGTCCTTGCGGTAGAAGTCAGGGGTGCCGCGCGTGATGTCCACGAACATCTGCATCTCGGGAACGTCGCCTCGGCGGGAGGCCGCCCGCATGCGTCCTCCTACCGCGATGCACTCGTCGGTCCACGGCCAGGAGATGTGCGCCAGGGCGAATTTGAGTCTCGGAAAGTGCAGCATCACCTCGTAGAAGACCGGGCGACAGAAGCGTGAGCTGTCCATGTTGCCGAACAGGATGCCCGAGTGGAAAAGCAGCGGGACGCGCAACTCCTCGATCTTGCGGTAAACGGGGAAGAAACGCTCTTCGTACGGATACCAGTGGTCGGGGATCATCTTGATGCCGGCGAGCCCGTGGTCGGCTATGGCCCGCTCCACGTGGTCGGCTGCCTCGGAAAGGGTCGGCTCGATCCAGACCAAGCCGAGCAGCCGGTCGGGGTCCAGGGCGCATATGTCCGCGATGACGCCGATGGACTCGACGACCTGTTCGTTGGTCTCGGTCCGGTGCGGGCCGATGAGGACGGCCTTTTGCATCTCCTGCTTGTCCATTGCCGTCAGGACGTCCCGCCCGTTCGTCTCGGCGCGCCAGTGGATGTGACAGTCGTGGTACATTGTCTCGCTCCCGCGGTGTCAGCGAACTCTGAGGGCTTCGGTTGTAGAACAGGGCACGCGTTTTTGCAAGGGCCGAGGGCAGACTGGTGCGTGCCGATTGCATGGGATGCCCGCTTGCCGTACAAGTGAGTCTGACGCGCGCCGGCTTGACGGAAACCAAGGGCGCGCACCTGGCTTCAACACGGAACCGGGAACATGGAACTGAAAGCCGAGGCGATCGGGAAACTGGTGGCGCGGGAGGCAGAACCTCCTCTCGAGGGCGGCACGTGGTACGAGGCGCAGACGACGGACGTCGGTTTCGCTTACCGATGCGAGCCGGGCACGCTGTCCCCCTCAGACTGGCTCACGCTGGACATGCTGCTGGATGGTGACGATGCGGCACTGTTCATACTGGAGCTGCGAGAGGGCGAGGAGGGGCGGACATTCCGGCTGCAGTTCGGACTGCTGAACCGGTGTGCGGCGCGGGTGCGCCTGCCGCTTTCCGCCACGGACCAGAACGTCTGGAACCTGGGTCGGGAGGGAGCATGCCTCAAGCCCATATGCCAGGGCGACCGGGTGGACGCCGGCCGCGTGGACAGGATGCGGTTGACCGTGGGGCGCAAGTCGGACACGCCGGTCCGCTGGTGCCAGACCCCTCTTACCCTCACCGCTGAGGAACCGACGCGTCTGGAGGAACCGCTGCTGCCCGCCGGGCCCCTGCTGGACGAGCTGGGCCAGAGCGCATGGCGCAAATGGCCCGGCAAGAGTCGCAGCCCCCGGGAGGTCACCGAGCGGCTGCGGGAGCAGCACGCCGTCGCCGGCGCGCACCGGTGGCCGGCCGGCTTCTCCCGGTGGGGTGGATGGAAGGAACGGCAGTTCGACGCCACCGGCCGCTTCCGCACCCAACACGACGGGGAGCGCTGGTGGCTGGTTGACCCGGACGGGCACCCATTCTGGTCGGCGGGCATGGACTGCGTGCGCCCGCGCATCGAGGCCGCCTGCGCGGGGCTGGAAGGCGCTCTGAGCTGGCTGCCCGAGAGGCCGCAGTACGATGCCGTCTACGGCGAGCGGTGGGGCATGATAGTTGATTACTATATGGCCAACTTCATCCGCGCCTTCGGGGAGCAGCACCACGACGCCTGGGCCCGTATCGCGCTGGGCGAGCTGAGGCGATGGGGCTTCAACACTGTCGCGAACTGGTCCGACTGGCGCGTCGCGGCCGACGCGGGCTTCCCCTACGTGCGCCCGCTCCGCCTGAGCTGGCCTCGCACCGAGATGGTGTTCCGCGATTTCCCGGACGTCTTCGCCGATTCGTTCAAGGCCGACGCGAGGGACTATGCCGGGCAGCTGCGGGAGACGGCCGAGGACCCGGCTTTCATCGGTTACTTCCTGATTAACGAGCCGGTGTGGGGTTTCGCGGGCGAGTGCCCGGCTGAGGGCATGCTGCACAACTGCCCCGAGAGCGAGACCCGACGGGAACTGGCCTCGTGGCTACGCAAGCGCTATGGCACCGAGGAGCGCCTCTCGGAGGTCTGGACGATGCCGGTCACGTTTGAGCAGCTGGAGGCGGGTCCGTGGCGCCGGGGCCTTACGCCGCCCGCCGGGCGGGACCTGGAAGCCTTCAGCGAGTTGATGGTCGAGCGCCTGTTCGGCGAGCTCTCGCGGGCCTGCAGGGAGGTTGATCCGGACCATCTGAACCTCGGGGCGCGCTACTACACCCTGCCGCCGCGGTGGGCGCTTGCGGGCATGCGGCATTTCGACGTCTTCAGCCTGAACTGCTACAACAAGCCGGCGCCCCCGGCCGATGACCTCGCAGTCGTCACCGAGAAGCTCGGGGTGCCCGTGCTGATAGGGGAGTGGCATTTCGGGGCGCTGGACGTCGGCCTGCCGGCCAGCGGACTCGGCCGGGTGCGCAGCCAGGTGGACCGGGGCAAGGCGTTCTGCGTCTTCGAGGAAGGGGCCGCTGCCGAGCCGTGGTGCGTCGGTGCGCACTATTTCACCTTCGCGGACCAGTCGGCCCTCGGCCGTTTCGACGGCGAGAACTACAACATCGGCTTTGTGGACATCTGCAACCGCCCGTACGGACCTCTGGTGGACGCGGCGCGTAAGACGCACGAGCGACTCTACGCGGTGGCGGCAGGACTCCGGCCGCCCTACGGCCACCGGCCGGAGTACCTGCCGATACTCTCCGTCTGAGTGCCCCCGGCTGACGCAGGGGCCCCCATGCCGCCGGCGCTCACCCCATCCGCAGCCCCTGCAGTTCGTTCTTCAGCTCCTGCGGCCGGTCGGAGACCTCCAGCGCGGCTTCCATACTGACGATGCCGGCGCCGTAAAGGTCGGCGAGCGCCTGGTTGTAGGTCTGGCTGCCGTAGTAGCTGTCTTCTCGCATGGCGGTGCGCAGTTTGCGCGTTTCGTTCTTATAGATGAGGTCGCAGATGGTGGGGGAGCGCATCATGAGCTCCACCGCCGGTGCGCGTCCCTTCCCGTCGGTGCGCACCAGGAGTTGCTGCGAGATGACGCCCTGGATGGTGTTGGCTATCTGGGTTCGCACAAGCTCGTGCTGGTGGGGCGGGAAGTAGGCCACGATCCTCTCCAGCGTCTGCACCGCCGTCGCCGTGTGCAGGGTGCTCAGCACCAGGTGGCCGATCTCCGCCGCGTTCAGCGCCGTCTCGATGGTAACGCGGTCGCGCATCTCACCAATCAGTATCACGTCCGGGCTCTGGCGGACGACGTGGCGAAGCGCCGCTTCAAAGGAGGCTGTGTCGCGGCCGACCTCCCGCTGTTCGATCAGGCAGCGCTTGTCCCGATGGACGAACTCGATGGGGTCCTCGATAGTGACCACGTGCCGGCCGAAGCACCCGTTCATATGCTCGACCATGGCGGCCAGCGTGGTGGACTTGCCGGACCCCGTCACGCCGGTTACCAGCACAATGCCGCGGGTCTGCTCGGAGAGATGGGTGAGCTGCTCGACCGGCAGCGCCAGTTGCTCGAACGACGGTATGGCCAGCGGGATGTGACGGAAGGCGGCCCCGGGCACGTCGCGCTGGCGAAAGACGTTGACGCGGAAGCGCCCGACACCCTCGACCTGGTAAGCGACGTCCTCCTCTCCAGCCTCTTCGAATGCATGGGCACGGGCGCCGAGCACCAGGTCCGCCACGTGCTCAAGGGCCTTTTCGGGGGCGGACCCGGCGTCCAGGAAACGCAGGCGCCCGTCTATGCGCATGCACGGGGGAGAGTCGGTCTTCAAGAACAGGTCGGAGGCGTTGCGTCTGACGGTCTCCTGCAGCAGGTTGTGGAGCCACTTGCGGGTCTGGCCAGGGGTGAACTGTTCCGTCTCGGCATCGACCATGTCATGCTCTCTCGTCTCGGGTGTTCAGGATTGGCGCATCCCGGCCAGCCTGGCGCGGGCATGGTCGGCGCATTCGCCGTCGGGGTATTCTGACAGGATCATCTCGTAGAGTCTGCGAGCGCCCGCCGGGTCTTGCAGCTTGTCGGCGCGTACCTCCGCCAGCCGCATGGCCGCCGAGCAGCGTTCCCGCTCCCCGGTGCACATCTCCAGCAGGCGGGCCAGCTCCTCGGCGGCGATATCGGGTCTGCCCGCTTCGAGCAGCACACGGGCCAGGCGCCTGCGCGCCTCGCGGTCGTCGGGGTCTTCGGCGATGGCCTCGCGGTAGAGGCGGGCGGCCGTCTCGAAATCCCCCCGGCTCTCGGCGCCCTCGGCACGGTCGTAGCTCTTGCGAACGGTGAGGCTGGAGTCGCTGGTCAGGAAGGTCACGGCAGCGCGCAGCAGTCGGTCAGCCGTGTAGGCGAGCGCCACGATGTTGAACAAGCAAGCCACGCCGAGACCGAACACGATGCTCGGCACGTGGAGGGCCAGCCCCGGGCCCTCCAAAGCCGCGTGGCGCGCTCCCGCGAAAACCATGAGCAGGCCGACCAGCACCACAAGGTAAACCCAGTGGACGATCAGGTTCTCGCGAAGTCCCTGTGAGACGTTGAACGCCAGGGCGGCCGCGATGCCGAGGATGCAGGCCAGTGTCAGCGGCAACATGTAGAGGCTGAACATAGGGGCAAGTCCTCCCGCCGAGGAGCCCGCTACCGGTCCAGAAGTTGGGGGCTCTTCATGCGGCGCTCGGCTTCCTCGCGCTCGATGAGGCCGTCCAGGTAGAGCTTCTTCAGGCAGGCGTCCATCGTCCGCATGCCCTGGCGGGACTGGGTTTCGATGACGCCGTAGATGTTCTGCACCTTGTCCTCGCGAATGAGGTTGGCGATGGCGGCGTTGTTGAGCATGAGTTCTGTGGCCAGCACACGCCGCCCGCCGCCTTTGCGCGGCAGCAGCCGCTGGCTCAGAACGGCCAGCAGGCAGAAGGAGAGCTGGGCCCGTACCTGGTTCTGCTGGTGGCTGGGGAACATGTCTATGATGCGGTGCACGGTGGTGGCGGCGTCATTGGTGTGGAGGGTGGCGATGACCAGGTGCCCCGTCTCGGCGGCCGTGAGCACGGTGCTGACCGTCTCCAGGTCCCTCATCTCGCCCACCAGGATGACGTCGGGGTCCTGGCGCAACACGTGCCGGAGCGCCGCGGCGAAGCTGAGCGTGTCGCTGCCCACCTCCCGCTGGTCAATGACCGACTCCTTGCTCTGGTGCAAAAACTCGATCGGGTCCTCGATCGTGACGACGTGGACCTTTTTCTTGCTGTTGATGATGTCAATGAGAGCGGCCTGTGTGGTGGACTTGCCGTGGCCGGTGGGACCGGTGATGATGAGCAGCCCCTGCGGGCGCAGCACCAGGCGTTCCATGATGGAGGGGACGCCCAGCTCGTCCAGGTCAGGCATGGCCCTGGGGATGACGCGGAACGCGGCGGCCACCGCGTCCCGTTGCCAGTAGCAGTTGACCCGGAACCGATGCTGCTCGGCGAGAGTTATGGAGAAGTCGAGTTCCTTCTCCGCCTCAAAGCGGGTTATCTGCTCATCGGTCAGGACGTCGTAGATGAGCCTCTGGGTGTCCTCGGGGCGCAACGCGGGGCCTTTCAGATGAAACATCTCGCCTTCCACTCGCACCGTGGGGGGCACCCCGGCGGTGATGAGTACGTCCGATGCGCTCTTTTCCACGGCAAACTCGAGCACGTCGGCCACGGAAAGCCCGGCGCGGCTTCTTCTGTCCTGCGTGGCCGAAGCATCCCTTAGGCTCGTATTGTCCAAGGCGATCTCCTCCGCTGGCCGGGGATGGTACGCCCCTCATGCGTCAAACATCAGTGTACCGGCGGAGGGTTGTTTCTGCAACCCTGGCGAGACCTGCAATCCACAGGCCCGGCGGCCGGACCGCGCGGGTTTGTGAATGTGACGAACGAGCCGGGGAGGCGCCCAGGGCCGATCATGAGGACCAGTCCACGCCTACGCCGTCAACCCGCAGGTCTCGACTGGCAACCGCCGTTCTCCGCTGCCTCTGTCTTCGGCGTCCTGGTCCGCGGCGAGTTGGCAGGTGAGCCGTTTTTCGCCGGGCAAACGTTGACTTTGTGTCTTCGGCAGCTATAATTCCGTTAGAGTGGTGGAGCGATCACCGGTCGCTCCGGAGGGGAATTCCTCTTTTGGGAGGGCGGACGATGGAGCGCGCGAAGCAGTTCTCAGTCAGTCTGCCGAACAAGAAGGGGCAGTTGGCCGCGCTGAGCCGCTGCCTGGCCGATGCCGGCGTCAACATCCTGGCCCTCTCGGTGCTGGAGTGCACCGAGGTCGGTACGGTACGCCTGGTGGTGGACAAGCCGGACGAGGCCGCCGCGGCGCTCAAGCAGGCCGGACTGCCGTTCAACACCACCCAGGTGCTGGTGGCCGCCATGCCGAACAAGGTCGGGGTGCTGGCCGAGGCTGCCGAGAAACTCGCCGACAGCGGCGTGAACGTCCAATTTGCTTACGGCAGCACCGGCAAAGGCCGCGGCGTGACCCACATCATCATCGGGTGCGACAAAAGGCCCACCGCCGAGAAGGCCCTGTCCGACTACTGACCCGGCCTGGGGAACGCGGGATCGCTGACTCTTGCACGCGGCTGAGGCGAGGGGCTCCGTGTACGATTGCCCGGCAGCGCCGGCCCCGCTAAACTGTCCGCATCATGGCCGGAACACCGGGAGGTAATGTGGTACCAAGCGCCCGAGGTATTCCCTTCGAGTACGTGATCATTGACCCCGACGGCCCGGCAGATCCGCACATAAAGGCCGTGGGCGACGTCAACGGCGACGGTTTCGTGGACGTGCTGGCAGCCAGCAGCGTCGGCGGCCCGCTGCTCTGGTATGAATACCCCGCCTGGACGCGGCATGTGGTCGCGCCGGCCGGCACCTGGAGCACCGATGCGATGCTGGTGGACATGGACGGGGACGGCGACCTGGACATCGTCATCAGCGAGTGGTACACCGAAGATAGCATGGAATGGTACGAGAATCCGCTCCCCGACGGCGACCCCGCCGCCGGGCCCTGGAAGCGCCACGTCATCGGCCAGCCCCGCGCGCATGATTTCAGGATGGGCGACCTGGACGGTGACGGCCGGCTCGAGATCGTCAGCCGCACCCAGGGCGACGACGGTGACCACATCCTGGTGCGCAAGCGCCTGGCGGACGGATGGCGCAATCGTGCTTTCGCCTGCCCTCCCGGCGAAGGGATAGCCCTCGGGGACGTCAACGGCGACGGCCGGCCCGAGGTGGTCATCGGCGGGCGGTGGTATGAGCCTGCCGGCGACCTCCTGGAGGGCGACTGGCGGGAGCGGGTTTTTGCGGACTGGCCCCCCGACGCCGTCGTCCGTACAGCCGACCTGACCGGGAACGGACGCCCGGACATAGTTCTTGTCCGTTCGGAGGGGCCCCACCGGCTCTCCTGGTTCGAAGTGCCCGCAGACCCCGCCGGCCGTTGGACAGAGCACGTGGTGGACGACTCCGTGGACTACGCCCACAGCCTCCAGGTGGCCGACCTGAACGGCGACGGCCTGCCGGACATTGTGACGGCCGAGATGCACCAGTCCGAGCGGAGGCGGGTCCTGGCATATCTCAACGAGGGCGGGGCCCGTTCCTGGCACAGGCAGGTGGTGGCGGAGACCGGTTCGCACAACCTCTGCGTCGCCGACGTCGGCAACACCGGCTATCCCGACCTGATAGGCGCCAACTGGAGCGGCGACCACCAGCCCCTGGAAATGTGGCGCAACCTGACTGCGGAGGGTGGGTCATGAACATCGGCGTGCTGAACGAGGACGAGACCGCGGCCATCCACGAGGCCAGCCTGCGGTTGCTGGAGGGCGTGGGAGTGCACGTTCCACACCGGGAGACCATGGAGCGCTTCGCCGACAGCGGGGCGGCGGTGGACTTCGACTCAGAGCGGGTGCGGATACCGCCAGAGTTGGTGCAGGACTGTCTCGAAGCGGCCGGCAAGTCTTTTGCTATCTACGGGCGTGACCCCGCAAAGACGGCGTCCTTCGGCGTGGGCAAGCGGAACTACAACAGTATCGCCGGGGAGGCGTCCTGGCTGGAAGAGGACACGCTCACCCGGCGCTACGCGCGTTTGGAGGACGTCAGGACGGCGTGCAAAGTGGCCGATGCGCTGCCGGGTATCAACGTGGTGGGCGCGATGTCGGACCCCCAGGACGTGTCCTCCGCCGTGCAGGACGTGTTCGTCGTCAAAGAGATGCTGAAGCACACCAGCAAGCCCATCCACTTCTGGTTCAACACGCGCGCCTCAGCCCGGTACGTCTGCGAGATGCTGACGGCGATGGCCGGCAGCGAGGAAGCGGTGGCGAGCCGTCCCCCGACCTACAACTTCCTGGAGCCGATAAGCCCCCTGCGGTTCCCGCGCGACGGCATTGACCTGCTCTACGAGACCGCGCGGTTTCCGCTCCCCGTCTCGATAGGGCCGATGGCGCAGGCGGGGGCGACGGCGCCGGTGACACTGGCGGGCACTATGGCGCAGGAAAACGCCGAGATACTGGCCGGCATCTGCATCACGCAGCTCATCAGCCCCGGCGTGCCCGTCTGTTACGGCGGCATCGCGCACACCTTTGACATGCGCACCACGCAGCTCGTGTTTGCCGGGCCGGAGCAGGCGCTGATGGCCGTGGGTTTCGTCCAGCTTGGCAAGCGCTATGGTCTGCCAGTCTACATCAACGTAGGGCTCACCGACGCGAAGATACCCGACGCGCAGGCCGGCATGGAGGCGGGCATAACGCTGGCGATGGGCGCGGCGGCCGGGGCGGACATCTTCGGCCATCTGGGCATCTGCGGCGTGGACCAAGCCTCCAGTCTGGTCATGCTGATGATGCAGCATGAGCTTATTGGCTACGTCGAGCGGCTCATGGACGGCATTGCGGTTACGGCCGAAACACTGGCGACAGACGTCATCGAGCGCGTGGTCGGCGGTGAGGGCGGATTCCTGGGAGACGAGCACACTGTGCGCCACTTCCGGCAGGAACACTGGTTCCCCGAACTGCTCGACCGGCGTTTTTTCGACCCGTGGGCCGAGGACGGCCGCAAGGGCATGGCCGAGCGCTGCCGGCAGAAGCTGCAACACATCCTGGACACCCACGAGCCCGAGCCACCCCCCAAAGAACTTGCCGATGAGCTGGAGCGCATCGCCGAAGCCGCCGCGCGGGAACTGGGCCGGACACAGCACGGGAAGGCGTGACAGATGGGTGATAACCGAGGGCGTAAGGTCGTGCTTATCGGCGCGGGCAGCGCCGTGTTCACGCGGGGCCTGCTGGCGGACCTGATTGTCGAAGGCGAGCGCTGCGAACTGGCCCTGGTGGACATAGACGCGGACGCCCTGGAGGTGGCATGGCGGCTTGGGCAGAGGATGGTGGAGGCCCGCAAGGCCCCCATCAACCTGAGCAGACACCTCGACCGCCGGGAGGCGCTGCCGGGTGCGGACTTCGTGGTCACCACCATCGCCGTGGGGGGGCGACGCGCCTGGGAGCAGGACGTGTTCATCCCCCGCAGGTACGGCATCTACCAGCCGGTCGGCGACACCATCATGCCGGGCGGCATCTCGCGCGCGCTGCGCCAGATACCCGCCATGCTGGCCATTGCGCGCGACGTGAGCGAACTGGCCCCGCAGGCCTGCTTTATCAACTACGCGAACCCGATGGCCGCCATCTGCCGCGCCGTGAGCAAGTCCGACCGGGGCATTGTGGGCCTCTGCCACGGTGTCAAGAGTGGTGAGCGGCACCTGGCGGACCGGCTCGGGGTCGCGCTGGAGAGCTGCGAGTTCACGGCGGTGGGCATGAACCATTTCTGCTTCTTTACGGAGTTCACGGTAGACGGCGAGGACGCCTTCCCGCGTCTGCGGGAACTGCTGGAAGCCGACGAACCGGAACAGGGCGAATATCTGCGGCGGCGTCTCTTTTTGGATTGCGGTGCCTACTCCGTGCTGAACGACCGGCACCTGTGCGAGTTTTTCCCGCAGTTCCACCGGGACGGCTCCCACCCGCAGGGCCGGCTCGGAGTGGACCTGTTCTCTTTCGAGCGCTGCATCGAGGGCGGTGACCGCGGCTACGAAGCGATGGCCGACCAGGCGTTCGGACGCCGGCCGCTTGATGAGTCCGTCTTCGAGCGCCAGCCGGGGGAGCATGAGCAACTCGTCTCAATCTTCCGCTGCCTGGAGGGCAGGGAGGAGGGGCGTTTCTCAGTCATCCTTCCCAATACCGGGCAGGTTGCCAACCTGCCCCGCGACGTGGCGCTGGAGTGCCCCGCCCTTGTGTCCCGGGCCGGTGTGGCCCCCGAGGCCATCGGGGAGGTGCCGCCGTTTGTCCGGGCCGTGGTCCAGAAGGCGCTCCTGACGGTGGAACTGGCCGTGGACGCGGCCATCGAGCAGAACAAGGAGAAGTTCCTGCAGTCCCTCGTGGCGGACGGCTCGGCCTCGACGATGGAGGCGGCCGGGGCTCTGGCCGACGAACTGTGGGAGGCCAACCGGGCGTTCTGATGGCGACACGCACGAAGTCGGTACGCTGCGGGGCACGGACGCACAAGAGCAACCGCAGACGAGTGAGTCTTTTAGCTCCAGGGAGCACAGTGTGAAACCAAGGGAGCGCGTGCTGGCCGTGCTGAACGGGCAGAGGCCGGACAAGGTCCCCTTCACGGTCTATGAGTGCATGATCCCGCAGTGCGCCGTCGAGCGCCGGCTGCGCAATGAAGGCCTCTGCATCGTGAACCGCAGCCAGGCCGGCTATACCACGCGTACCCCCAACTGCACGACGACGACCCTCAGCTACAACGAGGACGGCAAGCCGCGGCGCCGAACCGTCGTTCAAACCCCCGTGGGCGAGATATGCGAGGTGCGCCAGCCGGCGGGCTTCACCGAGTGGACACTCGAGCGCTACTTCAAGTCCCCGGACGACTACAAGGTGCTGGAGTTCATGCTGCGGGACAAGGTCTACGAGCCCTCCTACGAGGCTTTCCGAGAGGCCGAGGACTGGATGGGGGCGGACGTCCTGCTGCGCGGGGCGGTCGGTTCCAACCCCCTTCACCGCATCATGGGGTGGATGGGGCACGAGACGTTTGCCGTCGAGTGGTATGAGCGGCGTGACGAGGTGCTCAAGCTGGAGCGGATCATGCGCCGCAACCGACGCAAGGTCTACCGCATACTGGCCGATTCCCCGATAACCCACGCCAACTTCGGCGGCAACGAGGTGCCGGAGGTCATGGGCATCGAGAGGTTCCGGGACTACGTGCTGCCGCTGCTGAACGAGTGTGCCGAGGAGTTCCACAGGACCGGCAAGCTGCTGGGCAGCCACTTGGACGGCAACAACCGCCCCTGGGCGCACCTCGTTGCCGAGTCGAAGCTGGATTACGTCGAGGCATTCACCCCCGCGCCGGACACGGACATGACGCTCAAAGACGCGCTGGAGGCCTGGCCCGACAAGGTGCTCTGGATACACTTCCCCTCATCGCTGCAACTGGCCGACCACGCGAAGATCAAAGAGACGACGCGCCGTTTCGTCGAACTGGCCCGCGAGACCAACCGTGTGATCATCGGCATCACCGAAGACATGCCGCCGGACCGCTGGCAGGGCAACCTGCTGGCCATCAGTGAAGTGATAAACGATATGCCATTCTGAGCGGGTACGCCCGGCAGGTGGATGCTTGAGACCGGCCGGGGCGGGACGGCGCTATCCTGCAGCAAGCATACAGGGACGTGCGATGGAGCGAGAGTGTATCGACATGACGGGGCTGTGGCGTTTCCAGCCGGACCCTCGGGACGAAGGCGAGCGCCGGTGGTGGTTCGACGATTCCCTGGACGTCCGGCTCTGGCGTCAGGTGCAGGTGCCCTGTGCGTTCGATACCTGCCTGCCGGGGTTGGAATCCTACGAAGGGGCCGGCTGGTTTCGGAAGACCTTCTATGTCCCGCCCTCGTGGCGTGGCCGACGAATCCTCCTTCATTTCGAGGGTGTCTGCTATCGCGCCCGCGTCTGGGTCAACGGACAGTTCGTGGGCGGCCATTCGGACGGGTTCATCGGCTTTGAACTCCTCGTCAGCAGCGCTCTTCGCTATGGGCAGTCCAACTCGGTGGCCGTGCGCGTGGACAATACGCGCCGGGAGGGCGATGTGCCCGGGCGCCAGCGCGGCTGGCGGCCTTACGGGGGCATCCTGCGGCCGGTGCGGCTGCGGGCGACCGGGCTTCTCCATCTGGGTCGGCCGCGAGTGACGGCTCGTCCGGCAACCATGGGGGGGCACTTCGGCCTGCAGGCGCCGGTCGTCAACGACCGCGAGGAGGAGACGACCTGTCGGGTGGAGGTCGACGTCGAGGACCCTGCCGGGGAGGAATGTGCCGCTTTCACAAGCGCACCCGTCCGGGTGGATCCCGGCCGGAACCGGGCCATCTCCCTCGCCGGCGCCGTGCCGGAGGTGCGGCCTTGGTCCCCCGATGAGCCCGGGCTATACACCGCCCGCGTGCGACTGCTGGAGGGGCAGGCCATCGCTGACGCCGTCTCCGTACGTTTCGGTTTCCGGCAGGTCGAAGTCACGGAGAGCGGCATACTGCTGAACGACGAGCGCCTGTTCCTCACCGGGTTCAATCGCCACGAGGACTCCCCGCGCTGCGGCATGTGCACGGACCTGGAGACTGCCCGGCGGGACTTCGAGCGGATGAAGGAGGCCGGGGCGAACTTCGTCCGGCTCTGCCACTATCCGCACTCGCCCGGGGAACTCGACCTCTGCGACGAAATCGGCCTGCTGGCCATGGCCGAGATACCGCTCTACTGGTGGGACGGACTGGCCGAAGGCGAGCAAAACGCCGCCCGCAAGCTCGCGGCCGCCAGGCGGCAACTGGAGGCCATGATTCGGCGGGACGCCAACCACCCCTCGGTCATACTCTGGTCCGTCAGCAACGAGACGCACGAGGAGCGGCCCGAGGTCGCCGCCGGGAACGCCGAACTGGTGGAGCTCGCAAAATCGTTGGACCCGACGCGACTGGCCGTGCACGTCTCCTCCCGGTGGTGGGAGGACAAGGGAGATTTCGGCGCCGACGACGTGATCTGCGTCAACGCTTACCCCTGCTGGGGCACTTCGGGGCGCGACGAAGGCGTCGTGCGGGACGCGGCGGGGCTGTGGACCGAGAAGCTGGCGCGCCTGCGGGAGCAATACCCCGCCCGCCCCATCCTCGTGACCGAGTTCGGCCACCCGGGGCTGGAGGGTGCCCGCCGGTGCAGCGCCGGTGAGGACCGCCAGAGCGCCGCCATCGAGGCGGAGTTTCACGCCGTCTGCGAGGCCGGCGTCTGCGGCGCCCTCGTCTGGTGCTGGGCGGACCACCCTTGGCCGGAGGAGAACTTCATTGAGCTGCGGCGCGTGACCACCAGTCCCTTCGGCGTGCTGAGCCGCCCGCGGCGGCGCAAGCAGGCGTTCGACACGGTCAGGCGGCTGTTCCGGCGCAAGCAGGGCATGGGTGACGACATGGCGCAGCGGGTGGCCGAGGCCGGCCCCGACGGCCGGCCCGTGGTCATGGTGCGTGACCACATGCGGGACATCCCGCAGGCCGATTTCCCCTCCGGTTTCGGCATCCGCCCCATGCGGAAAAGCGAGGCCGGCCTGTGGACGGATGTCCAGAGGGATGCCGAGCCTTTCATCCAGATCCCCGACGGCCTGTTCGAGCGGCAGTTCGGCGACGATCCCGCCGCCCGGCGCTGGCGCTGTTTCTTCATAGTCACGGACCGGGACGTCGCCGTGGGCACCATCAGCGCCTGGTACTCGCAGGATTTCAAGGGCGCTGACTACGGGCGCATCCACTGGGTGGCCGTGCGGCCGGCCTACCAGCGACGCGGTCTGGCCCGCGCCGGGCTGAGCTACGCCATGAACCGCCTGGCCGAGTGGCACGACAGGTGTTACCTCGACACCGCCACGAGGCGCCTGCCCGCCATCGGACTGTACCTGGATTACGGCTTTGTGCCCGACCTGGAGCCGGTCGGGGCTGAAGAAGCATGGCGGCGCGTGTCCGAGGAACTCGATCATCCGACGCTCACGGAACTTGATCTCTGAGATTCGCCCGCTTGGCACGGCTTTCCCGATTCCCCTCGACGCGTGCCCCCTGCTTGCCTATTATGCGGCCTGCCGTCGTGCGTTGCGTGCGCCGTCGGTGCCGTTTTGGCAAGAAGACTTCCAGTATCCATACCGTCGCAGACGGAAAAGCCTGCTTCCGGCCGCGACCGGCGATGAAAAGTCCCTCCCGCGGGCCGGTATGGCGGGCCGGAAGTCGCTCCGACCCGAGACCAGTTGACCAATCTTGCTACGGTGAAAGGTGAGGACGGACATGGCGTTGATAAAAGACTCACTCGAGCATCCCTACCTGTTCTTGTCGTCTGACGAACTGCCGGCCCTGCGGGAGAAGTTCCGCAATGAGCCTTTCGCTGAACGCTGGGAGCGGCTGCTGGCCAACGCTGAGCAGTTCCTGCAAACTCCGGTGGTAACCTCCGAGGCCGTCCGGCGGCGCGCCCTCGACCCGACGGGTGTGGCGGGTATCTGCGCTTTCGCATGGCTGTTCACCCGGGACGAGAGATACGCCGAGCGCGCCGTCCAGGAGTCCCTCGGCTACGCCGGTGCCCACCAGTGGCATACGGTGCGCTCGTGGAACACAGGAGCCGACCTGCCCACCGCGCACGCCTGCTTCACCACGGCGCTTGTCTACGACTGGTGTCATGACTACCTGACCAGCGAGCAGCGGGAATACCTGGAGGAGACCATCCTGCGCAAAGGCCTGCGGGTGTACCTCCGCAGCGTCGAGGACTACCGTGACTGGTGGGTGGAGAACAAGATCAGCAACTGGTGTGGCGTGCTCCACGGCGGGTGCGGCCTGGCGGGGCTGGCGCTCCATGACGTCTATGCCGAGGCGCGTTACGCCTTCGACCACGCCTGGCCCCATTGCCAGGAGTTCCTCGACGAGGTCATCCTCGCCGACGGCGGCGGCCACGAAGGCGTCATGTACTGGCGCTACGGCGTCATCTTCAGCGACTACCTGGTTATGGCCGCCTCACGGTTGCTGGGCGACGACCGCGGCCTGTACGAGCGACTGACCGGGCGGCTGCCCGGCTACTGGGATATCTACATGCACGGGCCTGACCAGGTCTACGCCAACCTCAACGACATGAACGAGCGGACGTTCCGGGGGCTTTACGGAGACGACCCGACCGTCTTCCAGGGGGGACCGTCGGCACTCATCAACGCGCTGTTCGAGGCCAAGACGCCCTGCGGTGATGAGCTGCTGCTTTGGGCTGCTGACAACGGCGGCCCCGGCGCCTCCTGGAAGGGAACCTCGCCGTTCTGGTTCCTGTGGCGGCGTGAGGCGCCTCCGGCCGGGCCGAAGCCGGCGCTGCAGGACGCCGTCCTGTTCCGGGGGGCCGGCCATGTGGTCTGGCAGTCGCCGGAACTCTGGTTCGTCTACAACGGCGGCTGGGTGAGCGACAAGTCCCACCACAACTGCGACCTGGGGACATTCTTCCTCGTGGCCAACGGGGAGCGCTTCGTCAACGACCCGGGCTACGGCGCGGTCGAGGCGTCGGACCATTCGACCGTGACGGTCAACCGCGCAGGGCAGTTCGAGGGCGCCCGGGCCCGGTTCCTTCGCCACGGCTCAGGGGAAGGCTTCCACTACTTCGCTTCTGATCTGACAGAGTGTTACGTCGAGCCGCTGGAGCGCTTCGTGCGACATGGGGTCATGGTGGACGGGAAGTATATCGTCCTCCTGGATGACCTCGTCAGTCCGGAGCCCGCCGAGTTCACCTGGCGCATGCACAGCAAGCTGTGCGCCACTGCAGACCCGGATGCAGCTCGCACAAAGGTGGCCGGCCGGCAGACAGACCTGCACGTCGTCTGCCCCTGCCCCCGGGGATCGCGTGTGAGCGTGGAGGAGAAGGCTCTGTCGAGCAAACACGGCGATGTCTGTGTCCACACCACGACCATCCGGCCCGCCCCGGCGGCGGAGGTGACCATTGTGGCCGTCCTGTGTCCGACGGCGTCCGGCGGGGAGCCGCCGCAGGCCGGCTTCTCCGCGGACGGCCGCCTGCTTGTCAGCTCCGGCGAGCGTCAGGACGAGATACTGTTCTGGCGGGGGCAGAACGGCTGGGAACTGAAGTCGGTGAACGGGGCGGACATGTCCGGCATCGGCACGGGTCAGGAGCGGTCACTGCGTCCGTTCCGGCCGGCCGAATGATGCGGGCAGCCCTCCACCCCTTCTCAGCACGATCCTCGCGGGCGGCCAGGGCTGTCACGCTGAGTTCGCTGTGCGGCCCAACGAGCCATCTGCGGCCCTGTCCGTCCGGATGCGGAGCGGCCGCCGCACGGTCTTGAGAGCGCCGCGAACGTTGAGTGGAGAGAACGGGTCCGGGAGCGCGGATATGATCCGTCCCTCGGGTCCGGGGGGGCCGGACGTCGCCTCAGTTCTCCGGCATCCAGTGCGCGTCTTTGCCCCACCACTTCACGTTGCAGCCGATGGACACCGTGCTGGGCACGGAAACCGGCTTGCCTGCGAGCACTTCGTCAAGCGCCTCGCGCAGGTCGTGACGTCCGACGTCGTCCGGGTCGTCGGGCCTGTCGTCAATGCGCCCTTCGTAGACGACCTTGCGGTCGCCGTCCAGCAGGAACACGTGCGGGGTGCGCATGGCGCCGTAGGCGCGGGCCACGTCCTGGGTCTCGTCCCGCAGGTAGGGGAAGTTAAAGCCTTTTTCCTTGGCCCGCACAATCATGTGCTCGTAGCTGTCGGTGGGGTGGCCGTCGGTCTCGTTCGGATTGACGGCGATAACCTGAACGCCCCTGTCGGCATATTCGTCCTGCAGTTCGATCAGTCGGTCTTCGTATTGCACCGCGGTGGGGCAATGGTTGCAGGTGAAGACCACCACGACCGCCTTTGCGTCGTCGTAGTCTTCCAGGCTGTGCATCTCTCCGTCAACGCCTTTGAGTGTGAACCCCGGCGCTTTGGTCCCGACGTCAATCGTGAATCCCATAACGTCACTCCTGGTCAACAGTGTTCTCGCTTTCAGCCACGTAGAGGCCGCATTCACACGCTCCGAACGTCGCTATCTCGTCTCTGTGAGTGCGACAGGGACAAATGTTCGCCCGGTCCTGGTCGGCATCGCCCGTCACCTCCCGACAGGGGCAGTAGGGTTTGCCGTGCTGGATGAGGTTGCGGGCGAGTCCGCGCAGGACGTAGTTCCTGACGGCTTCGTCGGGCTGCAGGGTCACTCCGTCGCGTCGTCCGTAGCGTTCGGCGGCACGGGTGACTCGTCGCAGGGCTTCTTCGAACGTCCCGTCAGTGAACTCTGCCACACCCGGTCCTGTCAGAAGTCGGCCTGCGCGCCCGTCCTGCGCCGCCCCGGCAAGGGGCGTCACCGGGCGCGGATCATCGCCAGCATCATTTTCATCGGTTCGGGCGCCCGCAGAGCATGGGGAACGTCCGCGGGCATGAGCACGAGCCGTCCGGCCTCGGCCAGTATCTCCTCGCCGCCGATCGTCAGCTCGACCGAGCCCTCCAGCACGCTTACGTAAGCATCGAAGGGCGTGGTGTGCTCGCTCAGAGACTGGCCCTTGTCGAACGCGAAAAGCGTCAGCGTCCCCTCGTCGCTGTCAACCAGTGTCCGGCTGACGATCGAACCGTCGGCGTATTGAACCAAGTCCACCAGCCGATGCGCGCGCGCTGGTTCGATGCTGCCTTTTGCTCGTTTCTCCGATCCGCTTGCCATAGCATCGCACTCCCGCAGAAATGGTGTCTCCGCGAAACAATCACGATAGACGCCGCTCGCCCCCGGGTCAAGCGTACCGTCGGTTCCGGTCAGTAGCCGGCTTCCAGGTCAACGGTGTTCAGCAGTGGCTCTCCGCCGACGAAGCGCCGCAGGTTCTCCCCTATCAGCCCCATGAGCCGCTCGTGCGTCTTCGGCGAGCCGCCGCTGCAGTGGGGGGTGATGATAACGTTCTCCATCTGCCAGAGCGGGCTGTCATCGGGGAGGGGTTCCTGCTCGGTGACGTCCAGCCCGGCTCCTCCGATGGTGCCCTCCTTCAACACCGCGATCAGCGCCTGTTCATCAATGACGGCGCCCCTTGCGACGTTTACCACCACGGCGCTCGGCTTTATCATGGCCAGTTCGCCCGCGCCGATGATTCCCCGTGTGCTGTCGGTCAGGGCGCAGCTTACCAGCAGAAAGTCGGCCTGCGGCAGCACTTCGTGCAGCCGGTCTGGTCCCAGGACAGCCTCTGCGAGGTCGTCGGCCTGCGGGTGGCGTCGGATGGCCAGCACACGCATTCCCAGGGCCCGCGCCCGCTCTGCGGCGGCCCGACCCACGCCGCCATAGCCGAGGATTACCAGCGTTGAGCCCGCCATCTCCCGATGCAGGGGCCGAACCTTCTTGCGGTTTTCGTCCCAGCCGCCCCCGGCCCGGGCCAGAACGTTGAGCCCGCGGCTGAAGGCGAACATGAGCGCCAGGGCATGTTCGGCCATCGGGACGGCGTAGACGCCCGAGGCGTTCGTGACCACGATATCCCGCCCGGCCAGGCCCGGCAGCAGCCGTCGTTCGACGCCCGCGCTGCGGAACTGCACCCAGCGCAGCGAAACGGCGGCGGCCAGGATTTCCTCGTCCCATGGCCCCGGCACGTAGGCGTCGGCGTCGGGGATGGCGTTGAGAACCGTTTCCCGCTCCTGCGCGTTGTCCACCTCCACCGATGGGGCGATTATCTGGAGCCGCCGGGCGTCCTCTTCCGACAACCCGCCTCCAAAGAGTAACTGCATGGACTTTGCTCCGTCAGTGATCTGCGTAGGGAAGGGCGCCCGTTGACAAAGACCCTCCACTATAGCCGCCCGCCGGTTGCCTTGCCACGGTTGGCGCGGACCGGCGACTTTGCGGCCCGTGGCCGCTGGTCTATAATGTGCACTCTTTTCGCAACTCAACCCTCACGGGACTACGTCAGGGGGAGCAGGAGCATGCGCACCATTTTCGTCGTGATGGACTCTCTGAACCGGCATTATCTGAGCGCCTACGGTGACGACCGTGTCCGCACGCCCAACCTTGACCGCCTGGCGCGCCGCGGCGTAGTGTTCGACAACCACTGGACCGGGTCCGCGCCCTGCATGCCGGCCCGGCGGGATATGATGACCGGGCGGCTGAACTTCCTGGAGACCCCCTGGGGCCCCATCGAGCCCTGGGACGACTGCCTGCCCGAACTACTGCGCCGGCAGCGCGGCGTTTACAGCCACATGATCACCGACCACTATCATTACTTCGAGGCGGGCGGCGAGGGCTACCACACCCTGTTCAACACCTGGGAGTTCCTCAGGGGGCAGGAGGGCGACCAGTGGCGGGCGCTGGTGGACGACCCGGAAGTGCCGGAGTACCGCGGCCGCAATCGCCGCCAGAACTGGGTCAATCGCGCCTTCATGGACATGCAGGACGAGACGCAGTACTCCACGCCGCAGTGCTTTATGAGGGCGGCTGAGTTCCTGCAGAACAACCACCAGGCCGATAACTGGCACCTGCACGTCGAGGTCTTCGACCCGCATGAGCCGTTCCTGGCGCCGGATTCCTATCTCGAGATGTACGATGCGAAGTGGGACCGGCCCTACCTGTTCGACTGGCCGAACTACGGCCCCATCGAGGAGGATTCCGAGGCCGTTCAGCACATCCGCAAGCGCTACGCCGCCGTCCTCACCATGGCCGACCGATGGTTGGGCCACATGCTGGACGTGATGGACGAACACGAGATGTGGGACGACACGGTGCTCATCCTGACCACCGACCACGGCCACATGCTGGGCGAGCACGGCTACTGGGCCAAGGGCTACCAGTTCGACTACCGGGAGCTGTTCAACATCCCCCTCATCGTCTGCACGCCGGGGACGGCCGGAGGCGATCAGCGCACGGGCGCCCTGACCCAGACCATTGACCTGATGCCGACCCTGATGAACCTGCACGGGGCCGAGGAGATGCCCCCTTACGTGCGCGGCAGGTCGCTGCTGCATCTGCTGGACGGTGAAGAAGAGGAGCATCACGACGCCGTCCTCTTCGGCTACTTCGGCAAGGACGTGAACCTGACCGATGGACGCTACACCTACACC